>NZ_CAUQWC010000258.1:0-4283 GCF_963521695.1 uncultured Microbacterium sp. | reverse complement strand
CAGCGGCCATGCGCGGGGTCGCGAGCCGCCCGCCGCACGCCCCGGCCACGCGTCGTCTCCGGCCGCGGTCAGCGACGCGATCACGAGCTCAGCCTCCGGCGAATCCCGCGGCCAGCGCCATGCTCAGTACGCTGTCGGCATGGTCACCCTCGTGCTCACCGTCGTCGGCGACGATCGCGCCGGTCTCGTCTCCGCCGTCGCCGACATCGTCGATGCCCACGGTGGCAACTGGGAGAACAGCGAGCTCGCCGAACTCGCGGGTGCCTTCGCCGGGATCGTCGAGGTCTCGGTGTCAGCCGATCGCGCCGACGCGCTGCGCCGGGCGCTCGAGGGCTTGGCCGGAACCCTCGCGGTGATCGTGCACACCGGCTCGGCCGCCGCGTCGGCATCCGTCGCGCGCAGCGTGACCCTCGACGTGGTCGGCAACGATCGTCCGGGCATCGTGCGGGAGGTCTCCGCGGCGCTCAGCGCGCGGGGTGCGAGCATCGAGCGGATGTCGACGCAGACGACGGATGCCGCGATGGCCGGCGGACGCCTCTTCGAAGCCGCGATCACCGTGACGCTCGCCGAGGGAGTGGAGGTCGACGACCTCGTCGCCGAGCTCGAGCGCCTCGCGGCCGAGATCCAGGTCGACGTCTCGCTCAGCGACTGAGGTCGACGCCTCCCCACGCCCGGCGTTTCCGTCAGGGCCTTCAGGCGCGACGCGGGCGGGCCGTCAGATGAGCGACGGCGCGCCAGCCGAGCAGGAACAGCGCGAGCGTGATCGTGGCGACGATGACGAACGCGACGGCGATGCCCTGGCCGCTCAGCGCCCGCAACGCCATCCCCAGCACGACCGTCACCGCCCACACCGGCAGGCCGGTGCGCAGGACGGCGACGGGGCGACGCCAGGCACGCGTGATTGACCAGCCCGCCAGCAGCGCGACCAGGAACGGCCAGGCCGTCGTCGCCAGCCCTGTGCCGAACGGGCCGAAGGCATCGCCCTCGTGCGTCGCTCGACCGATTGCCGCGAAGAGGATGACGAGAGCGGCATCCGCGATCAGGGGGACGACGGGGGAGCGGCGGGGAGTGGGCACCCCTTTATTGTCGTCGCTCGCCGGGTGGCGATCGCGCGCGATCAATCCCGCGCTTTCGCGCCGCGGACGTCGACGAGGCGCGCGGCGCTGCTCGCCGAGGTGATGACGTCTCCTGCCGAGCGCCGGGTCTGGGACACGGGGTCCCACCGATGGGTAGCGTGGGGGAATGGCGACCCGACTGCTCCTCGTGGCCGACACGCACGTGCCCAAGCGGGCACGCGTCCTTCCGGATGCCGTGCGCCGGGCGGCATCCGAGGTCGATCTGATCGTGCACGCCGGCGACTGGGTGAGCGTCACCGTGCTCGACGAGCTAAGCGCCCTCGGACCCGTGCGGGGCGTCTGGGGCAATAACGACGGTGACGACCTGCGCACGCGCCTGCCGGAGATCGCGCGCGCCGAGATCGACGGTATGAGGATCGCGGTCGTGCACGAGACGGGAGCGGCGACCGGGCGGGAGAAGCGCATGGATGCCGCATTCCCCGAGACCGACCTGCTCGTGTTCGGCCACAGCCACATCCCGTGGGATACGGTGACGCCGAAGGGTCTGCGCCTGTTGAATCCCGGTTCGCCCACCGATCGCCGGCGCCAGCCCGCCTGCACCTTCATGACGCTCACCCTCGCCGACGGCGACGTTCGCGACGTTCTGCTGCACGAGATCCCTCGCGCCTGACGACGGGCACCGCTCACACGCCCCTTCACCGGCAGGCGATCTCGCCCGAGCACCTTCGCCGGCGCTCCCCGCACGACCGGGGGAGGGCTCCGCGGTGTCCTTCGGGCGACGCCACTGACGTCCGGATGCCTCTCCGCGTGGGCCGCGCGCCGATGACGGCCGCGAAGACGGGCGAGAACGACGAAGGCGCCGCCCCTCCAGGGGGCGACGCCTTCGTGTGCGTGGTCGTTACTTGACGGAGAGGTGACGCGTCGATCCGGTCAACGGGCAGTCGAAGGGATCGCGAGCGGCGAGCCCCACCTCGTTGAGGTACCGGATGACGATGCTGTAGGACTGCAGCAGGGTGGTCTCGACGTACGGGACGCCGAGGGTCTTGCAGTGCTCGCGCACGATCGAACGTGCACGGCTGAGGTGCGGGCGCGCCATGTTCGGGAACAGGTGGTGCTCGATCTGGTAGTTCAGACCACCCATGAGCCACGTCGCCCACCAGCCGCCGGAGATGTTGCGCGAGGTGTAGACCTGCTTGCTGAAGAAGTCGAGCTTCGCGCCGGGGGCGATGACCGCCATGCCCTTGTGGTTGGGTGCGAACGACGCGCCCATGTAGACGCCGAACACGGCCAGCTGAACGCCGAGGAACGCGAAAGCCATGCCCAGCGGAAGGAAGACGAAGACCGGGGTGATCACGAGCGCGTGGCGCAGCGCGAGCAGGCCGAGCTCTTGCCAGCGGCCCTTGATCTCTTCACGGGACGACAGGTGGCGAAGCGCGAGGAAATGCAGGTTGAGACCCTCGAGCGTGAGCAGGGGGAAGAACAGCCAGCCCTGACGTCGGGTGATCCACCGCTGGACGCCGCGTGCCTTGGCGGCGTCTTCGTCGAGGAACGAGATCGTGTCGATCTCGATGTCGGGGTCTTTGCCGACGCGGTTCGGGTTGGCGTGGTGGCGGGTGTGCTTGGACGCCCACCACGACTGGCTCATGCCGACGATGCCGTTGCCGATGATCAGGGCGAGGCGGTCGTTGGCGGGACCCGAGGAGAGGATCTGACGGTGATTCGCCTCGTGGGCGAGGAAGGCGACCTGGGTGAACAGGATGCCGAGGGCCGCGGCGATCAACAACTGGTACCAGCTGTCACCGAGCAGGACGAATCCGGTGATGGCTCCGGCGAAACCGAGGCCTACCGCGATCGCGACGAGGACATAGAAGCGGGGGGTGCGAGCCAAGAGCCCGCTCTCGCGGACGACCTGCGACAACTCTGTGTAGGCCTTGGCGATGGGGGGAAACTCAGTGGTGCCGGAGTACGTCTGACGAACGGGGCCGAGGCGGGACTCGACGATGGTGGAGGCGATGAAACTTCTCCTCGGATCGGGGGTGACCCTGGTGGGGAGCCGAGCGGTTACCCGGCTGAGGCCCACACTACGTGCCCTCGTATGGGGCCCTCGGAATACATCCACATGTGCAGGAGGCTCACGGCAAACGGTAACCCCCGTGACGTGTGTGCCATCGGTGTCACGACGGGCCGGAGAACACCGGAAGCCGGGCTCATCGCGTCTGCGACGAGCCCGGCTTCCGGGTCTCAGCGGAGCTTAGAGGGGGCGGATGTTCGCCGCCTGCATGCCCTTGGGGCCCTGCTCGGCGTCGAATTCGACCTTCTGCGCTTCTGCCAGCTCTTTGAAGCCGTTGCCCTGGATCGCGCTGAAGTGCGCGAACAGGTCGGCGGAGCCGTCATCGGGAGCGATGAAGCCGTATCCCTTTTCGGAGTTGAACCATTTCACGGTGCCAGTGGCCATCGTGTTTCCTCTTTATTCATGTTGGGCCGCAGACGCGACCGTGGGCGCCGCTCCGACGCGTGCGGAGCGGACGGGGACGCCGCGGTACCGAGTCGGTACCGCGGACGCGGTGGCCGTCGACCGCAGCCTGCGCTGCGTCGACGGAGATATGGAAGCCGAGATTCTCGCCGAGGGGACCCTGGGCTTCGAAGCCCGAGGAGCCCGCGCCGACGAAACCGGCGTAGTCGGATCCGGCCATCGCTACATACACGTCGAGATCGGCCTGGCGCCACGATAGCGGCGAAGAGTGAAGCAGGGACACAAGAACTTTCCGCGAGTGCGATGCGAGGACCGAAGCCGTCGAGCGGGGCACGCGATGATTGAGGGTGGGATTGCTGTCGTAAACGGCTCGGCGCCGTGCGCCCGGCATCTCAGCGATGAGGCGGGCGTCGATGAAGCAAGTCCCAGAACGAATGACACCAAGCTAGCACGGAAGTCTGGACGGTGCCGGGGAGTTTCCCCCGTCGACGTCGTCGACTGCACTGGAGTGATGGCATCCGGGAATGCGCAAGACCCCTCTGACGACGAGAGATGGCTCGTCATCGACGGTCGCCGCTGGCGCCGAACGGACCCGGCCCTGCCCTCCGACGTCGCCGACCGCCTGCGCTCGCACCTGGGGCGGGCACGCGCGGCCGTCCGCACGGCGAAGCGCTCCGAAGATCCCGCCGTCCTCGCCGCCGTACGCCACCGCGTCGGGGTGGCGAAGGCGGGCC
>NZ_CAUQWC010000257.1:0-4324 GCF_963521695.1 uncultured Microbacterium sp. | reverse complement strand
GTGCAGGGTCAGGGCGGGAAAGGCGCACGGGGCGGGCGCGCGTCGGCGGTGGACGCCGGGAGGTGGCGGTGCGGCACGCGCGGCGCGCGCATGAACGCGCTCCGCAGCACACACGCGACCCGCGCGCATAAACGCGATTCGCGGTCAGAAACGCGGGGAGCGCGCGTTTACGGGCGCGGATCGCGTTTATGCGTGGGGTGGGGCGGATGCCGCGCGGGCGAGGCGTGCGGGCGGGTCAGGTGCTGCAGCCGAGGCGCGATTGGATGTCGCGCATCGCGTCGATCTCGGCGGACTGGCCGCTGACGATCGTGCCGGCGACCTCTTTCACCCGCGAGTCGTCGCCGAGCTCGACGATGGCCTGGGCCATGGGGATCGCGCCCTGGTGGTGACGGATCATCAGGCCCAGGAACAGGCAGTCGGCGGGCTGGCCCTGCAGAGTGCGGAGTTCATCGAGCTCGGCATCCGAGGCCATTCCCATCTCGGTGAGCAGTTGCTCCTGCGTGAGTGTCGCGGTGTCGCCGTGGCTGTGCTCGCCCGACGCTTCCATCCACGTCATGAGGGGTTGGCTCGACGCTTGCGGGAGGCCCCATTCCACGAGCCACCCGTACATCTCGCCGCGCTGACCGGACTGACCGGTCGCGATGTCGTACGAGAGGGTACGCAGTTCGTCGTCGTCGGTCTTGCGGTAGATCTCCATTGCCATGAGCACGGCTTGAGTGTGATGCACCTGCATGTCGCGGGCGAAGCCCGCGTCGGCCGAAGTGTTCGACGGGTGCGCGGGCGCGGCGGTCGCACCGAACGCCGTGAAGCGTCCGATCGCGAAGGCCACGGCCACGACCGCGACGGCGACGACCGCGACGACGATCCAACGGACCGCGGGACGCGCCGCTGGAGCGTCGTCGCTCACGTCAGGCCTTGCCCGGACCGTCGATCGCGCCGGAGCAGGAGGCGTTGGGCTCGGGGACGTTCTGGCTGCGCCAGAACTCGGTGAAGAAGTCCTTGATGCGCGGGTCGGCCGGGTCGTCGACCTTGAGCTGGTTGTTCCAGCCGCTCACTGCGACAGCGGTGTCCATCTCGGGGTAGGGCGAGAGGATCACGTAGCTGGAGGGCATGACGGCTTTCAGCGCGTCGATGCCGGTCTCGTCGACGCGTGCCGGGTCGTAGGTGACCCAGATGGCGCCGTGCTCCATCGAGTGCACCGCGTTCTCGTTCGCCTGGGGCTCGGTGTAGACGCCGCAGTTGAGCCAGTACGGGTTGTGGGGGCCACCGGCGGGCGGGTTCTGCTCGTACGTCACCGTGCCCTGCACGTGGTCGGAGCGGTTCTCGAAGGTCTCCACGCCGCCGATCTCCTGCCCCGTGGAATTGCCCGCCTCGTAGCTGGGAGCGGGAGCGGGGGCGAAGACGAAGGACGCCACGACCAGACCGATCACGGCGACGGATGCCACGGAGCCGACGACCCACCACACGAGCTTGCCGCGCTTACGACGCGCCACCTGCTTCTGGTACTCGGCCAGCTTCTCCTGGCGCTTCTGCTCGCGCTGCTGCTTGACGGTGAGGTCGATCTGAGCCTGCTTGGCGGGGTTGCCGCTCGCTCGCTTATCGGAGGGGGAGGTCATGCGCTGTGTTCTGTCTCTCTTCGGGGCGGGACACATCGGCGTCCGCCGACATGTCCAGCCTATTCGGGCGAATGGGCCGATGGCCTGGGAGGAACCCCCGAGCCGGGATGGTGGCGGGCGGGGGAGTCGCGATAGTATGACGAGGTCGAATCGATTCGAGGTTCGACGATCCCCCCACTTTCTCAGCCCGACCGCGTCGGGCTGTCCGGCGTGACGAAACGAAACCAGACGCGTGCTCGATACCTCCTCCCACCCCGTCATCACTCCCTCCACGGCGCCCTCGCGCCCCGCCCCCACCACCACCGGGGCCATCCGGACGCTCGGTAAGAACCCGGCCACCGCGCCGATCGTGCTGCACCCGGGCGATGCCATCCCGTCGTCGCGGCGCGTGCTGTACATCGTGCTGCTGGGCGCGCTCACCGCCCTCGGCCCGTTCACGATCGACCTGTACCTGCCGGCGTTCCCGGTGCTCGAGGCCGACTTCCAGACGACGGCCGCGGCCATTCAGCTCACCCTGACCGGCACGATGATCGGCTTCGCCCTCGGGCAGCTCATCGTCGGACCGCTCAGCGACAAGGTCGGGCGGCGACTGCCCCTGCTGTCGGTCACCGCGCTGCACGTGGCCGCCAGCATCTTCGCCGCGCTCGCGCCGACGCTGGGCACCCTCTCGGTCGCTCGCGTGCTGATGGGCGCCGGTGCCGCCGCCGGTGGCGTCGTGGCCGCGGCCATCATCCGCGACTTGTTCGGTGGCCGCCGCCTGGTCGTCATGCTCTCGCGCATGGCGATGGTCTCGGGCGTCGCTCCCGTGCTCGCGCCCCTGGCGGGTTCGGCGCTGCTGCTCGTGATGAACTGGCGCGGGATCTTCGTGGTGCTCGCGGTATACGGCGCCGTGATGCTCGTGTCGGCCATCATCTTCATCCCCGAGACCCTGCCGCCGGCTCGCCGCGGCGGCCCGGGCGCCACGACCGTCTGGCAGCGCTACGGCAGCGTCTTCCGCGATCGCGTGTTCATCGGGGTGCTCGTCATCGGCGCGATGGCCTTCAGCGGTTTGTTCTCGTACCTCTCGGCATCCTCGTTCCTCTTCCAGGTGACGTACGGCTTCAACCCGCAGCAATACGGCGTGCTGTTCGCCGCCAACTCGGTGGGCGTGGTCGTGGGTGTGCAGGTGGCGTCGCGCCTCGCCGCCCGCTTCGGGCCGCAGTGGGTGCTCGCGGTGTCGACCGCGGTGCTGGTGCTCGCGGGCGGCACGATCGTGCTGACCGACCAGCTCGGACTGGGCCTCTGGGGCACGATCATCCCCTTGTTCTTCTTCATGACCGCGTGCGGGTTCACCTTCCCCTGCGCGCAGGTGCTCGCGCTCGACCGGCACGGCAAGGCAGCGGGTACGGCGCAGTCGATCATCGGTGCCGCCAACTTCGGCGTCGCGGGTGTCATCTCACCGCTCGTCGGACTGCTCGCGACCGGGTCCGGCATCACCGCCACGACAATGGCCTCGGTCATGGTCGGCTGCGCCGTGATCGGCGTGATCGCGTTGTGGACGCTCGTGCGTCCGCGCACGGTGGAGCGTCTCGCGCCCTGAGGCGTGCAGGGCCGCACGGAGCGCGTGCCGGCATCCGGCCGGTGCGGTGCCGTACGCGCGGTGCCCGGCACCGCGCGGGTCGGGTGATCGTCAGTCCATGAGGTGCCCGGCACCGCGCGGGTCGGGTTGTCGGGAGGCGCCTTCGGCACGTGCCGTTCCCGGCATCCGTCGAAGGCGCCCCGTGCCGCGGCGAACAGTAGCAGAGCACGAGCGGGAGCCCGTCCGCGCGAGCGACCATTCCGCGGCGCCGCCCGAGACGGCATCATGAGGCGATGGATGACAGGTCGATAGGCGACAGCGCGATCGAGGTGGTGCTCGACACGCGTCCGCAGCGTTTCCGGGCCGTGGTGGGTGTCGTACTCATCGCTCTCGCGTGCGGACTCGGGGCGTGGGTGTTCTTCCGCGGACCCAGCCCGTTCGCCATCGACGTGTGGTGGAACCAGTTGTTCGCCGCGGCGCCCTCGCAGCCGGTGTACGTGTTCGCCCTCGTGATGGACACCGTGGGAGGCCACCTCACCGCGGTGCTGATCGTGCCGTTGCTGGGGGCCGCGGCACTTTTCCTGTCGCGACGACGATGGTCGGCGGTGTACTTCCTCGCCGCGTCGGTGGGCAGTGCCCTGCTCGTCCAGGTGATCAAGCAGACCTTCGGCAGGGCGCGCCCGGAGGACATCCTCATCCTGAGCGACTACGGCTCCTTCCCCTCGGGTCACACGGCGAACGCGGCGACCATCGCGGTGGTCGCGGCAGTGCTGTTCCCCCACGTGTGGGTGCGGATCGTCGGGGTCGCCTGGGTCGTGCTGATGGCGTTCAGCCGGACCTACCTGCACGCGCACTGGTTGTCGGACACGATCGGTGGGGCCCTGGTGGGAGCCGGAGCCGCCCTCGTGTTCGCGGCGACTTTCTCGCGCCTGCGCGCCCGCGATGAGGATCGGCTGACGATTCGACGCGCCCGGAGAACGGATGCCGAGGCGGCGGCCTCGCCGTAGGCTGACGCGCATGAGCGAGCCCGGCGACGCAGCCCCCGTTCCCTCCGCAGCCGATGCCGAGGTGGCACGGCTGAGGGCCGAGGCGGAGGCGGCCGAGGCCGAGCTGCGCCTGGCCCGCGCGCGTGCCGATCTCGCCGCGGTAG
>NZ_CAUQWC010000256.1:0-4357 GCF_963521695.1 uncultured Microbacterium sp. | reverse complement strand
GCCGGCAGATCCGAGGCGCGGCCCCACCGGGCGGCGGGGGCACGGAATGTGCACGGGGGCGGTCAGCGGTCGCCCCGGTGCATGTTCCGCGCCCCGGTCCGCGCCGGTGTCGGCACCCGCGGCAGTGCCGTCGCGGGAACCCGCGGGACTGAGGCCCGCCTTGCTGGCGACGGAGGCCTCGGCATCCCTAGCCTGACGGGTATGGAGATCCTGCGTGACGTCGTCGTCCTCGTGCACCTCGTCGGCTTCGCCGTGCTGTTCGGGGCGTGGGTCGTCGAGGTCGTCGCCCGTCGTGTGCGCGTGACCGCACTCATGAACAACGCCCTGGGCATCTCACTGCTCACGGGCCTCATCCTCTCGGCGCCGTGGGGCCTCGACCACGACCTCAACTACGTCAAGATCGGCGTCAAGCTCGTCGTCCTGATCGTCATCGGCGCGCTGATCGGCATCGGGTCGGCGCGCCAGAAGCGCACGGGCTCGCTCCCGCCGGGGCTGTTCTGGCCGGTCGGCATCCTGACGCTCGTGAACGCCGGCCTCGCGGTCATCTGGCGCTGATCGCCGCTCACGCGACAGGGCGCCGGGCGGAATCCAGGGCGCGCTCAGCGCGCGCATAGACTGGAGGGTCTAGACGCCCCTCACCCGGGGACGTCGCCGGTGCCCCCGCCGTGCGCTCCCTCACTTCCACCCCTGTGATCGCTGCGCCCCACCGCTGCGCCCCATCCCGGACGCGAACGAAGAACCTTCCCGTCAGGCAGTCATGACCACGTCATCCCCCTCCACCCGCTCCACCGCCGCACCGGCCAACCCGCGCTCGCGCGTCATCACCGCGAGCCTCGTCGGAACGACGATCGAGTTCTACGACTTCTACGCGTACGCCACCGCCGCCGTCCTCGTCTTCCCGGTGCTCTTCTTCCCCACCGGCAACGAGACGACCTCGCTGCTGCTGTCGTTCAGCGTCTTCGGCGCCGCGATGGTCGCACGCCCCCTCGGTGCGATCGTGTTCGGCCACTTCGGCGACCGATTCGGCCGCAAGGCCACGCTCGTGGCATCCCTTCTCGTGATGGGTGTCGCGACCTTCCTGATCGGGTGCCTCCCGACCTTCAACGAGATCGGCGTCTGGGCGGCCGTGCTGCTGCTGATCATGCGCCTGGCGCAGGGCTTCGCCCTCGGCGGCGAATGGTCGGGCGCGGCGCTCGTCGCGACCGAGAACGCCCCCAAGGGCAAGCGCGCTCTGTTCGGCACGTTCCCGCAACTGGGCGCCCCGATCGGCTTCATCATCGCCAACACGGTGTTCCTCGTCATCAACTTCGCCCTGCCGCACCCCGACGGCACGGCCCAGCGCTCCGAGGAGTTCCTCACCTGGGGCTGGCGCGTCCCGTTCCTGTTCTCGGCCGTCATGGTCATCGTCGGCCTGTACGTGCGCCTCAAGCTCGTCGAGAGCACGTCGTTCTCGAAGGCCGAGAAGAGCGGCGCGATCCGCAAGTTCCCGCTCGGCGAGGTCGTTCGCCGCAACGGCAAGCAACTGGTGCTCGGAACGTTCATCATGCTGGCGACCTACGTGCTGTTCTACCTGATGACCAGCTTCACGCTGTCGTACGGCACCAAGCCCACCGCCGAAGCCGCAGCAGCAGCCGCCGAGACGGCCGGCACCCCGTTCGACGCGGCCGCCTACGTGCCGGGCCTGGGCTTCGGCTACACCGACTTCGTCATCATGCAGATCATCGGCGTGGTGTTCTTCGGCGTCTTCACGATGCTGTCGGGCCCCGTCGCCGACGCCATCGGCCGTAAGCGTCTGCTGATCGGGGTGACGATCGCGATCATCGTGTTCGGCCTGAGCTTCTCGGTGTTCCTGCTGCCGCACGCCGACCCGAAGTTCACCGGCGCGCTCGTGCAGGCCTTCCTCGTGTTCGGGTTCCTGCTGATGGGCACGACCTTCGGGCCGATGGGCGCGGTGCTGCCCGAACTCTTCCCCACGAACACCCGGTACACCGGCTCGGCCATCTCGTACAACGTCTCGTCGATCCTCGGAGCGGCCCTCGCCCCGATCGTCGCCGTCGCGCTCTGGGCCGCCGGAGACGGCAACCCGTGGCTGGTCGGCCTGTATCTGTCGGGGATGGGCGTGCTGACGCTCATCGCCGTCGTGCTCTCGCCCGAGACGAAGGACGTCGACTACGACGACAACATCGCCGCCGGAGCCACCGCGCCGTAACGCGTTCTCTTCGGACGACGGATGCCACGGGGCCTGGGCCTCGTGGCATCCATCGTTCTGCGGCCCGGTACCGGCCTGCGGCCGACACAACTCCTGCGGAGCGGCGTCGAGCGGGCACCGGGCCCTCAGGAAGAGGCTTCGCGCAGGAGTCGTGCACGTGGGCCACCCACAGCCGCGAGAGGTACGGTCGAAGGACCCCCATTTCCTTTCCCGAGGTGAGCATGTCCGTTCCCGCTCCCGCGCGCGGTCGGCGCGGCCGCCGCGTGCCCGAGGGCCCGCGCGCGTCGTTCCGGCAGCTGCTGCCCTTCCTGCTCGAGCACAAGCGCACGCTCGTCGTCGTCGCGGTGCTGAGCATCCTCGGTGCGGGTGCGACGCTCGTGCAGCCGCTTCTCGTCGGCCAGGTGATCACGCGCGTGCAGCAGTCCGCACCGCTCGGCGCACTGGTGTGGCTGCTCGTCGGTTTCGTCGTGCTGTCGTCGCTGATCTCGGGCTACCAGCACTACCTGCTCCAGCGCACGGGTACCGCCGTCGTCTACTCCAGCCGCCGACGTCTCATCGCCCGGATCCTGCGCCTGCCCATCAGCGAGTTCGACGCGCGTCGCACCGGCGACCTCGTCTCGCGAGTGGGCACCGACACCACGCTGCTGTACGCCGTGCTGACGCAGGGACTCGCGGATGCCGTAGGCAGCGCGCTCATCCTCGTCGGCGCGGTGATCGCGATGGCGTTCATCGACCCCCTGCTGCTCGGCCTCATCGTCGTCGTCATCGGAGCCTCGCTCGCGACGGTCGTCGTCCTCAGCACCCGGATCCGCGTCGCCTCCGCCGCTCAGCAGGAGAAGGTCGGCGAACTGTCGGCCGGCGTCGAGCGCGCCGTCGGATCCATCCGCACCATCCGTGCGGCCGGTGCCACCGAGCGCGAGACCGCGACGGTGACCGAGACCGCGACCGCGGCCTATGACGCGGGCGTGCGCATCGCCAAGGTGTCGGCTCTCATCGTGCCCGTCGCGGGTGTCGCGCTGCAGGTGTCACTGCTCGTGGTGCTGGGCGTCGGCGGTTTCCGCGTCGCATCCGGAGCCATCGACGTCGCCGCCCTCGTCACGTTCGTCATCTTCCTGTTCCTGCTGGTGCAGCCGCTGGCGTCGGCGATCGGCGCGATCACCTCGGTCAACCAGGCGCTGGGTGCGCTCGGACGCATCCAAGAGGTGCTCGACCTCCCCCTCGAAGACGAGGGAGATCGGCCGGGCACGTCTCGAGCGGTTCCGGACGCCGCGGCGGTCGCCTTCCGCGAGGTGCGGTTCCGCTACCCCGATCACGTCGTCAAGGCGCGCGAGGCCGCTGCCGCGGAGGCGCGGTCGGTGCTGGCGGACGTGCACCTGGACTCCGCCGAGCCACCGGCCGAGACCGACCACGAGGTGCTGCGCGGAGTGTCGTTCGCCGTTCCGCGGGGGTCGCGCGTCGCGCTCGTGGGACCGTCGGGGGCGGGGAAGAGCACGATCCTCTCGCTCGTCGAGCGCTTCTACGACCCCACCGACGGGGAGATCCTCATCGACGGCGTCGACGCGCGCGAGCTGTCCCGCGACGAGCTGCGCGCCCGATTCGGCTACGTCGAGCAGGACGCCCCCACCCTCGCCGGCACGATCGCCGACAATCTGCGCCTCGCCTCGCCTGCGGCATCCGATGCCGACTGCGCGCGCGTGCTGCGCGCGGTGAACCTCGGCGACGTCCTCGAGCGCAACCCGCTCGGCGTTGACGCACCCGTCGGAGAGGACGGGGTCATGCTCTCGGGCGGCGAGCGTCAGCGTCTCGCGATCGCGCGGGCGTTGCTGGCCGCTCCCCCGGTGCTGCTGCTCGACGAGTCGACGTCGTCGCTCGACGGTGTGAACGAGCAGCGCATGCGCGAGGCCATCGACGCCGTCGCGACCGACCGCACGCTCCTCGTCATCGCCCACCGTCTGTCGACCGTCGTCGACAGCGACCTCATCGTCGTGCTGGAGGACGGCCGGGTCGTCGGTCAGGGCACGCACAGCGAGCTCGTGGCATCCACTCCCCTGTACCGCGACCTGGCGAAGCACCAACTGCTGGTGTGACGTCGGGGCGGGTGGCGGTAGCGCTGCCCGGGCGCGGCCTCGCGCTCGCGCGGGGTGGTGG
>NZ_CAUQWC010000255.1:0-4453 GCF_963521695.1 uncultured Microbacterium sp. | reverse complement strand
CTTCTCCTATGACAGAGGGGTCGGAACGTGTCCCCGTCGTCGCCGTCGGCGACGGGGACACGTCTTCGGAGCGCCCGCGTTCTGGCTGACGGTGCCGCTCTTCACCGCCGTGGGATCGCTGGGCCTGGTGTTCGGAAACGACACCGCCCAGGCCCTCGGCGCCGTTCCGCAGATCGCCGGAAGCGCCTCACGCCGCCCCGGAGCGATGAACCGGATGCCATGCAGAGACGTACGCGGGGAGTGCCTCGCGTGACTCTCCCTGTTCATTTGGGCGATCTGCGGCCGAGTGGGGCCAACACCTCAGGGCGTGGCGGGCGGCGGGGTGGCCATGGCGTCGGCAACGGCACGGGCGAACCGCGGTGCCCCGCTGCGCGTGAGCCGTCCGAGCAGTTGATCCCCTGTGACCGGGGGTCTGCCCATCGCCCGCGCCTGATCCCCGATGATCTGTACGGTCACCCCCACGTTGAGATCGACTGCGCCAGCAGAAACTCGTCGAGGCGCACGGCCTCGAGCCCGAGCGGCGACAGCGTGGTCGCGGGGAAGTCGCGTACGTTCTCGGTAACGATGACATCTGCCCTCCCGCGGATCGCAGCTGCGAGAACGTGGCGATCATTCGGGTCGGGCAGTTCGAGCCCCTCCATGAGCGGCTCCCATCCGAGAACGCGCGCATCTTCGAACGCCTCGTTCATGCTGCGGAAACGACTGTGGAACCGGCCGGGATCAATGTCCGGGTGAATTTCACAGAGGGCGCGTAGCGCCTCCTCTTCGACCTTGTTCGACCAGAGGGGCCGGAACGCTCCGCAGTCGGCCATGCGCAGGAGGGTGTCGCAGGGAGCGATCGGGACGAGCACGCAGGCATCGAGGAACGCCGTGAAGCTGCTCACGACTTACTGACTCCGCGCGCGCCGCAGCACCTCGGCATAGGCCGATGCATCGGTGTCGTACAGACCGTCGTCATTCGCCTGACGGGTCATCTCGTCAAAACGACTCCGACGGTCTTCTCGTTTGCGATCCCGGTAGGCGAGCACATCGTGGAGTCGCAACCGACGGTGCCTGGTCTCTCCCAGTCGCTCGAATGGGAGCTCATGCTCATCGAGGAGCCGCACAAGGGTGTTTCGACTGATCCCGAGAAGCGAGGCCGCCTGCTGGGTGGTGAGCTGACGATCGATCGGTTCGAGGCTGACAGATGCGCCGCGCTCCATTGCGTCCACGACACTCTTGAGTGCCTCGTAGACGGGGAGCGGCAGCGGCACTTGCTCGCCATCCGGCCCTATCAGCGCGGCCGGGGCGGAGTGTTGCTCAAGGAAGTTCGCCAGCCGCATCATCCCGTCGAGGTCGTGCGGCGGCTCGACGACCTGCGACTGACGTGACAAACGCGCGTGGGGAGGCATGTCCCGATTCTCAGCCATAACGGCCAAAACGTCCAATTCGTCCAATTCGTCCAAGCCTCAGCGCGGCAGTCGGACGCCCGTCGAAGCACGAACCGTTGCCAACCGCGTACTCCGCGTGAGGGGGTGGAGGCTCAGACACCACCCCGTGCGATCGTCACTGTCGGCGATGCGCTCGCCACCGTCCACTTGTACGATCACCGGCAGCGACTTGACCGCAGCACAGACGACAACAAGCATCCCCGGGTGCCGCTGAACAGAGGGCGACAATTCAATGCCGAAAGCATCCATGCGACCACAGACACCGCTCCTCATCATGGCGGCGGTCCATGTCGTTGCGGTCATCGTCTTCATCGTTCTCGTGGGTCTGGACGCTGGCAAGGTGGCGGGGGCACCGGATCGCTTCACTGCCGCCGCAGCCTGGTTCCTGGCCGGGATTTTTCTCGCTCCAGTCGTTACCGTAGGGGCGGTTGTGTGGTCGGTCATCCTCCGACGTCATTCGCGAACCACCGCGCCGCAGATGCGCCGACAGCACGAGCCCACAACCGGAAAAACTGCGGCATTCGCTGTGCCTCCCGTCGAGGCGGCACGCGCCGAGCCGCGACCCGAGACGTATGAGAATCCGAGCCGGGCCGGCTACACAACGCGTGCTGAGGCTCGAGCTGCCGCTGCAGATACCGCCAACACTGCTACCGAAGTGAGAGTCACGGCAACCGGCGCCCTCGCGCCTCCTGCTCGAGCGCCGCGCCTCCTCCGACCGGGAGGCGACCTCGCGCCATACATCCTGCTCGGCAGCGACAAGTACAAGGCGACGGAGGTCGAGGGGGTATTTGCGCGAACCTCTGAAATCGCAAAGGTAATCAAGTCGCTCACCGGCCGAGTTCTCCGCCTCGACGAAGAGGTCGAGATCCCTGACGTTGCGGCCTCGCTGCGTACGGAGCCCGCGAATCGCTACCACCGTCGCGCCATCATGGTCATCATCGACGGCCTCCACGTGGGCTATGTCGCCCGAGAAGACGCGGATCGTTACCACCCATCAATGAGCCGAATAGAAGCGGCCGGGTACACCCCCACGACCCGTGCCCGACTCTGGGCGGTTCAGCGCCAGGGATGGGATGGACCACCGAAGGTGCACGCCCGCGTCTCGTTGGCCCTCAACGAGCCGCATCTGCTTATCCCTGTCAACGAGCCACCCACGGTCGCGTACTCGCTTCTGCCCTGGGGCAACGCCGTACAGGTGACGGGTGAGGAGAACCACCTCGACGCCATCGCGCCGCACGTCAACCTCGGCTCGGAGAGCATCGCAATCGGAACCCTTCACCGTGTGGAGACGACGAGTGCACGCGGAGTCGCGAAGCAGCTCGTCGACGTGCGCATCGATGGTCGAGCGGTGGGGTCGCTCACCGCCACCACCAGCCCGCACTACCTTCCGACCATTCAGCATTTGGAGTTGGGTGGACTCGTCGCCGCAGCGTGGGTGAAGGTCAAGGGTTCCGCCATCGCCGCACAAGTCACGGTGCAAGCCGCGCGCCCTCCCGAGCTTCCGCCCGAGTGGTTCAGCGCCCCCACCCTCATTCAGCCACTTCCTCGAGCGACCCCGTGATGGCTTACTTGATGTTCGCCTGAGCCCCGCCCGGTCCGTCATCGACGACGCTCGGCTTCTGAACCGCAACGCGACAACCAGAGGACGGAATGCGTCGACTCTTGGCCATCGCCGACCCTCAGACGCTACGTTCCTCGCATCACGCACCGGTGCGGGCGAACGGAGGTCAGTTCATTTCTCCCGCATCTTCGACGTGAACGAATGACGGGGTGAGCAACTCGGGCGAGCGTCTCGACGAATCTGTCTGCGGCGGCTCACCCCTCGGTCTCAAATCTCGAGGATGCCGTCGATCGCCGTCTCGATCGGCGGAATCTTCTGCGTCGCGAGGTCTTCCATGAGGTGCACCGACGCGTAGAGCGGCGGCGCGAACCGTCCGGCGGCGTCGAAGACGTGGAGCGTCCGCCGCATCCGTCCACTCGGAAAGAGCGGATGCCAGAAGCTCACCTCCACTCGGGTGTCGGGCCACTCCCCCCGTACCTCGACCCGGGGGTGGCGCAGGCCGCCCGTAAGGGGTGCCGTCTTTCCGATGGGATCGGTCCAGTAGGCGTCCAGGTTCGCGAACTCGCCGGTGGCGGCCGCGACCGCCGCCGCGCGGTCAGCGGCGGATACCCGCGCCCTCCGCCACGACGCGCGAGGGTCGTCGGCCTCGCGCGGGACTCGTTGCGGCACGAGGGCGCTCATTGTCCTGATCATGGCGGCATCGTCGACGGGATCGAGGGCGAGGGCACGGGTGCGGATCTCCGCGGGGAGTTCTCCCGGCCGCAGAGGGATGTGGGCGGTCGTGTACACCCAGCCCCCTGGCGACCGGCGCGGTGGCTCCGTATAGACGGCCACACGCGTGTCGGAGGCTCCCGTATCGAGCGCCCACGCGATACGCCGGTCCACCGTCATCCGGTGCTCAGTACCCCCGCTGGACCGCACCCTGATGTCGTCCGAGAGCCAGGAGGTGATGTCGTCCGGGTCACGACTGACCGCCGGGTCGCGCAGCCACAGTCCATGGACGGTCGCTCCGATCAGCTGCGCGTCGCCCAGCGGGTCGGCGACACGCGCCGTCGCGTCGAGTCCGACGTGCACGGCGGCGGTGCGACCGGGTGCGATCGACTGATCCTGTGCCTCCTGTGGGCGATAGACGACCCACGCACCCGTTGACGTAGAGAGAAAAGTCAACTGGGTCGCGCGCGCGCCGAGATCGAGATCGGGCCACGTCGCTATCCGGCTGGGCTCGCCGGGGCGAGACACGCAGGCCACTGGCTCGTCTTCGGCAACAGAGATCGTCGCATCGCCGGCGCGCACGCGCTGCCACCCGTACTCCCCCGGCATCCCCTCAGTCTGTCAGGGACCTCCGGCTGCGGTCCGGCGACGAGCCATGGCCGCACGGCAAATGACGTCGAGCCATCTACGATTCTTCTCCCCCGGGCCCCACCTGTTGATCCGCCCACCCCCATGTAACGCCCACGTAAAC
>NZ_CAUQWC010000254.1:0-4463 GCF_963521695.1 uncultured Microbacterium sp. | reverse complement strand
TCAGCGCGCGGCGATGATCTCGTCAGCTGTGCGGCGCGCCCACGCCTCGGCTTCGGCGAGGGACTCGCGCGTGAGAGCCGCCGGCGCGTCATGCCGTTCGACGACCCGCTCGATGAGCTCGACGATGTCGAGGAAGCCGAGGCGTCCCTCGTGGAACGCGTCGACGGCCTGCTCGTTGGCGGCGTTGAACACCGCCGGGAACGTCGCTCCCGCGCGGCCGACCCGCTTGGCCAGGGCGACCGAGCCGAAGGCCTCCTCGTCGAGAGGCTCGAACGTCCACTGCGACGCGCGCGTCCAGTCGAGCGGGGCGCCGACGCCGCCGATGCGGTGCGGCCAGTCGAGGCCGAGCGAGATGGGCAGGCGCATGTCGGGCGGCGAGGCCTGCGCGATGGTCGACCCGTCGACGAACTCGACCATCGAGTGCACGATCGACTGCGGGTGCACCGTGACGTCGATACGGTCGTAGGCGACGTCGAACAGCAGGTGCGCCTCGATCACCTCGAGGCCCTTGTTCACCAACGTCGCCGAGTTGGTCGTGACGACGCGGCCCATGTCCCACGTCGGGTGGGCGAGCGCCTGGGCGGGGGTGACGTCGACGAGCTGCTCTCGCGAACGACCGCGGAAGGGGCCGCCGGACGCCGTCAGCACCAACCGGCGCACCTCGTGCTGCTCCCCCGAACGCAGCGCCTGCGCGATGGCGGAGTGCTCGGAGTCGACGGGCACGATCTGGCCCGGAGCGGCGAGCGCCGTGACGAGGTCGCCGCCGACGATCAGAGACTCCTTGTTGGCGAGGGCGAGGGTGCGCCCCTCTTCGAGCGCGGCGATCGTGGGCCCGAGTCCCACAGAGCCGGTGATGCCGTTGAGCACCACGTCTGCCTCGACATCGCGAACCAGCTGCTCCGCCTCGACGGCGCCGAGCGCGATGTGCTCGACCCCGAACGCGTCGGCCAGAGACTCCACGCCGGCTCGGTCGCTCCCCGCGGCCAACCCGACCACGTCGAAACGGTCGGGGTTGGCGCGGATGACATCGAGCGCCTGCGTCCCGATCGAGCCGGTGGAACCGAGGATGAGGACGCGACGCATGCCGTCAGCCTACTGAGCGGCTTCGGCGGCGTGCTGCACGCCGAGGATGTCCACGACGAAGACGAGCGCGGAGTTCGCCGGGATCGAGCCCGACGCCTGGTCGCCGTAGCCGTCGACGGCGGGGATCACCGCGACGACCTGCGAACCGACAGTCTGTCCCTCGAGGGCCTTCTTGAATCCGGGCACCACGCCCGTCGTCGCGAACTGCGCCGGCGCGCCCCGGTCCCAGCTGGAGTCGAACACGGTGCCGCCGTCGTAGAGGACGCCCGTGTACTGCACGATGACCGTGTCACCGGGGTTGACCACCTCGCCGGAGCCCTTCCGCAGGTTCTCGATGCGCGTCTCGGCGGGCGCGGGCGTGCCGGGGACGGTGATGGTGGGCGCACCGTCGTCGGCGAAAGTCACGGTCGGCATGCCCTCGACGGGAGCGACTTCGGCGCCCTCGGCGCGCGTGGGCAGCTCTTCGATGGCATCCGCGATGAGGACGAAAGCGGGCGAGCCGTCTCCGAGGGCTCCCGCGGGGAAGGACGACACGGTTCGCGAGCCGATCGTCGCGCACTGGAGCGAGGCGCCGAAGATCTGCTGCGACGAGATGAGTGTGTCCATGCCGTCGGGCGCCGTCTCGATCGACTGCAGCTGAACGGCGCCGCTCGCCGCGTCGACCAGGGTGAAGTTGGCCTTGAGCACATCGCCCGCCTGCACCTGCTCGCCGGACCCCTCGATCAGGGTGGTGCGCTGCAGCTCCGCGGGAGCGTAGGCGTCGGGAAGGGTCACGTCGACTTTCGACTGGAAGTCGCCCGCGACCGTGAGTCCCTCGGGTGCGGGGGCTTCGGCGAGGGGGGCCTGGCACTGCCCGGCGTCGGCCGTCCCGGTCGTGGCATCCGGGCTCTGCGCCTGGTCGGGTGAACCGGCGCACCCCGCCAGCAGCAACGCCGCGGCGGCGGCGACGGACAGGGAAGCGAACGGGCGGAAGCGCACAGGAGACCTCTCGAAGGGAGCGGGGAGGGTTCCATCTTGGCGCATTCCGCTTGGTCGCGCCTGGGAGTCCTCATGCGCGCGCGGGTATGCGGCGGCGAGTAATCTCGTCGGGTGAGTTCCGACCTGCCCGCTGAACCCCCCGCAGCACGGCCGCAGCAGATGGGCGCCACCTACCTCCTCGGGCGCTCCCTCATCGCGCCGCTGGCCCGCGCCGTCTACCGCCCGCGCATCGAGGGGCGCGAGAACGTCCCGCGCACCGGTCCCGTCATCTTCGCCAGCAATCACCTGTCGTTCATCGACTCCATCGCGATCCCGGTGGCCGCCCCCCGGCCGGTGCACTTCATGGCGAAGGCGGCGTACTTCGAGAAGTGGGCGTCACGACAGTTCTTCACCGCGATCGGCGCGATCGGCGTCGAACGCGGAGCAGGCCAGAAAGCCCTCGAGGCCCTCGACCAGCAGCGGGCCCTGCTCGAAGACGGCCGCGCGGTGGCGCTGTACCCCGAAGGCACACGCTCGCTCGACGGTCGGCTGTACAAGGGCCGCACCGGCGTGGCGTTCCTGGCGCTGCAGACCGGCGCGCCGGTCGTGCCCGTGGGTCTCATCGGCACCGACGCGGTCATGCCCGTCGGCGCGAAGTTCCCGAGCACGAAGCCGCGCATCACGGTGCGCTTCGGCACGCCGCTCGACCTGTCACCTCACGGCCCCGCGTCGTCGGGACGCGCCCGCCGCGGAGCGACCGACGAGATCATGGCCGCGATCCACGCTCTCAGCGAGCAGGAACTCGCGGGCGCCTACAACGAGGCCCCCGCGCAGAATCCGATCGAGCGCATCAAGCAGGTCCTCCCGCACGAACGCCTCTGACCTCGCGCTCCCCACCCTTGACGCGACGGCGGCCGACGAGCATCGTCGGGTGTGCGACGGCTCGCGCCGTCGACGCCACGACGAGGAGGCACCGTGAAGAAGTTCGTGAACGACCCGGGCAACGTGCTGGCCGAGGCCCTGCGGGGAATCGAAGCCGCCTACCCCGAACTGAAGGTGGATGCCGAGAACCGGGTCATCTCGCGCGCGGAGCCGACGCCAGCGGGGAAGGTCGCGCTCGTGTCGGGTGGGGGTTCCGGACACGAGCCGCTGCACGGCGGGTTCGTGGGGCGGGGCATGCTCGACGCCGCCGCCGCCGGTGAGGTGTTCACGTCTCCGACGCCCGATCAGGTGCTCGCGGCGACGCAGGCGGTGGATTCCGGGGCCGGGGTGCTGCACATCGTGAAGAACTACACCGGCGACGTGCTGAACTTCGAGATGGCCGCCGAGCTCGCCGCCGCCGAAGGCGTGCAGGTCGAGTCCGTCGTGGTCGCCGACGACGTCGCCGTCACGGACTCCACCTGGACCGCCGGCCGCCGCGGCACCGGCACCACGGTCATCCTCGAGAAGATCGTCGGCGCGATGGCGGAGGAGGGCGCCGACCTCGCCACCGTCGCCGAGCTCGCGCGGCGCGTGTCGGCCGCGGGCCGATCGATGGGCGTGGCACTGACCAGTTGCACCGTCCCCGCCGCGGGCCGACCCACCTTCGAACTCCCCGACGACGAGATGGAGGTCGGAGTCGGCATCCACGGCGAACCCGGTCGCTCACGGGTGAAGCTGGCATCCGCCCACGAGATCGCGAAGCTGATGGTCGATCCCGTCGTGCACGACTTCGGCGAGCCTGTGGGACCGGCGATCGTGCTGCTGTCCGGCTTGGGCGGGACGCCCTTGATCGAGCAGTACCTGCTGTACGGCGAGATCGCACCGCTGCTGGCGGAGGCCGGCGTCGAGGTCAAGCGGGTGCTCGTCGGCGACTACATCACGAGCCTCGACATGGCCGGCGCCTCGCTCACGGTCGTCAAGGCCGACGACGAGATGCTGAGGCTGTGGGACGCGCCCGTCGTCACCCCGGGACTGCGGTGGGGCGCGTGAGCGGCGCCGTCTCGACCGACGACCTCGTCGCCTGGATCCGCGCGTTCCGCGAGGCCGTGCGGCAGCACAAAGACGAGCTGACGCGCCTGGACTCCGAGATCGGCGACGCCGACCACGGCTCCAACATGGCGCGCGGCCTCGACGCAGTGGTCGCCAAGCTCGATGACCCGCCGGCGAGCGCCGCCGAGCTGTTCAAGACCGTCGGCATGACCCTGGTCTCGTCGGTCGGCGGCGCCAGCGGCCCCCTGTATGGGACGCTGTTCCTGCGCATGGGCCCCGCCCTGTCATCCAACGAGGTGGATGCCGCCTCGCTGGGCGCAGCCCTGCGCGCCGGCGTGGACGGGGTCGTCGCGCGCGGTAAGGCCGAGCTCGGCGACAAGACCATGATCGACGCCCTCTCCCCGGCACTGGACGCGTGGGACGCCGCGGTCGAGGGCGGGGCGGCCCCGGCC
>NZ_CAUQWC010000253.1:0-4490 GCF_963521695.1 uncultured Microbacterium sp. | reverse complement strand
CCCGTGACCCGTCGCGCCGCACCGGCGGCCGCGCTTCTGCTCGCCGCCGGTATCGCGCTCGCCGCGTGCACGCCGCCGGACGCTGCGCCCTCCGCGTGGCAGCAGTCGGTGCAGACCGTCGCCGAGCTGGCCTCTGCCGGCGACTACGCCTCGGCGCTGGCGAGCCTCGACGCCCTCGAGGCCGACGTCATCGCGCAGCGCGACGCGGGCGAGATCACCGCGGCGGAGGCTGACGGCATCCTGGCCCGCATCGCCACCGTGCGGGCAGACCTCACGTCACTCGCACCGGCGCCATCATCGTCGCCGGTGCCGGAGGAGACCGGCGAGCCCGAACCGAGCGAGACGACCGCGCCGGAACCGACCGACAGCGCCGAACCGGAACCCACCGAGACCGCCGAGCCGACGGCGGAACCGACGCCCGAAGAGCCGGAGAACGGCGTCGGGGATGACGACCGATCCCCGCCGAACGGCGGCGACGACGAGGGGCCTGGAAACGGCGGCCCCGGCGGCAACGACGACAAGAAGCCGAGTCAGGGAGCGTCTCCCGGAGCGGGTGAGAAAGACGGGTGACCCGATTCGTCCGCGGTGGTCCGAGGGCCTTCGACCGCGTGCGAGGATTGCCCGGTGCCGCGCCGTGTGACCGCCGAACTCGACCTCGATCTGGGGGCGTCCGTCGACCTCATCTTCCAGATCACCGCGGCCCAGGGCGTACCGGTCGCCGACGAGACACTGACGTTCTCTCAGGGCGATCGCGTCTATACCCCGACCGAGATCGTCGACCAGTCGGGCAGTCGTCTGCACCGTCTCACGGGGGAGCAGGGGCCGCTGTCGGTGCGCTACGACGCCGTGGTCTCGGGACCGGCGCAGGGTCCTCGATCGAGCGACCTCGAGACCATCACCTACCTGCGCCCGAGTCGGTACTGCCAGTCCGATGAGGTGTTCGCTCAGGCGCGGCGGCAGTTCCGTGGCCTCGGCGGAGAGGAACTGCTGGCCGCGGTGTCGGGTTTCGTCGCCTCCACCGTCACCTACACCCCCGGACTCAGCTTCGGCACCGACAGTGCGGTGACCACCTTGATGACCGGGCAGGGCGTCTGCCGCGACTACGCGCACGTGGTCATCGCCCTGCTCCGTGCGATGGACATGCCCGCCCGTTACGCCGCGTGTTACGCGCCGGGCCTCGAGCCCATGGACTTCCACGCCGTGGCCGAGGCCTACATCGACGGGGCCTGGTATGTCGTCGACGCCACGCGACTCGCCGACCGCCGTTCGCTGGTGCGCATCGCGACGGGTCGCGACGCCGCCGACTGCGCCTTCCTCAGCTACCACGGCGGCTACGTCGGGCTCGAGCGCATGCATGTCGACGCGGTGCTCGATGGCGACACCCCGGATGCCACGACCCCCGACGACCACGAGGCCCTGGTGCAGATCGGCTGACGCGGCCGGCGGACGTGGTCCGCATGCAGGAGCGACGCGGCTCGCGCGGATCCGTTGAGCCACGTGAGGCCACTTGCGCCCCATGGCTCATGCATCCTGACGCCGTCGGCTGGCGGCGCCGGCGGACGTGGTCCGGATGCAGGAGCGACGCGGCTCGCGCGGATCCGTTGAGCCACGTGAGGTCACCTCCGCCCCACGGCTCATGCATCCTGACGCCGTCGGCTGACGCGGCGCGCCGCAGGCGTCGCGCCCTAGACTTGACGGGTTATGGATCCCGCTGCCCTCTCCGCCGCCCTGCTCACCGTCATCGCCCCGCTCGCGGAGGCGCGACGAGAGGGGTCCTCGGTGGGGATCACGGCCGCCGACCTGCCGCTCGAGCGGCCGAAGAACCGCGACCACGGCGACTGGGCGTCCAACGCCGCTTTGAAGCTGTCGAAGGTCGTCGGCGCGAATCCGCGCGAGTTCGCCCGCGAGATCGCCGCGGGGCTCGAGGCCATCGACGGCATCGCCAGCGTCGAGGTCGCCGGACCCGGCTTTATCAACATCCGCCTCGACGCGGCGGCCGCCGGCGCCCTGGCCAAGACGATCGTCGACGAGGGGGCGGCGTTCGGCACGAACGAGTCCCGTGCCGACGAGATCATCAACCTCGAATTCGTCAGCGCCAACCCCACCGGCCCGATCCACCTCGGCGGAACCCGGTGGGCCGCGGCGGGTGACGCGCTCGCGCGCATCCTCTCGTCTCAGGGCGCGAAGGTCACCCGCGAGTACTACTTCAATGACCACGGCGCCCAGATCGACCGCTTCGCCCGCAGCCTCGTGGCCGCCCACCAGGGCGACCCGACCCCGGACGACGGCTACGGCGGCGCCTACATCCACGACATCGCCGCGCGCGTCACCGAGCAGTACGACGGCGACATCGACGCCCTCGATCCGGATGCCAAGCAAGAGGCCTTCCGCGAGCTCGGTGTGACCCTCATGTTCGGCGAGATCAAGCAGTCGCTGCACGAGTTCGGCGTCGACTTCGACGTGTACTTCCACGAGAACGACCTGCACGATTCGGGCGCCGTCGACCGGGCCGTCGCGCGCCTGCGCGAGCTCGGCCACATCTTCGAGGCCGACGGCGCGACATGGCTGCGTTCGACCGAGTTCGGCGACGACAAAGACCGCGTCATCATCAAGTCCGATGGGCAGCCCGCCTACATCTCGGGCGACCTCGCGTACTACCTCGACAAGCGCGAGCGCGGCTTCAACCGCTGCATCATCATGCTCGGCGCCGACCACCACGGGTACGTGCAGCGCCTCATGGCGATGTGCGCCGCCTTCGGCGACGAACCGAACGTCAACCTCCAGGTGCTCATCGGCCAGATGGTCAACCTCGTGCGGGACGGGCAGCCGATGCGCATGTCCAAGCGCGCCGGCACCGTGGTGACCCTCGAAGACCTCGTCGAGATCGTCGGGGTGGATGCCGCCCGCTACGCCTTGACGCGCAGTTCGGCCGACTCCAACCTCGACATCGACCTCGACGTGCTGCAGAAGCGCACGAACGACAACCCCGTCTTCTACGTGCAGTACGCCCACGCCCGCACGCACAACGTCGCGCGCAACGCGCACGGCTCCGGGGTCGACCGTTCGGAGTTCGCCCCCGAGCTGCTCGATCACGAGACCGAGTCGGCGCTGCTGGGTGCCCTCCAGGAGTTCCCGCGGATCGTGGCCTTCGCCGCCGAGGTGCGCGAGCCGCACCGCGTCGCGCGCTACCTCGAAGAGCTCGCAGGCCTCTACCACCGCTGGTACGACAACTGTCGCGTCATCCCGCTCGGTGACGCGCCGGTCGAGTCGGTGCACCGCACGCGCCTCTGGCTCAACGACGCGACCGGTCAGGTGCTGCGCAACGGTCTGACCCTGCTCGGCGTGAGCGCTCCGGAACGGATGTGACGATGACCGATGCCACGACACCCCGCCGCCCGTCGGGCCGGAAGACCGGTCGCTGGATCGCGGTGATCGTCGTGGTCGTCGTGCTGCTGGCGGCCGCGGTCGTGGCCGCAGAGTTCATCGCGCGCTCGGTCGTGACCAGCACGGTGCGCTCCCTCGTCGTGTCCAACGTCGGGCTGCCCGACGACCAGGACGTCGACGTGCAGGTGTCCGGCCTCGTTCTGCCGCAGGTGATCGGGGGGCGCCTCGAAGAGGTCGCCGTGGCCTCCGACGACGTCACCCTGGGGCCGATCACCGGAGATGTGCGCGTGGACCTCCGTGGGGTGCCGGTGTCGGCCGGACCGGCCGCCGAGGGGGGAACCGCCTCGGTTCGCCTCGACCAGGAGCAGGTGCGGGCGCTGCTCGCAGAGCTCCCCGACCTCCCCGCCGGCACGATCGGCGTCGCCGCACCGGACGTGACGTTCGAGACGTCGCTGTCGCTGTTCGGCATCGGCATCCCGGTCGGTGTCGCCGTGACGCCCGGCGCGGCCGAGGGCGATCTCACACTGACGCCGTCGTCGTTCCAGGTCGCGGGCAACGAGCTCGACGCCGACACCCTCCGCGGTCAGTTCGGTGGTGTCGCCGACGGCATCCTGCAGACGTCGAGCCTGTGCATCGCCGACCGGCTGCCGGCGGGGCTGACGCTGACGTCCGCGACCGTGCAAGGTCAGGACCTGGTGGCCACGTTCGACATCGCCGGCGCCATCGTCAGTGACCCGGCTCTGCAGGCCGACGGCACCTGCGGCTGATCGCAGCGTCGCTGTCGTTCATTCGGTGACCGTGAGCAGTCCCGCCTCGACGAGCTGGCTCAAGGCGTCGTCCACCGCGCGGGCCTCCTCGTCGTGGGGCGCACCGCCGGTCACCGCGTTCAGCAGGTCGTCACGGGTGGAGTCCTCTGCGGCCGACCACAGCGCGGGGGCGGCACCGGCGAGGATGCGGAGCGTGCCCCGGCCGTCGGACTCCGCCGACAGAAGCGCGAGTCGGTCGTCGGGCAGCGCGCAGGAGTCGATGACGGCGCCGCGACGGTAGCGTCGGCCCACCCCGTCCGCCGACCCGGGGGCGGTCGCCGCAACGGCAGCGTGGGACGG
>NZ_CAUQWC010000252.1:0-4508 GCF_963521695.1 uncultured Microbacterium sp. | reverse complement strand
CGACGACGAGCACCCTCAGCGGCCGCGTCCCGCGGATCACGCGGCGACCTCCGCTGCGAGAGCGCGGCGGTACACGGCGACGTGCGCGGCGCGTACTTCGTCGAGTTGCGCGCGGCGCCCCGCGAGTCGTTGCTCCACCTCGGCGGAGCGCGCCGCCGATCCCGGAACCGACGATGCCTGGCCCGTGGCATTCATGATCGCCCGGGCGAGCGAGACGGGGTCGCCCACGTCGAACGCGTGGAAGTCGGCGGGGTGCTGTGCGGCAATGTGTCCGACGGGGGTGCTGACGATGGGCACGGCGAGGTCGTAGCAGAGCTCCGCCCACCCCGACTGCGTGCCGTGTCGGTAGGGGAGCACGCACGCGTCGAGGTCGGCGAGCCATGCGGCCAGGGCATCGTCGTCGAGGCGGGTTCCGCGCTCGACGGTGACGCCGTCGGCCCCCTCGGCGAGAAGGGCGATGGTCGCCGCGGCCTCCGCGTCGCGAACCCGTTCGTTCATGCGCACCACGGCCTCGACGCGCGCGCCCTGCGCCCGCAGGCCGGTGACGGCGCGAACGAGGGTGGCGGTCGTTCCGACGCCGTCGATGTTGGGTCGGAGGTCCCGCAGGTGCACGCCCACGCGCAGGGCGTCGTGGCCGTTGCCGGTGGGACGCCGTGCGTCTCCGAGCAGTGTGGGGTGGGCGATGACGGTGACGGGGCGACGGACGATGTCCCGCACCGACGCGGCGGCGGTGTCGGTCAGGGCGATGAGCGCATCGGCCCCCGCGGCCAGCACGGCTAACGACGCGCGATGGGTGTCCTGCGCGGTCAGCTGAGGATTCTCGAGATCGTGCACCGAATAGACGAGGGGCCGGCCCAGTCGACGAAGCGTCGCGACCGTCGCCCGCAGCTCGTCGGGAGAGAAGGACTCGATCCCGAAATGCACGTGGACCAGGTCGAATTCGTCGGCGTGCGCCTCGAGCCACTCCGGCAGCAAGACCTGCGGCGGCCACCACTGGCCCGCCGGGGCGCCGGGAGGCGGCGGGTCGGCGAGCACCGTCACGCGACCGGAGTCGGTGATGGCGGAGACATAGGGGTGGGCCGATGGGACGGCGGCGACGCGAACCGGGGGAACGGTGGTGGCGACGATCTCTCTCCTCCTCGTGCAGTGATGTGGCGTGGCGTGCGTACGCGTACCGCATCGCCAGGCACATCGCAATGCAACGGGGCGGTTGGGACGACGATGACACCGACGGATACCTTCTCATCATGGGTGGTGAGACGGCGCGGCTGCAGAGCCTTGCGGACCACGGCGACGCGGTGATAGCGCGGCGACGGCACTACGGAGAATTCTTCGGCGAGATGCCGCTGCCCGAGAATTTCGGCCTGGTCGTGGGCAATTGCCAGGCGGAATCACTTCGGTTGGTCATCGCATCCGACGCTCTTCCCGCCATCCGCGTGCCGGCGGTGCACGAGCTGACCGCGACCGACGCGGAGCGCCTGCACACCCTCCTCGCCGGGGCCGCATTCCTCGTCGCCCAGCCCATCCGCGACGACTACCGCGACCTCCCGCTCGGCACGATGCAGTTGCGCGCCTCGCTTCCCCCGGCGGCCCGGCTGGTGACGGTGCCCGCCATCCGGTTCGGGGGACTGCACCCGTTCCAAGCGGTGCTGCGTCTGCCCGCGTTCCCGGAGGATCCGCCCCTGGTCGCCTACCACGACGTGCGCGTCGTCGCCGAGGCCGCGGGAACACCCGTTCCCGCCGAACTGCCACCGGCTGCGGTGCATGCCATCGCCGACGCGTCGGTCGCCGAGCTGCGTCGCCGCGAGAGTCTCGGACTCGACGTCGTGGCATCCGATCTCTTCGATCCGGTCGTCGACGACCTCGCCCGCACCGTCAACCACCCCGGAAACGCCCTGTTCCTCCCGCTCGGCGAGCGGCTCGTCGCCGCCCTCGGCGCGCCCGGTCGCGTCGTCGATCCCGGTCGTCCCATCCTCGCGGGCGTGCGCGCGCCGTTGGAGCGGTGGGTCGTCGACGCCTGGAACCTGGATGCCGCGCCCAACCCCGACTGGACGGTCGCGGGCGAGACGCTCCCCGTGGAGACCGTGCGCGAAGCGCATCTCGCGTACTACGCCGAACGTCCCGAGCTGTTGGCCGCCGTCGTCGCGCGCATGGCCCCCCTCCTCCGCACGTGGGCGGCAGCTGCGTGATGGCGTCCACGATTGCGGATGCCACCCTGCCCGTCCTCCTCGTGCACCCGGGGCCGCACGGCGTCGCCGCATACGCCCGTGAGATCGCGACCGAGGTGCTCGAGCAGCAGCCGTCGGCGCGGCTGAGCACCGCTGACGCGCTCGCGGCCCTTCCCCCGGGCACGCCCGTGCACGCGCACGTCACCGACCGGTTGTGGGGGTCGTCGCTCGAAGAGGCGGCGCGTGTCGTCGTCGATCTGGCCGGCCGCCATCCGCTGTCGGTGACCTTCCACGACGTTCCCCAGGCGTCGGACGGCGAACGCAATCGCCCCCGCCGCCGCGCGTTCTATCGGTCGGTGGCGGAGGCCGCGCGCGGGGTGGCCGTGAACAGCGCGCACGAGCGCGAGCTTCTCCGCGAAGAGGGTGTCTGGAACGGCCCTGTCGCGATCGTTCCCCTCCCCGTCGAGACGGTCGAGCCCTCGGACCGCGTCGCCGGCGATGATGCGGTCGGCGTCCTCGGGTACTTCTACCCCGGCAAGGGGCACGACGAAGCGCTGGCCGCGACGGTTTCGGCCGGGATGACCCGCCTGACCGTGCTGGGACGCGCCTCCGACGGGCACGCCGAAGACCTCGACGCGTTCGTCCGTCGCGCGTCCGCCGCGGGCGTCGACGTCGAGGTGACGGGATGGCTCGACGACCCCGAGATGATCGCGCGGGCGCGTCGTGTCTCCGTTCCCGTGATCGCCCACCGGCACGTGTCGGCGTCCGGCTCGCTGACGTCATGGATCGGCTGGGGCCGACAGCCCCTCGCCGTGCGCAACCGCTACATCGACGAGATGGTCGAGCTGCGCCCGGGCGCCCTGCGCGTGGTCGATCCCGACGACCTCGCCGCCGAGGTGGCGATGGCCCGCCACGAGGCCACGCGCACCTGGCACGGCCTCGACCCCGTGCCGTTCGGTCGGGCTGACGCGGCACGCGCCTACCTGCGCTGGTGGGCGGAGGTCTTCCCGTGAGCGCGGTCGCCGCTGAGCAAGGCGATCGGATGCCGTGGGTCCCGGGCAACCGGTGGGATCTCGTCGCGGACCGGCAGCCGGATCCTCCGCGGGTCAGCGTCATCGTGACGCACTTCGACCAGTCCGAGCAGCTGGCGCGGACGCTCGCCGCCCTGCAGCACCAGGACCACCCGGCCGAGCTCCTCGAGATCATCGTCGCCGACGACGGCTCGCCGACGGAGCCGGCCATCCCCTCCGGCGTCCGGCTCGTCCGTCAGGACGACCGCGGGTTCCGGGCAGCCGCCGCACGGAACCTCGGTGCCGCCGCTGCCACGGGCGATGTCCTGTGCTTCCTCGACGCCGACACCACGCCCGAGCCGGAGTACGTGCGCCGGCTGACCCGACTGCCCGCTCTCCTTCCCGAAGCGGTCACCGTCGGGCGCCGCCGCCACGCCGACCTGAGCGGGATGGATGCCGAGACGCCGGTCGCCGAGGTCGGCCCCGCCCACGAGCTGCCCGAGCCCGCGTGGCTCCGCGACGAGTACGCCCGCAGCGACAACCTCCTTCATGCCGACGACCGCTCGTACCGGTACGTCATCAGTGCCGTCGCCGCCTGCTCCCGGGCCTTCTTCGACGAGATCGGCGGATTCGACGAATCGTTCTCCTCCTACGGCGGCGAGGACTGGGAGTGGGCGCACCGCGCCTGGCAGGCCGGGGCCGTCCTGGCTCACGTTCCGGATGCCGTCGCCTGGCACGACGGCCCCGACTGGGCGGGACGTCCCGGTGAGGACCGCGTCCGCGCGGGCAATCGGCAGTCGCTGCTCCTCGCGCAGAAGATCCCCGTGCCCGGCTCGAGCGGACGCGGCCTGCTGCCGGCCGCGCCCGATCTCGTGGTGCACCTCCCTGAGGGGCTCACGCCGTCCGCCGAGTTCGTGTGCGTCGATTCGGTGCTGGCGGCATTCCCCCTCGCGACGGTGGTGGTGCAGGCGCCGACGCAGGATCCGCTGGTCAGGGCCGATCCTCGCGTTCGTGTGGGAGCTGAGGTGTCCGGCCTCGACGCGCGGGTGACACTCCGTCTCGACCGCGCCCTAGTGATTCAGGATGCCGCCCCCCTCGCGGTGGCGCTGGCGTCGCTCGGGCAGGGAACTATCGGAGCGATGACCCTTCTCGGAGACGACGGCGTCGTCCTCGCGCGTGCGGATGCGCGGCGCGCTCGCCGTCGCGCGCACCGGTGGGCGACATCGGCCGGCTTCGACGAGGTGGCGCTGACGGTCGACGGGGTGCACGCCCTCCGCGACGAGCCGCACGGCGAAGCGGGGGTGGGCGGCGGGGGGGGGCCCGCGCGCGG
>NZ_CAUQWC010000251.1:0-4533 GCF_963521695.1 uncultured Microbacterium sp. | reverse complement strand
GGCGACGCGAGCGGCGTCGGAGGCGAGCCGGTCGCTCTCGACGGCGGCGTTCTTGCGATCCTCCGCGGCGGAGAGGTCGGCGTCGCTCACGGGAGCGTCGGAACCGCGAGCGGGGTCCGGGTGCTCGCGCGCACCGCACACCGCGCAGGGCTCGCCGTCGACCAGATCGTGCGCCAGTTCGACCGCAGCACCGGAGAGTCGGCGACGCAGGAGCGTCGTCCACGCGTCGATCGCCCGCTGGAGGTCGTCTGCCCGCACCAGCGAGGCGAGGTCGGCCTGATCGCGCTGATCGAGCAGGCGGGCCGCCTCGAGAGCGGCGTCGAGACGACGCGACGTCTCGTCGCGAAACGCGAGAGCGGCGTCTCGTCGTGCGTCGGCACCGGCCAGCTCGGCGATGCGGTCGTCGAGGACGCGAAGCATGTCGGGGATCTCGAGGCGTTCGACCGCGAGCTTCTGCCGCTCGGCGTCGACGGTGTCGACACGCCCCCGGAGGCGGTTCACGTCGCGGTCGAGATCGGCGAGTTCACGCTCGACCTTCAGCGCGGCCTCGCCGCGCGACAGGAGAGCGGTGAGCGCGTCGTCCCGCGACCCCAGGTCGGCGTCGGCAGCGAGCACCTCGTCGACGGCGCGAACCCCGGCATCGGCGTCGGAGAGTCTCTCGTCGGCGAGGACGTATGCACGGCGGGCGGCCTCGGCGGTCTCGATCGCCGGGCGTAACTCTTCGGCGCCGGCGGCGGCCTCGGCCTCACGGCGGATGGCGGTGATCGCCTCCGCCTGGGCCTCGAGGGCCGTGAGCCTCTCGCGCTCGCCGACGCGGTCGCTCTGCCGCTCGGCCAGCGAACGGGCCTCGCGCTCAGCGGCCAGGGCGGCGTCGAGTCGGGCGTCGACGACGCGGTTCTCGCGAGCGAGGGTGTCGACACGGTAGTCGGCGCGCTCGACCGCGCGCACGACCAGCGCGAGCCGCTCGGAGACGCCGCGAACGGCCCCCTCATCGTCGCCCGGGATCGGACGGTCGTACTCTCGGCCGTCGAGCTCGCCGACCAAGCGCTCGGCCTCGTCGAGAAGCGTGGCCACCTCGACGCCCTCGGAGGCGAGACGCTCGCTCGCGCGCTTTCGACGCTCATCGAGGTCGGCGGCGTACTGCTCGAAGGATCGCGTGCCGAACAGGGTGCGCAGCAGTGTCAGCCGCTCGTCGTTCTTCGCGAGGAGAAAGCGGGCGAAACGGTTCTGCGCCAGCAGGATGACCTGCAGGAACTGCTGCTGGGTGAGCCCGAGGATCTCGTCGAGGCGAGCCGCCACATCGACCGGCCGTGCGGCAACCCCCGTCCATCCCTCGGGTGCGAGCACCTCGAGCAGTGCTCGGTGCGGCTCCCTGGTCGTGCCGCCGCCCCGACGCTTGGGCCGTTCGAACTCCGGCGATCGCGTGACACGCCACCGTTCGCCCTCGGCACTGAACTCGAGGGTGACGCGCGTCGGGTCGTCGGGGCCGCAGTGATCGCTTCGCAGGCGCCGCTCCGCTCCGTCGTAGCGGGGGACGCCGCCGTAGAGGGCGTAGCAGACACCGTCGAGCACGCTGGACTTGCCCGCGCCGGTGCGACCGGTGATGAGGAAGATGCCGTCGTCCGCGAAAGCGTCGAAATCGACCTCTTGCGCGTCGAGGAACGGGCCGAACCCCTCGAGTTCGAGTCGGTGTAGTTTCACGCGCGCGCCTCGGCCATCGTGCGGGCGCCCAGCACGTCGCGGATGAGCTCGCGTTCGACCACCGACGCGCCCTCGCCCTCGCGCACGTGCGCGAGGAACGCGTCGATCACCTCGGCGTCGTCTCGGGCCGCCCGAACGCGCCGCGCGTAGCCGGCGCCGTCGTCGGCCGACGACGCGGCCGGCAGGTGGACGACGGTCGCACACCACGGAAAGCGCGCCTGCAGACGACGCATCGGGTCGGGCTGGGGGGTGGGGTCGGTGTACTCCGCGCGCACCCACTGCTGACGGTGATCGGCGAAGCGTTCGTCGGTGAGCAGGTCGTCGAGCGGCGCCCGCAGCGTGACGAGGGGACGCGGCACGGGAAGGTCGAGCCACCGCACCGACGACAAGCCGGCCGCATCGAGATCGACGAGCCACGACCCGCGGGGTTTGCCCGCTTCGCCGAAGCTGTAGTGCAGCGGCGCCCCCGCGTATCTCACGCGCTCGGAGAGCTGTTGACGGCCATGGATGTGCCCGAGGGCGACGTAATCGGGGCCGTCGAACGCCGACAGGGGAACGACGTCGAGTCCCCCCTGCCGGATCTCGCGCTCGACGCCGGGCGTGGACTCGACGCCGGCGGCGAAGCAATGCGCCGCAACGACGAAGCGACCCCCGCGCGCGGCCGCATCGGCGCGCACGAGATCGAGGGCGTGGGCCATCGTCTGCGCCTGGCTGCGCAGTTCGACGCCCGCCCACAGGTGCCGCACGATGGCCGGCTCGAGGTACGGGATGCCGTATACGTGCACGGGACCGTGCTCGTCGGCGAACGTCACCGGAGTGCCGACCGCCGAGGGGTCGGTCAGGACCGTGATGTCGTCGCGGAGTAGAGCCGACTGGAAACCGAGACGGGCCGCGGAGTCGTGGTTGCCGCTGGTGACCAGCACCCGGGCACCGGCGTCGGCGAGAGCGGCGAGGGTGTGCGAAAGCACGGGATAGCAGGCCGCCGACGGCGCGGCGGAATCAAACACGTCGCCCGCCACGATGACGAGGTCGACCGCGTTCTCGCGCACCTGCTCCACCAGCACGTCGAGCACGCCGGTGAGCGCGTCGATGGTGGAGTGCCCGTGGAACGAGCGCCCGATGTGCCAGTCGGAGGTGTGCAGGATGCGCATGCAGCCACGGTACGTCGCACCTCCGACATCGGCTCGCAGCAAACGCGCGGACGCACGAACGCCCCGCGCCGCCTCAGCGGCGGCACGGGGCGTCTGCGAGCTGATCAGCCGCCGGCGACCTCGGCCGCGAGGGCGCGGATGCGGTCGTCGCCGAGGTCGAGACCGACCTCGGTGAAGCGCTGGCGCAGGACGTCGGCGATGCGTTCCTCGCTCTTGTCGCCGACGTCGGCCCGCGTCTGGACGATGACGCCGCGGATGCGCGCCTCGTCGTCGGTGGCGTGCATGTCCATTGCCGGTTCGGACTGCTCCCCCGGTTGGGGGTTCTTGCGGTCGCGGTGGACGGCGCCGCCGACCGAGTCGGCCGCGTCGGCACCTCCATCGGGACCGGAGCTGGGCTCGGGGGCCCGGGTTGCATCCGACATGTCAGTCCTCCGTGCTCAGGTCGGGGTCGATGCCCTGGCTTGCGGCATCGCCTTCGATGGGGTCCGAGGGTGCGGCGTCGTTCAGGCGCGCAGACCCCTTGGCGTGATCGTTGCGCTCGGCGGTTTCACCGTCGGCCACAGCGCTGCTTTCCCATCCACCGGGCGGGTCGGCGTCGATGACACCCTCGGGCAGATCGCGGTCGTCGTTCATGACTTCCCCTTTCGAGGTCTTCAGCTTCGTCGCGTCGGACGAACGACGGGCAGGGGTTGACGTGCGCGCACGCGCGCGTAAACGTTCAGACGGTCATGACGCCGGGCGCCGATGCAGGATGCCGGCGCGCTCGGGGTGGGCGTCGAACCACTCCCCCACGTACCAGCACACCGGGATGACTTCGCGGTCGCCGGCCCCCTCGATCGCGTCCACGGCGCGCTCGGTGACGATGGCGGCGTAGCCGTGCCCTCGGAAGGTGGGAATGGTGAAGGCGCGGGTGAGGGCGATCGTGCGCCCGTCGTCGCGATAGTCGAGGACGGAGACGAGGTCGTCGCCGCGATGAAGGGTGAAACGGGACGCCGTCTTGTCGTCGGCGAAGTGCAGATCGGACATGTGGAGAGGCTACGCCGGTCATCCCCGCCGACGCCGGGATGACACAGAATGCATGGCGGCACCGCAGGTTGACCGGCAGGGACCGAGCAGAATGCGCCGGACCCGGACCGTCATCATGATTTGACGTTGTTGGACGCAGTGGGTAATAATGCCGCCATGACTGACTTCGCGCGTCCTCTGTCCGCCCGGGAGGCGAACAGGACTGCCGGCATGATGATGCCCGGCCGCGCTGTCATGTGCTGTCGAATGTGCCGCTGACCGCGACCCTCGAACGTCCTGACCTCGTGCTTCTGAACGCCGACGTCGTCCCCCGGTCGCCTGGCATCCGCGTCGATCACGCGTACCCCGGAACCGCGCTCCGGCCTCACGGCCCTCACCTCCCGTCGAACCCCGCTCACGATGACGCCCGGGTTCACACACCCAAGGATTTCTCCTCATGTCGCTCTCCGCTGTCCTCGACCGTCCCGTGACCGCCTCCACCCGCCCCGCCACCGCCGGCACGGCATCCACCCCTCAGCCCGCCGCTGCCGAAGCCGCCACCGCGGCGCCCGCACGCGCCGCCGCCTCGACCGCGCCCCGCGGGTTCGCGCTGTACGTCGGCATCGATGAAGAGAAGGCCGCAGCCGCCGGTGTGAGCCTGGGAACGCTCGTCGAG
>NZ_CAUQWC010000250.1:0-4541 GCF_963521695.1 uncultured Microbacterium sp. | reverse complement strand
CCGCGACAACAGGAAGGTGCGGTCGGCATCCATGTTGAGGTCGAACCCGAAGACGTGCCACCGCGCCTCTTACTCCAGCAGGGCCAGGGGTCGGATACGACGCTCGTGCGGACGCGCCTCGCCGGGACGCAGGTAGGTGAAGGTCACGACACGGCTCTGCTCGATGGCGCGCTGCAGCGCCGGAAACGACGCGTCGCGCACCCGGATGCGGGGCGCGTACCCGATGATGGGCTCGTCGACGGGGATGCCGAGGGCCCGGATCTTGCGCAGGCCGCTGCGTGCGTCGGTCGAGAGCGATTCGCTCCCCCAGACGCTGCCGGCGATGTTGAGCAGGGCCACCTCGGCCGGGCTGAACGAGATGTCGTCGGGGAGGGAGTACTCCGCCGTCGGCACGCGGTACCGCGCCTCGCGGAGATCGTCGGGGTCGGTGCGATTGCCGATCGTCTCGATCGGGACGCCGAGCCCCCGCAGGCTCTCTTTGTCGCGCTCGAACATCTTCTCGAGCGCGTCCTTAGACGCTCCCGCCTCGAGCTGTTCACGGTAGCCCGCGACGGAGGAGAGGATCGTGTCCTTCGTCAGACCCTGCTCGGTCGCCATGAGGGCGACGACGAGGTTCACCAAGCGCTCCTCGGGAGCACTACGGGAGGCGGTGGCGGACACCCGCCCATCCTAGGCGGCACGGCGAACCGCGTAGCCGACGCGCGCGTCGACGAGGCGGGAGCCGAGCGCCGGTCGCTTGCGGCTGAGCGCTGCGCTCAGCCGGCGATACCGAGGATGTCGACGACGTAGACCAGGGCGGTGCCCTCGGGCGCCTGCAGGATCTGCGTGTCCTGCGCGGTCTGGTCGGCGGGGACGACGATGAGCACCTGCGAGCCGACCGTCTGCCCCTCGAGGGCCGCGGCCATCGCGGGCGGCAGAACCGACACCGTCGCCTGGCCGGGCGCGCCGTTCTTCCAGGTCGAGGCGAAGGTCGTGTCGGATCCCCACGCGACACCCTGCACGTGGATGACCACGGAGGAGTCGGCGGTGAGCGTGTCGCCGTCGCCCTTCTTGATGGTCTGCGAGCGTGCCTCGGTCGGGGCGTCTCCCGCGGGGATCACCACGCCGGGCTGCCCGTCGGGCGCCCGCACGACCGAGGGCATGCCCGAGTCGGCGTTGTACTGATCGGCACCGTCGGCGGCGGGCAGGAACACCTTGCGCACGTCGAAGACGAACACCGCGCCGTCGCCCTCGGCGACCCCGAGCGCCTGCGCACCCTGAGCGCCGAGATCGGCACCCGGGATGGCGACCGCCACGCGCGATCCCTCGGACACGCAGCGCATCAACGGCGCGAGGGAGGGCACCGCCTGGGTGAGACGCGGCAGCGGCGTGGCCGTTGCGACGTCGGAGTTGTAGGGCGTCGCGACCAGCTGCTCACCGGATGCGGCGTCGAGCACCGTGACGTCGACGAGCGCGAGCTGCGAGTCGGTGGTGATGCGCGGGCCATCGCCCTCGACGAGGGTGGCGGTGCCCGCCTGCGACGGGACGAACGGCGACCGCACCGAGACGGTGGGAACCGAGCCGACCTCGCCCGGGGCGTCGACGACCGCGGCGATCGCACTGTCGGAGGGCGTCGGGCACGACGAGGCGAGGGATGCCGAGCACCCGACCAGGCCGAATCCGGCCAGAGCGGTCACGGCCACGAGAGCGGGGAGTCTGCGCACCGGAACAGTTTAGGTGCTCGGGCGGGACTCCTCCGACGCGGCTCCCGCGACGGACTGCCGCACGCCATCGGCGGACTTCTGCGCCTCGCGCACGCGCTTGCGCAGGTTCTTGTCGGTGATCTCGCGGTCGCCGACGGCGCCCGGGGTCCACAGCTCCACGTCGTCGTCTCCGTAGCTCGACTTCGACGCGCGACGCTTGACCTCGGGCGGGATCGCTCCGGGCGCGAGCCGCCGGGCGGTGACGAGAAAGCCCGTGTGCGCGACCATGCGGTGGTCGGGGCGCACCGCGAGACCCTCGACGTGCCACCCGCGGACCATCGTCTCGCTGGCATCCGGTTCGGTGAACAGGCCGGTCGCTCGGATGTATTCGGCCACGCGGCTGAGCTGGGTCGCGGTGGCGATGTAGCAGAGCACCACGCCGCCGGGGGTGAGCGCGTCCGCCGCGGCGTCGATGCACTCCCACGGGGCGAGCATGTCGAGCACGATGCGGTCGACGGATGCCGGGGCCACGGCATCCGGGAGGCTCTCGACGAGATCGCCCACGATGACCTGCCAGGTCGCCGGCATCTCGCCGTGGAAGGTCTCGACATTCGCGCGTGCGACGTCGGCGAACTCTTCGCGGCGTTCGAAAGACAGCAGACGTCCGGCGGGACCGATGGCCCGCAGCAGCCACAGCGACAGCGCGCCGGAGCCCACGCCGGCCTCTACAACCGTGGCGCCCGGGAAGATGTCGGCCTGCGCGAGGATCTGCGCGGCGTCCTTCGGGTAGACGATGGCGGCGCCGCGAGGCATCGACATGACGAAGTCGCGCAGGAGCGGCCGGACGGCGAGGTAGTCGTGGCCGGAGCTGTTCGTCACGACGCTGCCGTCGGGCTGGTCGACCAGCAGGTCGTGCTTGAGCACGCCGTTGTGGGTGTGCAGCTCGCCCTGCTCGCGCAGGGTGATGGTGTGCATGCGGCCCTTGGGGCCGGTCAGCTGCACCCGGTCGCCGACCCGGAAGGGGCCGCTCAGGTGGGGGGTCTCGCTCATCGGGTCACTCGCGTCTCATCGGGGCGGGTCTGAACGTGCGCGGCGTGCAGCGCGCGCAGGTCGGTGCTGGTTCGCCCCGCGAGGTCGGGCCACTGCGCGTGCGCGCCGACGCCGTCGAGGGGCACCATCAGCGGGACGCCGAGCGACACGGCGCCGCTGGCGACGGCAGAGCGCAGACCGTTGGGGCTGTCTTCGATCGCGACGGTGTCGCGGATGTCGACGCCCAGTGCTGCGGCGGCCTGCAGGTACGGATCGGGGTGGGGTTTGGGCCGCTCCACGTCGTCTCCGGCGATGACGACGTCGAAGGCGGGGAAATTGATCAGGTCGACGACCGAGAGCGCCATGCGCCGCATCGACATCGTCACGAGCGCCGTTTTGATGCCGGTGGCCTTGAGGTCGGCGAGCAGTTCGCGGGCCCCCGGGCGGAAGGGCACACCGGTGACGGCGAGCTGGCGCAGCACCTCATCGGTGAGGTAGGCGATGATCTCGTCGACCCCCCACGGCACGCCGGCGTTCTGGAGCAGGCGGGCGGAGTCCTCGAGGGCGAGGCCCACCATCCCCAGCGCCTGCTCGTGCGACCACGTACCGCCGAAGCGTTCGACCAACGGGGTCTCGGCGGCCATCCAGTACGGCTCGGTGTCGACGAGCGTGCCGTCCATGTCCCACAGGACCGCCGCGAGGGCCGGAGAAGTCATCGTTCCATCGTATCGAGGGCGCGCACCGTCGCCGTCCGACCCGCGTCGTTGCGGCGGTACGGTCGGGCGCTCCCGCGCGGGCCGACCGGCGTGAGCGGCGGCGTCCGACCGCGTCGTCGTGCGTGCGCCTATCCTGGAACCCAGCCCCGACGGGGCAGAGGAGGTTGCGTGGACGCACTGGGTCGCCGGATCATCGTCGCCGCGTTCGACGGGTGGAACGACGCCGGGGAGGCCGCGTCGGCGGCAGCGTCGATGCTGCGGGCCGACGTCGAGTACGACGTCGTGCACTCCGTCGACCCCGAGTTGTACTTCGACTACCAGTACACCCGTCCGCAGATCGGACTGGATGCCGAGGGCCGACGCACCCTCACGTGGCCGGAGGCGAAGCTTCTGCGCCCGACGCAGCGCTCCGACGACGCCGAGATCTGGCTGCTCGTCGGCGTCGAACCCGCCCGCGCGTGGCAGGCTTTCGCCGCCGAGTTCATCGACGTCGCCCTGCGCGAAGACGTCACGGGCTTCGTGGCCCTCGGGTCGATGATGTCGGACGTGCCCCACACCCGCCCCATCTCGGTCTTCGCCGGCAGCGACAACGAAGGCGTCCGCCAGTCGCTCGGGCTCGAGCGGAGCCTCTACGAGGGGCCCGTCGGCATCCTGAGCGCCATCGGCCACGCGTCGGAGCAGGTCGGCATCCCGACGGCGAGCCTGTGGGCGAGCGTGCCGCACTACGTCGCGGGCCACACCCCCTCGCCCAAGGCCACGCTCGCGTTGCTCGAGCGCCTCGAATCGATCACGGGCATCACCGTGCCGCGCGGCGATCTCGAAGCCGAGTCGCGGCAGTGGGAGGCATCGATCGACGCGGCGGCCGCCGACGACGACGAGATGAGCGACTACATCCGTCAGCTCGAGCAGACGCGCGACACGTGGGACTCCCCCGAGGCGTCCGGCGACGCCATCGCGCAGGAGTTCGAGCGGTACCTCCGCCGCGGCGGCGGTGGCGACGGTCCCTCAAAGCCCGGCCGCGACGACCCGCCCCGACGCTGACGCTGACCCCCGAACGATGCGGGTCCCGGTCCCTTCGACGGGCTCAGGGACCTCGCGTGGCAGTGGTGACCTC
>NZ_CAUQWC010000249.1:0-4576 GCF_963521695.1 uncultured Microbacterium sp. | reverse complement strand
GTCAGCTCGTCGGCGAGCAGCCAGCCGGTCAGCGCGACACCGGTGGCGAAACCCAGCACGCCGCCGACGAACGGGATGAGTCCGATGACCCAGGCCAGCGCGGCAGCCAGGATGCCGCGGAGGATGAGGCGCACGCTGTCGGCGACCGCTCGCCAGAAGCCGTAATCGACGTCGGGCACCGTACCGGTGGCGCTGCGCTCGGTCGCTCGCCAGATGCGGTCGTAGAACGGCTCGCCGACCGCGAGGGTCACCGCCGTGAACGACACCACCACCACGAGAAGGGCGGCACCGAACGATGCGACGCCGATCGCCGTGCGCACGGCATCGGCCCAGAACGAGGGCCATGTGTCGGCGAAGGGGGTCCAGTCGTCGACCAGGCCGGGCAGCACCAGGCCCCACGCCACCAGTGCGGCGGCGAAGACGAGCCCGACCACGGTTCCCGGGATCAGGCCGAGGGCCATCGCCCTCGGGGTGCGACGCCACTGGCCGAGACCACGCAGCAGAAGCCCCGCACCGGTGAGGAATTCGCGCATGGGGAAAGTCTTCCAGACCCTCTGTCGCAGAGGTGGCCGCGTCGCGCCGCGCGTCAGTACGTCGGAAGCTGCTGCAGCGTCCACCGGTTGCCGTCGGGATCGGCGAACGTGACGAAGCGCCCCCACTGCTGTTCATCGACGCCGTCGGCCTCGACCCCCGCCTCCCGCAGGTGCGCGAGTGCGCCGTCGGCATCGGGCACGACCACCTGGATCGTGTCTTGCCGTCCGGGTTCGAGCGTCAGCTCGAGACCCGTGCCGAAGGCGATCGAGCACGCCGACCCCGGTGGGGTCATCTGCACGAAGCGCAGCTCGTCGCTCACCTGGTGGTCGTGGTCGGGATGGAATCCGATGCGTTCGTAGAACTCCTTCGCCCGGTCGACGTCTGTCACCGGCACGAAGATGAGCTCGATCCTCCACTCCATGAGCGGCTCCTCTCGATGTGCGGCCAGTATGGACCCGACCTCCGACATCGCGCGAGGGGATCGCCCGCACGTCGTGTCGGAGGGCACTGGAAGGATGCCGGTATGCGCATCCGCACGACCTCGACCCAGCGCACGTACCGGTACGTGCGCCTGGCGATCATCGGTGCCACCGTCTTCCTCGCAGTCGGCGTCGCGCTTGAGGTCGCGAGCGGTGCAGCGCTCCCATCCGTCAGCGCCGCCTTTTACGGCCCGGCGGGGCCGGTGTTCGTCGGCGCGCTCAGCGCGATCGCCCTGGCGCTGCTTGCCCTGTCGGGGAGGAGCCTCGAGCAGGGTCTGCTCGACATCGCCGCGGTCCTCGCGCTCGCCGTCGCCTATGTTCCGACCACCATCGCGGCGGGTGTCTGCGAGCCGGTGCTGCGGTGCGTGCCACCCGATGTGCGAGCGAGCGTGGTGAACAACGGCGTGGCCGTGGCATCCGTGGTCCTTCTCGGGGCGGTCGTCGGCGGGATCCTCGCGCGGGTCCAGGGCACGGCGAGCCGCGGGGTGGCGGCGACCATCGGGGTGACCGTGTCGCTCACGGTCGCGGCCGTGGCGTGGGCGGCGATCGCGCCGGAGGGCTTCTTCTCGACGGCGCACGAGGTCGCGGCTGTGGCGTTCTTCGTCCTGATCGCAGCGGTCGCAGCCCTCGCCGCGTGGAGGCCGCAGTCGGTCGGCCGTCGCCGTGCGGGACTGCGTCGTGCGTATGGCGCCGTCGCGGTGGGGATCCTCGTCACGCTGATCCTGCTCGTGGTCGGCGTCGTGACGGGCGTCGAGCGGACGGGGTTTCCCGTCGTGTTCGTGGGGGAGTCGATCGCGCTCGCGCTGTTCGGGGTCTTCTGGGTGGTGCAGACCGTCGAGCTGTGGAACGACGTCGATCCCGGCCTGCGGGAATAGCCGCGACGACCTCACGTTGAAGTTGATACGGCGGCGCTCAAGTTGCCAGCCCTCACGTATCACAGGAGACGGAATTGCCCGAAGATGTCACCCCCGGCGCCGGCGACGGCGCGCAGTCGTTCGACGAATTCCTCGCTCGCTACCTGGCGGGCGAGCAGGCCCGCGCCGAGCGCTCCATCGACCTCAGCCGGTTCCTGAGCGCTCGTACCCAGGACGCCCTGCAAGAAGCCGGTCGCTTCGCCCTCAGCCGCGGTCAGCGCGAGCTCGACGCGCTGCACGTGCTTCACGTGCTCGTCGGCCGCTCGCCCGCGAGGGAGGCCGTGAGCCGCCTCGGTGCCGACCCCGTCGCCATCGCCCGGGCCGCCGAGAGCAGGCTCCCCGCCGCCTCCCCCGCCGCCGAGGTCGACGGGGCCGTCGTGGCGGGCTCCGTGCAGCGGGCCCTGTTCCACGCGTTCCAGGTGGCACGCGCGGCGGGATCGACGTACGTCGACCCCGACCACCTCTTCTTCGCCCTCGTGCTCGCGCAGGACGCCCCAGCGGGTCAGATCCTCGCGCAGGCCGGCGTCACCGCCGAAGCCCTGACCGAGGGCGTGCGCGAGACCGTTCTGGGCGGCGGACAGGGCGAGGCGTCGGCGGAGACGGCATCCGTCACCCCGAACCTCGACCGGTTCGGCACCGACCTCACCGCGCGCGCCGCGGCAGGCGACCTCGACCCCGTGATCGGCCGCACCGACGAGATCGAGCAGACGATCGAGATCCTCAGTCGTCGCACGAAGAACAACCCCGTGCTCATCGGCGAGGCCGGTGTCGGCAAGACCGCCGTCGTCGAGGGACTCGCGCGTGCCATCGTCGCGGGAGAGGTGCCCGAGCAGCTGCGCGAGACCCGCGTGGTGTCGCTCGACCTCGCCGCCATGCTCGCCGGCGCCCGCTACCGCGGCGACTTCGAGGAGCGGCTCACCCAGACGATGGACGAGGTCTCGGCATCCGAGAAGCTCGTCGTCTTCATCGACGAGGTGCACACGCTCGTGGGGGCCGGCGGCAGCGGAGACGGATCGATGGATGCCGGGAACATCCTCAAGCCCCGCCTCGCGCGCGGCGACGTGCACCTGATCGGCGCGACCACCCTGCGCGAGTACCGCACGATCGAGAAGGACCCCGCGCTCGAGCGGCGCCTGCAGCCCGTGCGCGTGGGGGAGCCGTCGATCCCGGATGCCGTGGAGATCCTGCGGGGGCTCCGTCCGGCCTACGAGGAGCACCACGCCGTCACCTACACCGACGATGCCCTGCGCGCCGCGGTGGAGCTCAGCGACCGGTACCTCAGCGACCGGGTGCTGCCCGACAAGGCCATCGACCTGATCGACCAGGCGGGAGCGCGCCTGCGCCTGCGCCTCGGGGTGAGCGTCGACACCTCCTCCCTGCTCGAGCGTTTGGCGACCCTGGAGGCCGACAAGAACGCCGCGGTCTCGGCCGAGCACTACGAGGAGGCCTCGCGCCTGCGCGACGAGATCGCGGCGGTGCAGACGCGCCTCGATGACGTTTCCGGTGGCCCCCGCCTCTCGGCCGTCGTGGACGAGCCCGAGATCGCCGCGGTGATCAGCCGCGCCACCGGAATCCCGGTCGCGCGCCTCACGGCCACCGAGCGTGGGCGTCTCGCGGATCTCGAGACCGAGTTGCACGCCCGGGTCGTCGGGCAGGACGACGCCGTCGCGGCCGTCGCCAAGGCCGTGCGCCGCAATCGCACGGGCATGGGCGACGAGAACCGTCCGGTCGGATCGTTCCTCTTCCTCGGACCCACCGGCGTCGGCAAGACCGAGCTGGCGAAGGCGCTCGCCGGGTCGCTCTTCGACGACGACGGCGCGGTGATCCGCTTCGACATGAGCGAGTTCGGCGAGCGCCACACGGTCTCGCGCCTGATCGGTGCCCCTCCGGGATACGTCGGCTACGACGAGGCCGGTCAGCTCACCGAGCGCGTGCGCCGCAACCCGTACGCCGTCCTGTTGTTCGACGAGATCGAGAAGGCACACCCCGACGTGTTCACCCTGCTGCTGCAGGTGCTCGACGACGGACGCCTCACCGACGGCCAGGGGCGCACGGTCGACTTCCGCAACACGGTCATCGTGATGACCTCGAACCTGGGCGCGGAGTTCTTGGCATCCCGATCCGGCGCGATCGGCTTCACCACCACGGGCCGCGAATTCGCCGACGACGACCTGCGCGACCGGGTGATGGGCAAGCTCCGCGAGGCGATGCGGCCGGAGTTCCTCAACCGCATCGACGACATCGTGCTGTTCCGCAAGCTCGAGAGGGCGCAGCTTCGCGAGATCGTGGGGCTGCTTCTCGGAGCCACGTCTCGACGGCTCGCCTCCCGCGAGGTGACCTTCGAGGCGACGGATGCCGCGATCGATCGCCTGGCCGAGGTCGGCTATGAACCCGAGTACGGCGCGCGGCCGCTGCGTCGCGTCATCCAGCGGGAGGTCGACGACCGCATCGCCGACCTGTTCGTGTCGGGAGAGCTGGCAGACGGGGGAGCGGTGACGGTGGATGCCACCGACGCGGGCTTCGTCGTGCGGGCTGTGGTCACGGCGCTCGCGGCCTGAGCGCGCCCTCTTCGGCCTGACGCCCCCGGTGCCTCGGTGCCGGGGGCGTCGTGCGTGCGCCCGGGCGCGCACGTGCAGGTGCTTCCAGGCG
>NZ_CAUQWC010000248.1:0-4584 GCF_963521695.1 uncultured Microbacterium sp. | reverse complement strand
ACGCGGGGGCGCTCGTGGGCGAAGGCGAAGGTGGGGGTGGCCGCGGAGGGGTGAGTCTGCGCGCGGGCGGGGGCGCAGGGTTGGTCGCCCGCGGGCGTCGGCGCAGGGCTTGTCTTAGACGCGGGCGCTGTCGCTGTCGCTGTCGCTGTCGCTGTCGCCCAAGTGGTCGCAATCGCGGAAGTGGCCGCACTCGGACGCCGTGAAGGAGATCATCGCTGGGCAGCACGGCGTCGCAGGACGGAGGCGGCGTCACGGTGGCGGCGTTCCCGACGTTGCGGGACGAAGGTGGCGACGCGGCCCTGACGGCAGAACATTGCGGGATGACGTGGCGTCACGAGGGGGGCGTCACGAGGGGGGCGTTCGCGTCGACGGCGCGGGTCCGGTCCGTCTGCGCGCATTGCATTCCCACCCGTCGTCCTGCCGCACGCGCTCACGCCGTCCATGACCGTTCACAGGGTGCGGCAACTCCTCCGCGCGAGCCGCCGTGGGCGCACGCACCGGTACCCAGTCGTCTAGAACGGCGGCGGGTCTTCCTCTATCTCGGAGCCGAGCGGCGATATCCAGCGCACCTCACCGGTGTCAGGGGCGCGCGACGGGTGCCACCTCGTCTCGTGTCGCAGACGATGGTGATGCCGGCACTCGGGGGCAAGGTTGTCGTCGTCCGTGACGCCGCCTTCACTCCACGCGGTCAGGTGGTCGAGGTCGCAATCGCGCGCGGGTCTGCCGCACCCTGGGAAGACGCAGGTCGGCGAGGTGACTCCGAGCCAGCGGCGAAGCGCGGTGGGGACACGGTAGGTCAAGCGGTCCAGAGCCAACGCGGCGCCCGTGACCGGATGCGAAAGCACCCGCACCCAGGACGTCGCCTCCCCCGCGAGACGCCGAGCCGTGTCGAGGTCGATCGGGCCGTAGCCGTCGAGAGTGGCGGGTTCGCTGCCGGCGCCGAGGAGCGTGAGGGCGGGAACAGTGACGACGATGGTGGCCGGGCGGCTGGTCCGCGTCACGTGCGTCGACCGCGGGGCAGTACTCGGCGCCGCGCCGTCGATGAGTGCTCGCGACTCGGCAGCAACCTCCGGTCGCGTCAGCAGATCGGCGACGGCGTCGGCCCGCAGCTGCGCGAGCGTGCGCGTCTCCTCGGGCCCGACCCGCAGCTGGCGGGCGATCCGGTCGACGCGGCTCAGCGCGTCGTGCGCCCGGTCCGCGGGGAGGAGAGCAGTGAGCGTAGCCATGCCATCGAGCTCGGGAGTCAGCCATACCCCGCGGTCACGAGCCGCACGACGGTGCCGGGCTTCGATCGACTCGCGGTGCACCCGCTCGCGCAGCGCCCGAGCGGCCACGGTGAAGCGCGCAGGCGGAAGACGGAGGGCACGATCCAGGGCACCTTCGTCGAACGCCCGCCAGGACTCGGGCGTTTCGGACACCGGTGTCGCGCCGTCAGGAGTAACCGCCGGCTGGTCCGCGGGAGGCGCGGTGCCGTCGAGGGTCTCATCGCGACCGTCGACGAGCGGCTCCGCCGGATCGCCGACCGAACCGGGCCGCACAGACGCGGCCGGTGCTGCCTCCTCGGGGAGCGTCGCGGCCAGCCGCGCCGACTCGACCGCGTGCCGCTCGGAGACTCTTCCCTCCGTGAAGGCGGTCCACAGCTCGGGACACCGTTCTTGCAGAACCTCAGCGTGCGCGGCACGGGTGCGTACCGTCTGCTCCGAAAGCCGCAGCCGCGTGGCGATCTCTGCGACGGCCGCGCGCTCCGCCATGTCACGACGGTCGCGACGCACCGCGGCCACCGTGCGGCCGCGCGAGTCACTCCACGCGAGGTCGAGCGTCGGATCCTCGCCGACCCACGCCACGGAGTCTGTGGCGGCCCGCTCGAGAACGAGCCTGATCAGCCGATACTCCTCCGCGGTGGCGCGTTGGCGCACACAAATCTGGCGCTCGAGCTCTCGCAGCCAGACCTCGGGCTCGGCACCCACCGAATCGTTGGTGCGCGAAGAAACGTCGAGGATGCCGTCCACGGCGTCCGCGAACGCCGCGCATTCGTCATCGAAGGCCCCCGCTTCGCATTCGCCGGGATCGACGAGTCCCACTTCCACTGCCCATGCCGTGTCGGCGTCGGCTCGCAGGTCGTCGTCGCTCGGCCACGGCACGCCCCACGCCGTGCACACCGACTGTTGCCGGTTGCTCCGAGGTGCCGTGATGTCCATGATCCAACGCTAGCGAGGGGGTCCGACATCGGTCCCGGGCGCCGTTCCCTCCTCGCGAGAGGGGTGCCATCCCCTCACCGCGAGGACAGCGCCGTCCCACCCTCGGCCGAGAAGCGCCGCTCCGTCCTCAGGAGACGGGCGTCACTCCGCCCGGCGATAAGGACGACGAAGGTCGCCGGGCCGCCGCAGCGCCACACCACGCCGCCCCGAGCCGCGAGTGTTTGACTGGGCACATGCGTGTTGAACGTTGCCGTGCGAGCGACATCGCCGAGCTCACCACGTTTCTTCGGGCGGTCGATCTCACACTGAGCGGTGTGCACGCGCCGACGGTGCGCTTGTGGATCGAGCGAGACGAGTCGGGCACGATCGTCGGCAGCACAGGTTACGAACTCAGCGTCGATGGCGCCCACGCGTTGATCCGTAGCGTTGCCGTCGGCCCGATGCAGCGTTCGCGGGGGCGCGGTCGTGCCCTGGCACTTCACTCGTTGAACCGCGCGGCCGAGGAGGGTGCGACCACGGCGTGGCTTTTCAGCCGCCGCTCCGGACCGTTCTGGCAGAGCATTGGATTCGACCCCGCTGCTCGTGAGGACCTCGCGACCGCCCTGGCTGACACTCATCAGGTTCGATTGTTTCGGGCGACCGGGCAGCTCGCTCGAGAAGCTGCGTGGTCACGGCCCCTCAGCGGGCCGGAGTCGAGCTGCGACGATCCGCTCTGACAGTTGCGATCACGGCAAGTGCCCACGCGCAACGTGGAGTCGACACGACGTCGTCGGTCACACCGTCGCAAAGTCGGCGGAAGCCAGCACCTCCGCCGAGGGCGCGCCGACCACCTCGCCCACCACGCGCTCCCCCGATCCGGGCTGCGCCGCAACCTGCATCGCGACCGCGCGCACGAGTCCCACCACGCGTCCCGTCGCGGGCGCGGCGCCCGGGTCGAGCGCCCGGCAGACGGCATCCAGGATCCCCACCAGCCGCTCATCGTGGCATCGGGCGTCGTCCGCACCGATCCACGCGAGCATCTCGGCAATGGTCCAATCGGGGCTGACTGGACCGAGAACGAGGGTTTCATATGCGACGAGTTGGTTCATTGGACCAGAATCAGGGGCTATGACCCTCGTCGACAGAGCCACTTCCGCCCTGGTGGACCATCGCACGGCCACCGTGTCTGCGGAACGCCTGGCCGAGCGCCTGGGCAGATGGGCCAGCGCCGACACCACGCTCGCGGCCGGCCTCGCCGACGGCATCGCGCGCCTCGTCCGCGAGGGCGAACTGCGCGGCGGCGACCGCCTGCCCTCGGAACGCACCCTCGCCGCCACCGTTGCCGTCTCGCGCGGAACGGTCGTCAGCGCGTACGCACGCCTATACGACGACGGCATCCTGGATCGACGCCAGGGAAGCGGAACACGCATCGCCGGCGCCGCCCCGACCGCCGCACGCCACGCTGCCGGTCGCGGAGAGGCGTTGTACGCCACCCTCCCCTCCAGCATCGACCTGCTGCGGGCCGTGCCCGCGATCTCACCGCTGGCCGTCGACATCGTGCAGCGCCACCGTCCCGTACTGAACGCCACCACGGTCGAGGCCGACCCCGCCGGTCTCGCGGACCTCCGCGCGGCCATCGCCGTCGCGATGGCCGCTGACGGCACCCCGACGACCTCGGCGCAGATTCTCGTCACGCACGGCGCTCAACAGGCGCTCAGCCTGCTCGTCGAAGAACTCGTCTCCCCCGGCGACACGGTGCTCACCGAAGAAGTGGCCTGGCCCGGGCTCACGGATGCCGTGCGGCGGCGCGGCGGCCTTGTGCACGGCATCCGTCTCACCCCCTCCGGCATCGATGTCGAGGCGCTCGAGGCGGCGATCGTGGTCCGCCGTCCCGTGCTGATCGCCCTGAACCCGCACAACCACAACCCGACCGGCGTGCAGACCAGTCTTCCGGTGCGTCAGCGCATCGCCGAACTGTCCGCCGAACACGGGATCACGGTGGTGGAGGATCGCGTGCTCGCCCACGCGTCGTTCGACGGGGTCACCCCGCCCTCGCTCGCGGCCCTCCGACCCGACGCGCCGATCATCGTCGTCGAGTCGCTGTCGAAGCGGGCGTGGGAGGGGCTGCGGGTGGGCTGGTTGCGCGCGGATCCGGTGCTCGTCCGCCGGCTGCGCGGTCTGCGCCAGAGCAGCGACCTGTCGACCAGCGTGCCCGCGCAGCTGCTCGCGCTCGACCTGCTCGCCGAGGCACCGGCGCTGCGGAGGGATCTCGCCACGGTGCATCGCGAGGCCGCCGTCACCGTCGGAAGGCTGCTGTCGGCGCACCTGCCCGACTGGCAGTGGCGACCGCCGCGCGGCGGGCTGTGCCTGTGGGCGCGCCTTCCCGCGGGCTCGGCGGGGGCCGTCG
>NZ_CAUQWC010000247.1:0-4608 GCF_963521695.1 uncultured Microbacterium sp. | reverse complement strand
GCGCAGGCGCCCGATGAGCCACGCCGTCGCCGCCGAGGCCGCGCCGGCCGCGACGATCGAGGGGACGGGCGACAGCATTCCCGCGTCGGAGCGGGTCAGCGCCACGATCGCCCCCACGACACCCAGCGCGCCGATGACCACGCGGCCCCACGGGGGCCGGTGCCACTCGAGCACTCCGGCCGCACCCGCGACCGCGAGCAGCAGCACCGCGATGCCGACGAGGAGCGCCGCCTTGTCGCCGGTGCCGAAGAGGCTGATGGCAAGGTTTTTCGCCCACGCGGGGGCGATGTCGATCATGCCGCCGCCGATCACCGCGAAAGGGCTCGCGGTGGGGGCGACGATGGCCGCGACGAGTTCGCCGAGCCCGGCGCCGAGGGCGGTCGCGCCGATCGCGGCGACGGCGGCAGGGAGGTCGCGGGTTCGAACGGAGGCGGAGGGCACGAACGGAGCCTATGGATGCCGTGCCCCACCGGGGCCGTCCGCGTCCGAACTCACAGCCAACCGGAACCCCGTGCCTCGCGCCCTCGCCACCCCGCACGCGAGTAGCGTGCTGGCATGCCCGAGAGCCTGCGGTCGATCCGCCGCCCCGCGGCCGGAGGGGCGCCGGCGTTCGACCTGTCGTACGTGCGTGCGGGCCCTCGACACGAGATGCCCGTGGTGGTCATTCCGGGCGGCCCGGGGCTGGCATCGGTGTTGCCGTACCGGGGACTGCGGCGGTGGGCGGCGAGCGGCGGGCTCGATCTCGTGATGATCGAGCACCGCGGTGTCGGCCGCTCGCGTCACGACCTCGACGGCCGTCCCCTGCCGCCCGAGGCGATGCGCATCACCGCGGTGCTCGACGACATCGCGGCCGTCCTCGACGCCGAGGGCATCGACCGCGCGGTGATCGTCGGCTCCTCGTACGGCAGTTACCTGGCGATGGCGTTCGGTGCGCGGCATCCGGAGCGGGTGGCATCCATGCTGCTCGACTCCGCGCTGCAGTCCACCCGCGATGTCGGTCTCGAGCGGGCGCGCCTGCGGCAGTTGTTCTGGGATGCCGACGACGACATGGCCCGCGGCGTGAGGCGCCTCATCGCGGGCGGCGTCGCACCCCGCGTCGTGCTGGACATCGTGCGCGCGGCGTACGAGCTGGGCGGGGCCGACCTGGTTCACCCGCTGCTGCGGCATCGTGCCGGCCTCACGTGGCGCGCGCTCGGCGCCTACGCGACGCGCGACGGCGGGCTCCCTCGGATCCCGGGCATCTACGAGTTCGACCTCGTCGGCACGATCGCGTTCCGCGAGCTGGGGTACGCCGGTACGCCCGACGGTCACCCGCTGGATCCGGCATTGACGTATCTGCCGCTCGCGCCCGGCTTTCCGGCGTTCGAGCGCGAACCGTACGACCTGATCGAGGCGGTCAGCTCCTTCGCCTTCCCGCTCGTCGTGCTCTCGGGTGACCGGGACCTGCGCACGCCTCCGGCGATCGCGGAACGGGTGGCCTCCTCGGCCCCGGATGCCACTCTGGTCCGCATCCGCAATGGCCACAGCGCCCTCGACACTCATCCGCTGGCGCTGTTGAACGCGATCCGGCGCCTCGTGCGGGGGCAGCAGGCGCGTCTGGCCGCAGACGAGGCGGCGCTCGACCGGTTGCCCCGGAAGGGACTGTCGGCGTCGTTCCCCGGATTGCTCCTGCACGTCGCGCATCTCGACGCCCTGCTGCGTCGCCGTGTGCGGGCGCGCTGAGCTGGCCGGGCGGTGACCGTCATCCTTCGCGGCGGCATTGCACGTGCACTGCGCCCCCGTCTGTGCGACGCCTGGTCTGACGTCTATCGATGCCGATGCCGACGCCGACGCCGACGCCGCGAGCCGTGTGTCGTATCGAACCGGTCCCGAGTGAGGCTCTCGTGCTTCGAGAAGAACGCCACCATCGCGCGCATAACGAGTGCTGCACCGACGACGAGCACGACGGCCGCCGCGGCACGAAAGGTCCACATGAGGAGTGCGACCGCCGTGACGCCCGCGGCGGCGGCGGCGAACCACCATCCGAAGCCCGCGGAGAGGATCGCCGCGGCTCCCAAGAGGACCGACGCTGCGACGCGGAGCAGCGTCGCGTTGTCCACGGGCGTGGAGCTCCCGCGCCGGTTGCGTTTGGGGGAACCCTCGTCTGAGTGGACGGGTGGGCGCGTCGAGTTGTCAGGGGTCGACGTAACGGAGCGGCTCAGCTCGGGTGCGCCCGCCGGCCCCGCTTCACCCGTCGGACCCTCTGGTCGCTCCACCGGGGGTGTCTCGGTCATGTCTGCCTCTCCGTTCGGTAGGCGCGCTGGCTGATATGCCCTTAAGGATTCTGCCTGCCCCCAAGGAGTGTGGGACGGATCCATCGGTCCGTTCGACCGGTCGCGACTCGAGCAGTGCGCCGGTGGGAGCGATGCCGAGCAACCGGACGCCCCGTGACGATCTCCGACCCCGCGTACTAGCGGTGTCGGAGAGCCGCGCTAAGTGTGCTGATCGGGTGTCGAAGATGGAGGCGGGCGTCTCGAGCGAGAACGCCGTCATCGGCGCCGTGGATCTGCCAACGGCGGCGGCATGACGGTGATCTTCCCGGCGACGGACACATCGCCGTTCGGGTTGGTGCGGGTGAAGATCAGATCGTCGCCGTGTCACATGAAGGACGCAACAGCGCGCTTTCGGCGAACCCGGCTCGTCCTGCGCCGACCGTACCATGCTGCGACCGTCCGGACTGCCCCTGTCGGGGCCGGGCGTCGGTGTCAAGGATCTGCCCGAAAGACGCACGCGCGCGGATGCTGACGAGGTGACTGACGGCGACCATCTCGCGTTCCCCCTGCTCGTGCCCGACGACACCCCCGGCCTCGGGGGCGTCCGTGTCGCCCTGGAGGGGGCGGACGCCGTCGACGGTCTCGGCACGGACATCGTCGCCACCCTCGCTTGGGCGGTCGACGTCGCGCGGCCGGACTCGGTCGCGGCGACCTGGGAACTGCTCGCGTCGGTGGCGGCGCGCGATGTCGCCGCCGCCCGCGTGCTCGAGCCGCACCTCGATGCGCTCACCATCCACGACGAGGCCGTGGCGTCGGGCTTCGCGCTCGACCTCGACGCGACCGGCACCTGGGGCGTCTTCGCCGCCGAGGGCCCGGGCACACGACTCGAGGCGCGACACGACGCGGGAGCCTGGACGCTGCACGGAACCAAGCCGTGGTGCTCGCTCGCCGCCGACCTCGACCGCGCACTCGTCACGGCCTGGATCGACGACGAGCGTCGACAGCTCTTCGCCCTCGACCTGCGCGATGCGGCCGTGACCGCGCACCAGGGCCCGTGGCACGCCCGCGGGCTCGACCGCGTCGTCAGCGCCCCGATCGACGTCCGGGGCGCCCCTGCCGTACCGGTGGGGGACGCCGGGTGGTATCTCCGCCGTCCCGGTTTCGCCCACGGCGGGGTGGGGGTCGCGGCGTGCTGGTGGGGTGGAGCGATGCCCCTGCGCTCCGCGCTCGCCGTCGCTGCCACCGGTGACGGCGCAGATCAGGTCTCGCGCGTGCACCTCGGCCGTGCCGACACGGCTCTGTGGGCCGCCCGCGCCGTGCTCGTCGAGACCGCGCGGGTGTTCGACGCCGGGGGCACGGCATCCGAAGGACTCCGTGCCGCCCGCGCGCGCACCGTCGTGGCCGACGCGGTCGAGACGACGATCTCCGAGGCCGCCCTCGCCCTCGGCCCCTTGCCTCTCGTCGCCGACGAGGCGCACGCGCGCCGGGTGGCCGACCTGCAGATGTACGTGCGGCAGCATCACGGCGCGCGCGACCTGGCGAAGATCGGCGGCGACGTGGCGAGGGGAGGGGGAGCATGGTGAGCTTCGACCACCGCGATCCGGGTACCGACGAACACGTCTGGACCGCCGCTCTACGCCGCGACCTCCCGCCGCTCGACCTCGATGTCGACCGTCTGATCGTCGTCGCCGCGCACCCCGACGACGAGACCCTCGGGGCGGCGGGCCTCCTGGCCACGGCCGCCGTCCGCGGCATCCCGGTCGATCTCGTCGTCGTGACCGACGGCGAGGGGTCGCACCCCGGCTCGCCCACGCACTCGCCGGCGACGCTCGCGCTCCTGCGCCGTCGCGAGCTGCGCACCGCCGTGGAGACGCTCGGGCTCGACGCCGACCCGCTGTTCCTCGGCCTCCCCGACGGCGGAACCGACGAGTATCGGGATGCCGTCTCCGCCGCCCTCGTCGAGGCTCTCGACCGCGCCGATTCCGACCGCGTGCTGGTGCTGTCGCCCTGGCGCGGAGACGGACACCGCGACCACCGCGTCGTCGGCGAGATCGTCGAGGAGGTGTGCGCGGCGCGTGCCGTGCGCTCGCGCGCGTTCCCGATCTGGTTGTGGCACTGGGGCGCACCCGGCGACGTGCCGTGGGACGCCGTCGAGCGTCTCGTTCTCGACACGGGTGCTCGGGATGCCAAGACCCGGGCCCTCGACGCGCACGCCAGTCAGCTCCAGCCGTTGTCGCCGGCGCTCGGCGACGAGCCGATGGTGCACCCGCGCATGCGCGCGCATTTCGAGCGGGATGCCGAGGTGTTCTTCGCACCCGAGCCGCGCGACGGTGCGGCCGGTCGCGCAGCGACGGAG
>NZ_CAUQWC010000246.1:0-4617 GCF_963521695.1 uncultured Microbacterium sp. | reverse complement strand
ACCCCATCCCGCGCCGCCCGCGCACCCGTCACGCCGCGGCGCTGCGCCGCTCGCGCACTGACAGCCCGAAGAGCACGGCGCCGACGATCAGGAGGGCGATGCCGATGGCATCCACCGTCACGACGCTCGTCGCGTCGACGAGGATGCCGCCCACGCCCGCCGCGATCATGATGGCGAGCTGGAATCCCGTGACGACGAGGCTGCCACCGGCCTCGAGGCGGTCGGGCATGCGGTGGCCGACCCACGTGTTCACGATGATCAGCCACGACGAGAAGAAGAAGCCCCACACGATCACCGCGATCGCGACGACCACGATCGCTTCGGGCAGCAGCATGACCGCCGCGATCGACAGCGCGATCACCAGGGGCCCGATCACGGCGAGACGGGCGAAGGCGCGGTCGACCACGATGCCGACCGCGAGGTTGCCCACGACTCCGCCGACACCGAACAGGGCGAGCAGCAGCACGATCGTGCCCGCGTCGACATCGGGGATGCGCTCCAGCGACAGGCGCACGTAGGTGTAGGCGACGAAGTGCCCGAGCACGACGAGGACGTGTCCGATCATGCCCCCGCCCACTCCGGGCCGGCGGAGCGTGTCGAACAGGATGCCGAGGCTCGACGCCGCAGCCGGCGGCACGGGCGGCAGGGCGAACCGCACGGCGACCCCCACCGCGGCAGTCACCACGGCGATCGACAGGAACGCCAGGCGCCAGTCGAGCACCTCGCTGAGCGCCACGCCGATCGGCACGCCCGCGACGGTCGCGAGAGACACGCCCGCCGAGCCGAACATCATGGCGCGTCCGATGCGGTCGGGGCTCGACAGGCGCGCCGCCACCGTGATCGACATCGACCAGAACCCGCTGATCGCCGCCCCGAGCAGGAAGCGGGCGACGAGGATCGCGGGCAGGCTCGGGGCGATGGCCACCACGAGGCTCGACACCGTCGCCGCGGCGGCCGCGCCCACGAGCAGCGTGCGGCGGTCGAGGCGTGGGAGCAGCAGGCCCACCGTGGGGGCGAACAGGAGCCCCGCCAGGGCGGTGACGGTGACCGTCTGACCCGCCTGACCGGGGGTCACGCCGAGAGAGGCGGCCATCTCGGTGAGGACACCGTTGGGGAGGAACTCCGCGGTGACGAGCAGGAAGCTCAGCAGCATCACGACGACGTGTCCGCCGTAGCGCATCGTCGCCAGCCCGGCGTGGGACGTGGGAAGGGGGGCGGTGGTGGTCATGCTTCGATGCTGGCCGTTCGCGCCGCGCGGCGCCGGGCCGTTCGTCCGCGGCATCCGACCGTTCGTCCGTGGTGCTCGCTGCCTCGCGCATCCCCGCCCGACCTCCTGAGGGAGTACCGCTCACCCCGCGAAGGCCGGCCCGACGTAACGCGCCGAGGGACGGATGATCTTGGGATCCCGCGCCTGCTCGAGCACGTGCGCCGTCCAGCCGATCGTGCGGGCGAGCGCGAAGGTGGGTGTGAACATCGCGGACGGGATGCCGCACTGCTCCATCACCACCGCGGCGTAGAACTCGACGTTGGCGTGCAGGGGCCGCTCTGGCCGGCGCCGCGCGAGCTGACGCTCGGCCTCGCGCTGGAACGCCAGCGCCTGCGCCACCCGCGCTCCCCCGAGCCGTTGCGCGACCTCGCGCAGCAGCTCGGATCGCGGATCGGCGGTGCGGTACACCGCGTGCCCGAATCCCATCAGTCGACGCCCCGCCGAGAGCTCGTTCGCGATCCAGGCTCCGGGGTCGTCACCGGCGGCGTCGAGGCTCTCCAGAGCGCGGGCGGGGGCGCCTCCGTGCAGCGGTCCCGACAGGGCTCCGAGCGCACCGGAGAGACAGGATGCCATGTCGGCCCCCGTCGAGGCGATGACCCGTGCCGTGAAGGTCGAGGCGTTGAAACCGTGGTCCATCGCCGCGATCAGGTAGGCCGACAGCGCGCGAACGTGGACGTCGTCGGGTGTCGCACCCGTGACGCGCTCGAGGTAGTCGGCTACGAGCCCTCGGTCCCTCGGCATCCGCCCCTCTTCGTGATCGTCGGCGTCGCGATCGTGCTCCGGCGCGGCGTCCCGTCCCTCGCATGCCGCGCCGGCGCGGGCGGCGGGAGCGAGCGCGTGGGGAGTCTCGACGCGGTCGGCGCCGCGGGTGGGAGCGAGCGCGAGAGGCACCATCGCCGCGAACGCGATCGCCTCGTCGAGCCGGCCGGCTTCGTCGACGTCGTACAGGGCGGGCGAACGGCGAACGGATGCCGCGAGCGTCCACACCGCGCGGAGGCCGGCGAGCGGCTGATCGGTGCGCGCCGTGACCGCGGCGATGAGCTTCGGCATCCGGGGGTCGGATCGTGCGGCGGCGATGCGCTCGTCGAAGGCGGCCGCACGGTCGACGTCGGGGAGGTCGCCGACGACGAGCAGGTGCCACACGTCTTCGAAGGTCCGCGTGCGGGCCAGGGCCGTGGCCGAGTGGCCGCGGTAGTGGTAGAAACCGGCGCCGCCGTCGACGTCGCTGATGGTGGTCTCGGCCACCACGACGTCGTTCAGGCCGCGGGGCACATCGATCAGGTCGCTCATGCGCCCAGTGTGCGAACATGACCGCAACAGCGTCAACGTTGATCGGATCAAGATGGCATCCCCCCTCCCCCGCCTCACGGCCGCCCAGGCCGCCGCCCGCCTCGGGGTCAAGCCCGAGACGCTCTACGCGTACGTCTCACGCGGCCTCCTGCAGCGTGAGCGCGACGCGCGCGGCTCGACGTTCGACGCGCTCGACGTCGAGACGTTCGCGGCGGGCCGTCGTCGTGACCCGGTGCGGTCGCCGTCGCATCCCACGACCGGTTCGCCGCTCGGCGTCGTGCAGACCGACATCGCCGACATCGAAGACGGCGAGCTCCTGTTCCGCGGCCGCCGGGCCCGCGACCTCATCGACCGGCCGTTCTCCGACGTCGTCGCGTGGCTGTGGGATGCCGAGCGACTCGACGCCCCCGACCCCGCCATCGGCAGCGCGCGCGAGATGGTGGCGGCCCTTCCGCCGCACGCCGGCGCCATGGATCGCCTCCGCGCCGCCCTCACCGGCTTCGCCGCCGACGATCCGCTGCGGCACGACACGTCGGCGGCGACCCTGCACCGCATCGGCTGGACGCTGCTGACGGGCCTGCCCATCGCCCTCGGCGGCGATCCGCACGCCGACATCGCCCGCTCGCTCACGAGCGCCTGGCGTGCACCGGCCTCCGTCGATGCGGCCGTCAACGCCGCCCTCGTGCTGCTCATCGACCACGACCTCGCCGTGTCGACCTTCGCCGCGCGGGTGGCCGCGTCGGCGCGGGCCGACGGATACGCCGCCGTGAGCGCCGCCCTCGGTGCCGCCGATTCTCCGCTGCACATCTCCGCGGCGACGCGGACGGCCCGCCTGCTCGCACGCGTTCGCCGAGGACTCGAGCCCGAACGGGCGCTGGCCGAGGTGCTGCAGGACGGCAACGGCATTCCGGGCTTCGGTCACCCTCTCTACGCCGGCGTCGACGACCGCGCCGACGCCCTGTTCCCCCTGCTGCCGGCGCTCCCCGACGGGGAATCGACGATGGATGCCGTGCGCCGGCTCAGCGAGACCGTCGCCGCCCGAACGGGTCTGCAGCCCAACGTCGACCTCGCGCTGGCCGCCCTGGTGTCGGGCGCCCGGCTGCCCGATGACGCGGCCAGCACGATCTTCGTCGTGGGGCGCCTCGCGGGCTGGATCGCGCACATCGGCGCGGAGTACGGCGAACAGGCGATGCGGCTGCGGCCGCGAGGTGAATACGTCGGGCGGTAGCACCGCGCTAGCCAGGTTCCTGGCTAGCGTGACCGCATGATGTACAACGTGCTCGAGGCGCGCAACAACCTGTCCAAGCTGATCGCCGACGTCGAGTCGGGGATCGAGGTCACCATCGCCCGTCGCGGCGTGCCCGTCGCGCGTATCGTGCCGATCGACCACGTGCACGGGCGCCCACGCAACGCCTTCGCCGCCTGGTTGCGCGAGCACCCCCTCACAGCCGAACGCGCACGACCGACCCAAGAGATCGACGCGATCGTCGCCGAGAACCGGGCCGCCGGGGCGTGATCTATGTCGACAGCTGCCTCGTGATCTACGCGGTCGAGCGCGACGACGCCATCGGCGATCGCGCGCGTTCTGCGCTCGCCCACGCCGAGACGACTCTGGCGACGAGTCCCCTGGTCATGCTGGAATCCCTCGTGAAACCGATGCGAGACGCCGACGCACAGGCCCAGTCGACGATGTGGAGCGCCTTCGACGCCTTCGAGCTCCTCCCGATCGAACCCGACGCCTACCTCGACGCGGCCCTGCTCCGCGCGCGATTCCGACGCCTCCAGACGGCGGACGCCCTGCATCTCGCCGTCGCCCGGCAGGCCGGATGCAGCGCGTTCTGGACGAACGACTCCCGACTCGCAATCGCATCGGGCGGGCTGGCGGTGGACGTGATCGCCGAGCCGACCTAGCCGGTCTCGACGAACCCCAGCCGGCCGTCGGTCGCCGCGCGCGCCCGAAGGGTCAGCGGTTCTCCCACCCCTTCGCCATCTCGACCACCGCCGTGACCGCGGCCTCGGTCTCGGCGGGTGTCCCCCCGGCGCGACCGGCGACGAGCCCG
>NZ_CAUQWC010000245.1:0-4686 GCF_963521695.1 uncultured Microbacterium sp. | reverse complement strand
CTCGCGCCGGGGGGGGTGATGGTGCCGGCGACGGCGGACGACTGAGCGGCGCGCGGGAGCCCCGGGCCGCCGCGACCTCCCCCCGCATCGACGTGGGGGAGGTCGCGGCGAACATCGACGCGCTCCGGGCCGCGGTCGCCGAGGCCGTGGCCGCCGGGGCGCGGCTCGTCGTGACGCCCGAGCTCGCCACCAGCGGCTACGTCTTCGCCGACGAGGCGGAGGCCCGCGGCGCGGCGCTCCGGCGCGACGATCCCCGGTGGGAGGCGATCAGCGCCGATCTTCCGGAGGGGGTCGTCGCCGTCGTCGGTTACGCGGAGGACGCGGGGGACCGCGTCTACAACAGCGCCGCGGTCCTCTCGCGCTCCGCCCGCCTCGGCGACTACCGCAAGTCGCACCTCTGGGGCGAGGAGGCCCGCTTCTTCGCGCCCGGTGATGCGGCCGGGGCGATCTTCGACACCCCCGTGGGCCGCCTGGGAGTCGCGGTCTGCTACGACAACGAGTTCCCCGAGGTGCCCCGCCGTCTCGCGCTCGCCGGTGCCGAGGTGCTGGCCCTGCCCGTCAACTGGCCGCTCGTGGACCGACCGGCCGGGGAGCGGGCGCCGGAGACGATCCAGGCGATGGCGGCGTCGCGGTCGTCCCGCCTCGCCACGGTGATCGCCGACCGTCACGGATCCGAACGCGGCGTCGCGTGGACCGGGGGCACGGCGATCATCGATGACGACGGGTGGGTCGCGGCGGCGGCCCCCGGTGGGGCCGGTCTGGTCGTGGCGACACTGCGGCTGCGGCACCCTCACGACAAGTCCCTTCCTCCGTACAACGACCTGTTCGGCGACCGTCGTCCCGACCTGTACACCTGACCCCTCCGGGGTGCGTGGCTCACTGGGGGGCGACGCGTCCCGGATGCCGCGTCATCCGCGCTCGCAGCATCTGCTGCGCCATGTCGGCCAGCCGCCGCGCCGCGGGGGAGAGGTCGGCGCCCTCCCGGCGGGCGAGGGCGATCGTGTCGTACAGCGGTTCCGCGAACGGGACGACCCTGATCTGCGCCGGGAAGGTCGGCGACTCGGCGATCGACCGCGACACGATGGTGTCCGCGGTTCCGGATGCCACCAGGCCCAGCGCCGTCTCGACGTTCTCGACCTCGATCGCCGGTTCGACGGAGTGCCCCTGCGCGCGAGCCCGCTCGCGCAGCTGGCGGCGCGTGGGGTCGTCCCAGCCCGCGTAGGCGTCGTAGAGCACGAGCTTCGCCCCCGCGACCTCGGCGAGATCGACGGGCGCCGTCGGGGCGTCGGCGCGCGCGGACGCGAAGACCACCTCGTCGCGGAAGAGGGGGGTGATCGACAGGCCGGCCTCGTCGACGGGCAGCACGAGGAGTCCGGCCTCGACCTCGCCCGCGGCGATCGAGCGGGCGACGAGGGCGGAGTTGATTCCGACGAGACGCACGCGCACACCGGGATGCCGTTCGTGGAAGCGCTGCAGCAGCTCCGAAAGGTCGTAGTAGGCGGCGTTGCGCAGCACCCCGAACGTGCAGGTGCCGGCCTCCAGCGCGGTGAGCGCGCGCATGGTCTCGATGCCGTTGTGGATTGCAGCGACCGCTCGCTCGGCGTGCGCGCGCAGGGCGAGAGCCGACTCGGTCGCCACGAGACGGCGGCCCCCGCGCTGGAAGAGCGCGACGCCGAGCTCGCGCTCCAGGCGCGCCACGAGCTCCGAGACGGATGCCTGCGTCGAATCGAGGTCGACGGCCGCGGCCGTGAACGACCCCTTCTCGAGCGCGGCCAGGAAGGCGCGAAGCTGGGTGATCGTCACGAGGCAATGGTAAACCCTGTGGTTTACATCGTATCCATCGTTCTTGTGGGGTGTGTGGCGATCTTCTAGCGTTCCAGTATGCAGTTCACGCCCGCGCTCCTCGAGCGCCTCGACGGTTCCTTCCACCACCTCAAGACCCCGCTGGTCGACGCCCCCGCCGCCCAGCGCGATCCGGCCGTCATCGAGACGGTGTCGAAGATGCTCGGCGACATCCAGCGCCGCGGTCTCGACGCGGTGCTCGATTACGCGCGCTCCCTCGACCGGTACGCGGGCGGCGACATCGAGTTGACGAGCGCGCAGATCGCCTCGAGCGGCGACCGACTCGCCCCCGACCTCCGCGCCGCGATCGAGCTGGGGTCGGAGCGGACGAAGGCCTTCGCCGCCGAGCAGCGGGGCCGCCTGCACGACTTCGAGACCGAGCTCGTTCCGGGTCTGACCACGGGTGTGCGCTACGTGCCCGTCTCCCGCGTCGGCGCCTACCTTCCCGCGGGACGCTTCCCCCTGACCGCCAGTGCGTTCATGACGGTCGGGGTCGCGAAGGCTGCGGGCGTGCCCACCGTCATCGCCTGCACGCCGCCGCAGCCGGACGGGGGCGCGAACGACGCCGTCGTCTACGCGGCGCATCTGTCGGGTGTCGACCGCGTGTTCGTCCTCGGCGGTGTCCAGGCGCTCGCGGCGATGGCGTACGGACTGCTGGGCGACCTGCCGGTCGACATGCTCGTGGGTGCGGGCAACGCCTTCGTGGCCGAGGCCAAGCGCCAGCTTTTCGGGACGGTCGCCATCGATCTCCTCGCCGGCCCGTCCGAGGTTGCCGTCCTCTCGGACGACAGCGCCGACCCCGAGATCGTGGCGGCCGATCTGCTCGGTCAGGCCGAGCACGGCCCGAACTCGCCCGCTGCGCTCGTGACGACGTCGGAAGAGCACGGTCGGGCTGTGATGTCAGCGGTCGAACGCCAGCTCGAGACGCTCGCCACGGAGCCGATCGCCGGGCCCGCGTGGCGCGACTACGGCACGGTGACGGTCGCTGCCGACCGCGATGTCGCCGTGGCCCTGATGGACGACCTGGCCCCCGAGCACCTCGAGGTCATCACCACCGATGACGGCTGGTACCACGACAACCTGCGCAATTACGGCTCCCTCTTCCTCGGCGCCTGGAGCACGGTGGCCTACTCCGACAAGGGCATGGCGGGCACGAACCACGTTCTCCCCACCGCGGGAGGAGCCAAGCACAGCGCGGGCCTGTCGGTGTCGCGCTTCGTGAAGCCGCTCACCTACCAGCGCATCAGCCGCGCGGCGACGCCGTCCCTCGCGGAGGCCGTGCAGACGATCTCCGACTCCGAGGGGATGGCGGCCCACAGCGCCACCGCGACGATGCGCCTGGCGACCTACGCGCAGGACTGAGCCTCGCGCGTCGTTCGGGCGCCGCTGACGCGTCGGCGGCGCCCCGCGGGGCTCGACGCGTCAGCTGCGCGCGGCCGGCATCAGCCGAGGAACTCCCGCGCCGCCACGACGAGGTTCTCGACCCCTCGGTCGATGGTGGGCTGCATGACGGGTGCGAAGAACGGCGAGTGGTTCGTCGGGATGTCGCGCTCCATCGTGCCGCCGGCCAGGGCATCGGCGAACGCCTGCGGGTCGACGCCGCCCCAGAACCAGAACACCAGCGGGGCGCCCGACTCGCGGGCAAACCACGACACGTCCTCGCTGCCGGTGAACATGCCGGGGTCGACGACCGAGGCCTCGCCGAACGAGCGCCGGAACGCCGTGGTCAGGCGGGCCGTGGCATCCGCATCGTTGATCGTCGGCGGCAGGGTGTGATCGGTGCTGATCGTGGGCTCCTGCTCGGCTCCGGATGCCGCAGCCTCGGCCCGGATGATGCGCTCGACCTTCGTCATCACGCGACGGCGCGCGGCGTCGTCGGGGTAGCGCAGGCTGAGCTCGAGCTTCGCCTCGGCCGGGATGATGTTGTTCTTCAACCCCGCGTGGATGGAGCCGACGGTGACGACGGCGACATCGCGTGGGTCGACCTCGCGCGAGACGACGGTCTGCAGGCGCATGACGGTGGCCGCGGCCATCACGACGGGGTCGATCGTGGAGTGCGGGCGCGAGCCGTGGCCGCCCCGGCCGTGGAGGATGACGGTGAGCCCGTCGGATGCCGCCATCTGCGTGCCCGGGCGAACGCCGATGACGCCGGCGGGCAGCGGCGTGACGTGCTGGCCGAGCACGATGTCGGGCGTCGGGTAGCGATCGAGCACGCCGTCGGCGATCATCGCCTGCGAGCCCGCTCCGTACTCCTCGGCGGGCTGGAACACCGCCACGATCGTGCCCGACCACTCCTCACGGGTGGCGACGAGGCGCTCGAGCGCCCCGATGAGGGCGGTCACGTGCATGTCGTGACCGCACGCGTGCATGACGGGCACCGCGTTGCCGGCGGGATCCGTGCCGCGCGCGGTACTGGCGTAGGGGAGGCCCGTCTGCTCCTCGACGGGGAGGGCGTCCATGTCGGCGCGCAGCCACACGACGGGACCGTCGCCATTGTCGATGCGCGTCACCACTCCTGTGCGGCCCACGCCCTCTTCGACCTCGAGCCCCAACTCGCTCAGGTGCCGTGCGATGACGCCGGCCGTGCGCGTCTCCTGGAACGACAGTTCCGGGTGGGCGTGCAGGTCGGTGTACAGGCTTTCGAGGTCGACGCTCATGGGTCGAGCCTAGTTCGCGCCGACCCGCGCGTGGCCGGGTCCATCGGGGTGCATCCCACCCTGATGTCGAGTGTCCACGACACGCCGTCGCGCGCCCGGCGATGCGGCGTGTCGTGGACACACCGTGTGGGGGTGCGGTGGAACCGTCCCGTCCCGGAACCTCTCGTCCCGGATCCGCCGGCCCCGG
>NZ_CAUQWC010000244.1:0-4770 GCF_963521695.1 uncultured Microbacterium sp. | reverse complement strand
ACGCGGAGGACACGGCGGGCGCCGGGGCCGGCGAACATGCCGCGGCTCGGGGTGCAGAGGACGGCGAGGTGGGCGCCGAAGCCGGCGCCGACGTTCCCGGGGTCGAGGACGCCACGCTCCCCGCCGCACCGACGACCACCGCGACCCCGCTCGGCCGTGCAACTGAGCCCGGCACCGCGACACCGCCCGGCAGTGCTCATGAGCCGGACAGTGCCACCGCGCCCGAGACGCCCGACGGCGAGCAGCCGCCCCTGACCCGACGGAGGAGGAACCGTGCCCCGCAGTAGTGCCGCGTTCACGCGCGAACCCATCGACATCGCGGCGCTGGCGGAAGCCGTCTCGGCCGTGCTCACGCCCGAGGAGCTCGCGGCGACACCGATCGAGGTGCGCCCGCTCGACGACGGCGCGGCCGCCCAGGTCGTGATGCTCGACCGGGTCGTGCTGACGGTGCTGCGCCCACGGCTCCTGCCCTCACCGGCGGAGGTCGCCCGCGTCTACGGCACCGTCGAACCGCCGGCCGACGCGGGATGGGCGACCGATTGCTACACGACGTGGGAGCCCGAGGGCGTCATCGGCATGCGCCTGATCGAGGCGGCAGCCGCCGCTCGCGGCGGGGCGGCGGTGCACCTGGGCTGAACCGGGCGACGATGGCGACGGCCCGCCTGCGGGCCGATCTCTCGACCGCGAACGCTGTCGTTGCGTCATCTGCGACCTGTCGGGCCGTCGTAACATGTCGACGCTGGTCTCTTCACGCTGTGATTCAGCCCCCTACGATCCCACCAGGAACGACTTCTGGGGGTCAGTGCACGTCACGCTCCAACGAAAATAGAGACGACAACCCCACGCTCCAACTGAAAGCCGATCTTGTTGTAGTTTCGCAGGGTGGATGCCACGAAATTTGCAGACTCCGTCTTCGGCCGAGCGACTCGCGAACCGGGCAAGAAGGACGCCTTCGTTTACTACCATCCGCGTCCGATCCCTCGCGGACTCGACCTCTCCGCCTCCGTGGTGTCCTCATTGTCGGAGGCGGATGCAGCGTTGGGGCATCTGCAAGGCCTCGGCATGCTCATCACAGATCCGTCTCTCCTCATTGGGCCGTACCTCCGCCGCGAGGCTCTCGCCAGCTCGCGTATCGAAGGAACCCAGGCATCACTTTCGGAGGTCTTCCAGGCGGAGATCGACGCCGACGCACGAAATGACGACACGGCCGAGGTGCACCGGTACCTCCAGGCTACGAACCAGGCGTATGAGTTGGCAGCAACCCTTCCCCTCACCCAGCGGCTCATTCTGCAGGTGCATGAGACTCTCCTGACAGGCGTGCGAGGCGAGGAGAAGTCGCCTGGGGAGTTTCGACGTTCACCGGTTTGGGTGGGTCGAGCAGGAGCAACCCCCGACACCGCAACATTCGTCCCCCCGTTGCCGCACCACCTCGGCGACCTCCTCGCGGACTGGGAGCGGTTCGTCAACGACGACGGTCGGGCGCTTCCCGCGCTCGTTCAGGCAGCGCTCATGCACTACCAGTTCGAGACGATCCACCCGTTCCTCGATGGAAACGGACGAATCGGGCGCCTGCTCATCAACCTCCTACTCATGGAACGCAAGCGGCTCCCGCTTCCGCTGCTCTATCTCTCCAATTACTTCGAAACCCACCGTGAGGAGTACTACCAGCGGCTGCAGGCTGTCCGCGAGAGCGCCGACATCGAGGGGTGGTTCGTCTTCTTTCTCGATGCCGTACGAGCGCAGGCTGACGACGCCGTCACACGTTCACGTCGCCTCATATCGATCCGCGAGAGTTATCACGCCGACGCGATCAAGGAACGCTCGAGCCTGCCCCGACTCGTCGACATCATCGTGCGCAACCCCTTCGTCACCGTCAAGTCCGTCCAGGACGGATTGGACCTCACCAATCAGGGGGCGCGCAACCTCATCAAGAATGCCGAGACACGGGGATGGCTTCGCTCGCTCGGCACCCACGGGCGCGGCGGGCGGGAGCGATGGTACGCACCCGCCATCTTCGAGGTGATCGAGATGCCCATGCGCTACGAAGACGAGTGAACACAGGACCCGACTCTTCCGACATCGGCGGAAGCGGAACCCAGTCCCCACATCACTCCACCGTCAGCGGGGCCACCTTCGCCAGGAACGTCACCGTCTCGGCCAGCGCCTGCTGCGCCTCGGGCCGGTCGAGGTGGAACTGGTACTCATGCGGCAGGGCGGGGGTGTGATCCGCCGGCCAGAACAGCGTGGTCACATCGACGTCGAGCTGCCGCAGGCGTTGCGCCATCGGAATGCCCTGCAGCCAGGTGAGGCCGTCGCCGTTGCCTCCGCTGATGTAGGTCGGCGGGAATCCGGATGCCGCGAAGTCGATCGTCGACATGGTCGCGCCCGCGCTCTCGACCGACCAGTCCTTGGTGCCGGTGTAGGCCCACAGCGACGACGAGAATCCCCACCCGATCAGGCCGTTGAGGTCGTCCATCGAGCGCAGGTCGTAGATGCCGCAGTTCAACACGACCCCCACGAGCTGCGGCGCCGAGAGCGCCGGTGCGATGTCGAGCAGGTCGGCGTACTCGCTGTCGGTGGTGAGCGCGGCCAGCTGGCTGGCGAGCTGGGCACCCGCCGAGTCCCCGGCCAGCACGATCCGGTCCGGGTCGACCGAGAGGTCGTCGGCGTGCGCGTCGATGTAGGCGAGGGCGTCGTTGAGTTGTCGGACGGCGGTGGGATACACCTGCTCGGGGCCGAGGCTGTAGTTCAGACCGATCGCGCTGTAGCCGGTGGAGGCGAGGATGCGCAGGTACGGGTCGACGTTGGCCGACGAGCCCGAGACCCAGGCTCCGCCGTGGATCCAGATGACGGCTGGTCGCCTCTCCCCCTCGTCGGCCGTGGTGAAGAGGTCGAGGGTCGTGTCCCCACCGCCCGCAGCATTCTGCGCGTCGCCGTACGGCACGCCGAGCTCGGTGCGCAGCGGCGTGTCGGGAACGTGGCGCTGCATCTCGGCGACGGTGTCGGCGCCGTTCTTCTCGAAGACCGCGCGCACGATCATCGCCGACGGCCACGGGGTGAGGGAGAAGACCGCGGTGACCACGAGCGCGACGCCCACGATGATCGCGGCGGACACGGCGAGACGCCGTCGCTTGCGCCGCGGCATCGGGTGCTCGGCATCCGGCTGTGGCTTCATTCGTGATCCCCTCGTTCTCCCCGTGCTCAGTGTGGCAGCCGAGGCGGCGACGTCGCGCGCTCCGCGGCCCGCCGACCGCGGGAACGACGGATGCCGCCACCCTCGGGCGACGGCATCCGGTCGTTCGTCGGGGGTCAGGCCCCGCGCAGGCGCTCCGCGAGGTAGCCGTGCAGGGCATCGAGACCGATGCGCTCCTGGCCCATCGTGTCGCGATCGCGGACCGTCACGGCGTTGTCGTCGAGCGAGTCGAAGTCGACGGTGACGCAGAACGGGGTGCCGATCTCGTCCTGGCGGCGGTAGCGGCGGCCGATGGCGCCGGCGTCATCGAAGTCGATGTTCCACCCGGCCGCACGCAGCGTGTCGGCGACCTCGCGCGCCAGCGGAGACAGGCGCTCGTTGCGCGAGAGCGGCAGCACGGCGACCTTGACGGGCGCGAGGCGCGGGTCGAGCTTGAGCACCGTGCGGGTGTCGGTGCCGCCCTTGGCGTTGGGCACCTCTTCTTCGCGGTACGCGTCGACGAGGAACGCCATCATCGCGCGGGTCAGGCCGAACGAGGGCTCGATGACGTAGGGCGTGTACTTCTCGCCCGAAGCCTGATCGAAGAACGTGAGCGACTGACCCGACGCCTCGGAGTGGCTCTTGAGGTCGTAGTCGGTGCGGTTGGCGACGCCCATGAGCTCGCCCCACTCCTTGCCCGGGAAGCCGAAGCGGTACTCGACGTCGATCGTGCCGGCGGAGTAGTGCGCGCGGTCGTCCTCAGGGACGTCGAAGCGCTTCATGTTCTCGGGGTCGATGCCCAGCTCGATGAACCAGTCCCAGCACGCCTCGACCCAGTGCTCGAACCACTCGTTCGCCTCGGCGGGCGGGGTGAAGTACTCGATCTCCATCTGCTCGAACTCGCGCGTGCGGAAGATGAAGTTTCCGGGCGTGATCTCGTTGCGGAACGCCTTGCCGACCTGGCCGACGCCGAACGGGGGCTTGCGACGGGATGCCGTGAGCACGTTCGAGAAGTTCACGAAGATGCCCTGCGCGGTCTCGGGGCGGAGGAAGTGCAGGCCCGACTCGTCGTCGACGACGCCGAGGTAGGTCTTGACCAGGCCCGAGAACGACTTGGGCTCGGTGTACTGGCCCTTGGTGCCGCAGTTGGGGCACGGTACGTCGGCGAGACCGTTCTCGGCCTTGCGGTTCTTGCGGGCCTCGAAGTCTTCGATGAGGTTGTCGGCGCGGAAGCGCTTGTGGCAGCTGAGGCACTCCACCAGCGGGTCGGTGAAGGTGGCGACGTGGCCCGACGCCTCCCACACGCGCTTGGGCAGGATGATGCTCGAGTCCAGGCCCACCATGTCGCCGCGACCGCGCACGAACGTCTGCCACCACTGGCGGCGGATGTTCTCTTTCAGCTCCGTGCCGAGGGGGCCGTAGTCCCACGCCGAGCGCGAACCGCCGTAGATCTCACCGGCCTGGAACACGAACCCGCGATGGCGGGCGAGGGCGATGACCTTGTCGAGGCGGGACTGTTCGGCCACGGTGGCTCCAATGGTCGCAAAGATATGGGGATCGTGCGCGAGTGCGCGGCATCCAGTTTATCGAAGCGGCCC
>NZ_CAUQWC010000243.1:0-4791 GCF_963521695.1 uncultured Microbacterium sp. | reverse complement strand
CGGCGAAGGGAGGACGGATGCCGCGGGGTCGGTCCTCCGCTCCCGGATTTTCCTCCCGCGGGGCGCCTGGGACGGTGATCTCAGCCTGCGGCGACCTCGGCGGCGGCGCGTTCACCGCTCCCCGTCGAGCGGATGCGCGTCGAGCGGATCGGGTGACCGGTCGTCGTCAGGCACCGGCCCGAGGCCAGGTCCCACTTCCAGTCGTGCAGCGAGCATGTGAGCACGCCGTCCTCGATCTTGCCGGTCTTGGTCAGATCGGCGCGCAGGTGCGGGCACCGACGCTGGACGGTCCAGCCGTCGATCTCGGCATCCTCGGTCTGGTCCGACTGCTCGGCGTACCAGTTCTCGACATACTCGATGCGGTCGCGCGAGAGGCACTTGAGGAACGTGGTGAGGAACTCGTTGAACTTGCCCGAACGGCCCACCTCGAACTGCATCGACAGGAAGATCGAGTTCGACCAGTCGATCTCGTGATCGCGGATGTTCGTCGACACCAGGTCGGCGGGGATCGTGTACCAGTAGATGCACTCCTCGCCGGCGTACTCGCGCACCTTCGCCTTGGGGAAGTCGACGACCATGTCGAGCTCGCCGATGCGGAAGCGCACCGCTCCCCCGACGCCGTTGCGAATGGTGCGGGCGCGGCGCAGCAGTGGCTCCCACCACTCCTTGATCGCCGAGAGCATCTCGGCCGGCGGCAGGATTTCGGCTCGGGATGCCACCTCGGCGGCGATCTCCTCGCGGCGACCGTCGCGCTGCTGGGCGAGGTAGTTCCACTTGTCGCCGAAGACACGCTCGATCTCGTCGTCGGTGTACAGCGTCTGCGTGACGGTCACGTCGGATCCCTGCACCTCGACCTCGGTGCCGGGGAGGAACAGATATCCCTTCTGGTCGGGACGCTGCTCGTTCATGTGCGCGAGAAATTCACGCTGATCGGTGAAGATCGAATCGTTGTCGAGCCCGGTGCCGTTGTAGCGGAACAGCTCGTCGCGCAGGAACATCGGCGGCCCCGCCATCGGGAACACGTGCGGCGCGTCGACCTTGTCGATGTAGTACATCGCGCGCTTGTTCTGCGCGTCGCGCTTGAGCTGAGCGAAGTTCTGCTTGGCATCCTGGGGCAGGTCGTAGACCATCGGCCACCAGATCGCACCCGACACCTGGGTGAAGTACGCGTCGGGCGTGCCGAAATCGAAGAGCGCGTCGAGATCCAGCGGATGGGAGTCGTTCTGATTCAGCACGGATGCCGTGCCGTCGTCGAGCGAGAGCGACGAGTCGCCGATGGGGCCGTCGGAGGGGGCGCGCAGAGGCGTCACCATCAGCTTCAGGTCGCCGAACTGCAGCGGCACGCCCGCCTCGGTGCGCACGAGGTTCGTATACCCGAGGGCGATGAGGTCTTGCTCGAGGTCGTCGGTCGGGTACTCGGGAAGCAGCACCTTGATGTCTTTCGACACATACCGCCCGAGCAACGCCGGATCGAAGTGATCGCGGTGACGGTGCGAGATGTAGAGGAAGTCGGCCGCGCCGAAGCGCTCCCAGTCCAGAGAGCGGTTGTCGGGGAACGGGAACCACGAGCCGAAGAAGCTCGGACCGATGACGGGGTCGCAGAGGATGCTGCCGCCCGCCGTCTCGATGAACATGCCTGCGTGGCCGAGGCCGGTGACTCTCATGTCGCTCCTGTGTCGTGGACGGAACCTGTTGAGTCTACGCGGGGGTCGCCTGGGCGGGCGGTGGGCGTGGACCTCCCCGGGCGACGGATGCCGGACCGTGCCGGGATCGACCCGGTCTCTCGGGGTCCGAGGCCAGAATTCTCCGTCACGGCCCGAGGAGCCCACGGATGTCCTCGGCGTCGAGCGCCGCCGCGAACGCCTCGCCGTCGTCGATGACCGCCTCCGACAGTGCGGCCTTGCGGCGCTGCAGAGCGAGAACCTTCTCTTCGATCGTGCCCGCGGCGATCAACCGGTAGACGAACACGCTCTTGTCCTGCCCGATGCGGTGGGCGCGGTCGATCGCCTGTGCCTCGGCCGCGGGGTTCCACCACGGGTCGAGCACGAACACGTACTCCGCCTCGGTGAGGGTCAGTCCGAACCCTCCGGCTTTGAGGCTGATGAGGAACACCGGCGCGTCACCCTGGCGGAAGTCGGTGACCACGTCGCCACGCCGTGTGGTGCTGCCGTCGAGGTGCGTGTAGGCGAGGCCCTCGGCATCCAGTCGCTGCGCCGCCATATCGAGGAACGAGGTGAACTGACTGAACACCAGCGCGCGGTGCCCCTCGGCGGCGATCTCGACGAGGCGATCGAGCAGCACATCGAGCTTGGCGGAGCCGAGGCTCGCGTCACGGTCATCGACCAGGCCCGGCGCGAGTGCCAACATGCGCAGCAGCGTCAACGAGCGGAACACGATGAACCGCTGCCGATCGAGGTCGTCGAGCAGGCCGAGCACCTTCTGTCTCTCGCGCTGCAGCACCCGGTCGTAGACCGCCTGATGCGCGGGGCCGAGAGGAACCGCGATCTCCTGCTCCTGCTTCGGAGGGAGATCGGATGCCACGACGTCTTTCGTGCGGCGCAGGAGGAACGGCCGCACGCGCCGGCGCAGCTTCGCGAGCATCTTCTCGCGGTGAGCGTCGGTCGCGGCGGCTGAGAGCTCGGTGGGTGCGTCGGAGGGAAGTCGCTCGATGGCCCGGGTGTAGTCCTCGCGGAACTGCCGGATCGAGGGGAACAACCCGGGCGCGGTCAGAGCCAGCAGTGCCCACAGGTCGTCGAGCCCGTTCTCGATCGGTGTGCCCGTGGCCGCGTACACCGCGTCGGTGCGGAGCGCTGCGATGGCACGATGGATGCGGGTCGCGGGGTTCTTCACGAACTGCGCCTCATCGAGCACCACCCCCGAGAAGTGCGTCGCGGCGAACTCCTCGGCATCCGCTCGGACGACGCCGTACGACGCCACGACCACGTCGGCATCGCCCGCGATGTCGGCGATGGTCCGAACACGGCGCACGGACGTCGCCTCGACGACGGCGACCCGCAGCTCGGGGACGAACCGCGCCGCCTCGGCATGCCATGTCGGCAGCACCGAGGTCGGGGCGACGACGAGCCACGGTCGCGCGTCTTTCCGCGAACGGGTGTGGGCGATCAGCGCGAGCAGCTGCAGGGTCTTGCCGAGCCCCATGTCGTCGGCCAGGATGCCGCCGAGTCGATGTGCGTGCAGAAGCGCGAGCCACGACAGGCCCTCGCGCTGATAAGGACGCAGGTCGGCGAGGAATCCCGGCGGCGTCGCAACCTCGGGTACCTCGGCGACGTCCCGCAGCGCCCGGGCGAGCTGTCGCCACTCCAGGGCCGCGTCGGATTGATCGGCGAGGTCTTCGAATTCGGCCCACAGGGAGAGGTGCGTCCGCGGGACGCGCGGACCCGTCTCCCACTCGTCGAGCGCGGCAGCCTCTTCCAGCAGCTCGCGCAGGCGTTGCAGGGAGGGGTGGGCGAGCGAGAACCACGCTCCGTCGGAGAGCTTGATGCGCGTCCGCCCACGCGACAGCGCCGTGAACAGTACGCCGAAGGGGATCAGCCGACCGTCGATCGTCACCGCGATTCCGAGGTCGAGCCAATCGCGATCGAGGGACTCGACCGTCGTGATGCGCAGCGACGGATCGCCGCGCAGCTCGCGGAATGTCGGGCGGGCACCGCGCGTGCGTACACGCACCTCGTCCACCACGTCGACCGCCGGGAGCACGTACGCGCTGAAGGCCGCGGCGTCGGCGTCGCGCAGGGTGGCCCGCGGCGCGAGGGGCAGATCGGATGCCGACCTCCAGGCCGTCTCGAACCGCTCCCCGATCTGCGCCTCGGCGCGGTCCTCCCGGTCGGGGTGCTCCCGATCGTCGTTCCAGGCGGCACGGTACCCGCCGGGGTAGACCCAGTCGAGGCGGTACTCCACCGCGTCGCCGTCGACGTACGAGACGTCGAGCGTGAGGGTCGGCCGCGCCGGGGGTGGCGCCGGCACACCGGCGCCGACCGACAGCGGCGCGCGGCGCGCCAGCCCGGGGTAGACCTCGGCGACGAACTCCGCCGCGTCGTCCGGCGGCACCTCGACCACCCCGCCTCGGAGCAGGGCGGGCAGCGGCGCGGGCAGATCGACCGCCGCGAGAACGAGGGGTACGGGGTCGCGGTCGAGCTCGTACGCGAACATGCCGTACCCGCCGATCGCCCGGGCGTGAGCGGCATCCCGTCGCCGTCCGTCGATCTCGAGGTCGGCGGACACGCGCAACGCTCCCCCCCCCCACGGCGTCCAGCGCCACACGCGCCGTCGCCTGGGCCGCGAGACTTACGCTCTGCTGCGTGTTCATCGAGACGATCGGGATGCCGAGCGACTCCGCCGCGCGCAAATGGGGCCACAGCAGGGGTGAGTCGACGGCATCGAGGGCGATCGTGTCACCGGACGGGGCGAATGGTCCCGTCGTCCTCAGCGCCTGGGCCAGGGCGTGCAACTCGGCGAACCAGCGAACCTGCGACGGATCGAAGCGGCCCGACGACCGCCGCACGGCATCCCACGTGGCATCCGCCCGGATCCACGTGTCTCGCGTTCCGCGCACGAGGGGCCGCGCGACGAGCTGCAGGTCGTCCTGCCGTTGCGCGAGCATGCGCGGGGTGACCGCCACGACCGCGCGGGCGTCCCACCGGGCGGGGTCGTAGGCCTCGCGCTGGCGCAGCTCGATGCCGAGGGCGAGCGGCTCGAACGCGGCCGGCTCACTCCTCGGGACGAGGTCGCGCCAGGTGGTCACGCGAGCATCCTGCCGGAGACCTCCGACAT
>NZ_CAUQWC010000242.1:0-4801 GCF_963521695.1 uncultured Microbacterium sp. | reverse complement strand
GCCGCCGACACAGCGGCATCCACCGATCCGGCTGCCGACGCCGTCGTCCCCGCGCTCACGCTCCGCCACATCACCAAGACGTTCGGCGAGCTCCGCGCCGTCGACGCGATCGACCTGACCGTGCCCGCGGGCTCCTTCTACGGTCTGGTCGGCCCCAACGGCGCCGGCAAGACCACGACCCTGTCGATCATCGCGGGGCTGCTCCGCGCCGACGGGGGCGCCGTGACGATCAACGGCGTCGATGCCAAGAAGCGGGCGCGCGAGGCGAAGAAGATGATCGGCGTACTGCCCGATCGCCTGCGCACCTTCGACCGTCTGACGGGTCGCCAATTGCTGTCGTACTACGGTGCGCTGCGGGGGCTCCCCAGCGGTCTCGTCGAAAGCCGCATGGCCGACCTCGCCCGCGCGTTCGACCTCGTCGATGCGCTCGCGCGGCCCGTTTCCGACTACTCGGCGGGAATGACGAAGAAGGTCATGCTCGCGGGTGCGATGATCCATTCCCCGCGCCTGCTCGTACTCGACGAGCCCTTCGAGGCCGTCGATCCGGTGTCCAGCGGTGTCATCCTCGACATCCTCCGCACCTACGTCGACCACGGCGGCACGGTGATCCTGTCGAGCCACGGCATGGAGCTCGTCGAGCGGGTGTGTTCCCGCGTCGCGGTCATCGTGTCGGGCCAGGTGCTCGCCGAGGGCACCGTCGACGAGGTGCGCGGCGAGGGCACGCTGGAACAACGTTTCCGTGAACTTTCGGGCGGACTGGGCGACGTGGAGGGCCTCGAGTGGTTGCACACGTTCTCCGCCTGAGACTGGCGATGATGCTGGGCGCCCTGCGGGGCGACCGGCGCGACGTGATCCGGCGGGCGATCGGCGTCGTCGTACTCATCGCGGCCACCGTCTTCGCGGCCGTGAGCGCCGCCGGGCTCGCGGATGCCGACCGCCTCACGACAGCGGTCGTCACCGTTCTGGCCGGTTCCGCGGTGACCCTGGGGTTCGCTGTCGGTCCACCGGTCACGGCCTCGATCGACCCGCTCGATCCGCGGCGGTTCGCGGTCGTGGGCCCCGAGCCGCGTCCGCTCGCCGGCGCGCTCCTGCTCGCCGGCTTCTTCAGCGTGCCCGTCCTCGTGACCCTCGTGCTCGGCGTCAGCGTCGCCGTGGCGTGGGGCGCGCACGGTGCCTCGGTGGTGGCGGGCGTGGCATCCGTCGTTCTGGGTCTCACGACGTGCGTGCTGTTCGCCCGCGTCAGCATGGCCCTCGGGGCGCTGGTGCAGCGACCCCGGCAATCCCGCGAACTGATGAGCGTCTACCTCATCGCGGTGCTCGTCGTCGTCGTGCCGATCGGGGTGTTCCTCGGATCGCTCGAGTGGCGCGGCGCGGTGCCGTCGCAGCTGGCGTCGGCGGCTGAGATCCTGTCGTGGACGCCCGTCGGGGCCGCGTGGGCCATCGGCCTCGCACCGACGACCGGTGCGGCCGTGGGCAGCCTCGTCGTCGCCCTCGCGACCGTGGCGCTGCTCACCCTCGCATGGTTCGCCCTGGTCGAGGTGCTGCTCACCACGACGCGTCGCCCGGTCGCGGTGCGCGAGCGCGGCGGACTCGGGTGGTTCGCTCTTCTTCCGGGCACCCCCGGAGGAGCCGTCGCCGCCCGGAGCCTGTCGTACTGGCTCCGCGACCGGCGTTACATCGTCAACGTCGTGATCGTGCCGATCGCGGCCGTGGTCTCCACGGTGCCGCTGCTCGTCGCGGGAGTGCCGTTCGAGCTGGCGGTGCTGCTGCCGGTGCCGATCATGGCGCTGTTCTTCGGCTGGCTGCCCCACAACGATCTCGCGTACGACTCCACGGCCCTGTGGATGCACATCGCCAGCGGCGTGCGCGGCATCCCCGACCGCGTGGGGCGCCTCGTGCCCATTCTGCTCATCGGCATCCCGATCCTCGCCCTCAGCCTGCCGCTCGCGATCGTCGCGCACGGTCGCTGGGCGATCTTCCCGGCCATGGTCGGCGTATGCGCGGCCCTGTTCCTCGGCGGTCTGGGCTTGTCGAGTGTTTCGTCGGTGGTGGCCCCCTACGCGGTATCGCGGCCGGGTGACAGCCCCTTCCAGCAGCCGCAGCGCACCGGCTCGGGTGGGGTCGTCGCACAGGGACTCGTCATGCTCGGGGCGGTGCTCACCGCGCTGCCCGCGGGCTGGCTGACCTGGCAGGCCATCAACGGCACCGCCATCGATGCGATGTTCGCGCTCTGGGTCGGTGTGGGCGCCGGTGCGGTCGTGCTGATCCTCGGAATCCTGGGGGGCGCGGTGGTCTACGAGCGTCGCGCCACCCGCCTCATGGAGTTCGCCGAAGCGACCTGAGTCGAACCCTTCCGACCGCCGGGCGCGGTCCGCGGCTACACTGGCTCTCCATGAGCACGCCTCTCGACAGTCCTGACAGCGGGGGTCTCGCGACCCTGGATCGAGAGCTCGAAGAGCTCATCCGCGAAGAGAACATCGAGCCCGGTGACCATGAGCGCTTCTCGCACTATGTGAAGAAGGACAAGATCCTCGAGTCGGCCATCACGGGCAAGCCGGTGCGCGCGCTGTGCGGCAAGAAGTGGACCCCGGGTCGCGACCCCGAGAAGTTCCCGGTGTGCCCGCAGTGCAAAGAGATCTACGAGTCGCTCGTCAAGTGAGCGTCAGCTGATCTCCACCGAGGTCGTCGCAGCCTTCGACCCGTCTGAGCCGAACAGCACGAGCGTGAAGCGATAGGTCCCGCTGGGCACGGGGTGGGTGCCATCGGCCGGGTAGGTGCGCGTGTCCTGCACGTATCCACCGATCGGGATGCTGAGCACCCCGGTCATCGTCGACGGCCCGAGCGGCCCCTCCACGGAGACGACGTAGGGGATGACCGCCACGGCGGGGTCGCGCTCGGGCCACCACACGATGTCCTGGTCGTACCGCGCGCGGACATAGACCGCGATGGGACCCCGGTTGCTGTTCGTCGCGGCGTCGTACTCGTGCAGATCCTGCGCCGCGAAGTCCGAACTCGGGCGGATCTTGGCGACCGGGACGCTGCCTCCCGACGCGGCGAGGGCGGGAGTCGCGGTCGCTGCGACGATCGCGGGCACCGCCCAGGCTGCCGCAGCGATGACACCGCGGCGCGTCGGCGGAGGGGTATCGGCTGCGGGGTGGAGCACAGGGGTCCTTTCCCGCGGTGCCGTCGGCGGGATCGCGGAACCATCCACGCTAACCGGGCGGCCGAACCGGCACAGCCTGATGGGGGCTCCGGTCACCCGACGTCTCACCTGCGCGACCCACGGTCCGTCGACCCGTCCGTCAACGGGACGGCGAACCTCAGCACCGGTCCCGTTCGGGTCGCTCGCCTGCCCTCGTCGCCGGTCAGCCCGCCTCGCGGTACTCCGTCGGCAGAGCGGGCTCCGACTTGCTGAGCGCCAGCGCCCGCACGGGCAGTTCCTCGCGCACGCGGGCATGGTGTCGGCGTGCGGCCTCGACGCCCTCAGGGCCCAGGGCTGCGGCATCGGCTTCGCCGTCGCGCATGAGCATGGTCTGCAGGGGACGGGCGTCGGGATGCTCGGCGGCGGTGGACAGTTCTTCGAACCCGTCGCTGACCATGATGAGTTCGGCGGCAGCCGTACCCCCATCGAGGGTGCGGAACGCGGCCTTGCGGCCGCCGTGCGAGGCCTTCTGCGTCGACGCCTTGGCCACACCCACCCACGACCCGTCGGTCGCTTCGCGCGCGACGAGTTTGAACACCAGACCCGCGGTCGGAACGCCCGAGCCGGTCGCGACCGAGGTCCCGACGCCGTAGGAGTCGACGGGGGAGGCCGCGAGGGCGGCGAGAGCGTATTCGTCGAGGTCGCTCGTGACGGTGATGCGCGTGCCCGTGGCGCCGAGTTCGTCCAGCAGCGTCCGAACCTCACCCGCGACGATCGGCAGGTCGCCCGAATCGATGCGCACGCCGCCCAGCTGCGTGCCGGCCACGCGCACGGCCGTGCGTACGCCCTCCGCGATGTCGTAGGTGTCGACGAGCAGAGTGGTGCCGCTGCCGAGCGCGTCGACCTGCGAACGGAACGCGTCTTCTTCGCTGTCGTGCAGCAGGGTCCACGCGTGGGCGGCGGTTCCCATCGTCGGAACGCCCCACCGCCGCCCCGCCTCGAGGTTGCTGGTGGCCGAGAAGCCCACGATGTACGCGGCGCGGGCGGCGGCGACGGCCGCCTCCTCGCTTGCGCGACGCGAGCCCATCTCGGCGAGCGGTCGGTCGCCGGCGGCGACGCTCATGCGCGCGGCGGCGGTGGCCACGGCGGAGTCGTAGTTCAGGATGCTGAGCGCGAGCGTCTCCAGCAGCACGGCCTCCGCGACCGTCCCCTCCACGGTCAGCAGTGGCGAGCCGGGGAAGTACACCTCGCCCTCGCGATAGCCGGTCACCGATCCCGTGAAGCGGTAGTCGGCGAGGAAGTCGAGGGTCGTGGCATCCACCACCCTCGCATCCCGCAGGTAGCGCAGCTCGTCGTCGCCGAAGCGGAAGTCGCGGATGGCCTCCAGCAGCCGGCCGGTGCCCGCGACGACGCCGAAGCGGCGCCCGCCGGAGAGCCGGCGCCCGAACACCTCGAACACGCACCGGCGCGAGGCCGTGCCGTCGCGGAGGGCCGCATCCAGCATCGTGAGTTCGTAGCGGTCGGTGAGCAGAGCGGTGCTGCGCGTCATGGCGTCAGCCTATTCCGGCGTCCCCGCGCCCACCGTTGCGGCCGCGGCACCTTGACTTCCCGACCTGCGGCGACCCAACGCAGGAGATCCACACCCTGCCAGGGGCCCGG
>NZ_CAUQWC010000241.1:0-4850 GCF_963521695.1 uncultured Microbacterium sp. | reverse complement strand
CCTCGACGTAGGCCTTGGCACGACGCACCGGCGCGGGCAGCGGGCGCGACGGACGGCCCGCGGCGAGCGCATCGGTGAAGGTGGTGGGGAAGGCGAGAAGCGACGCCTCGAGCATGAGCGTGCGGGCCTGCTGCTCGATGATCGGGGTGCGCTCGGGCGAGCGCAGCAGCACGTCGCGGGTGTACTCCCACGTGCGCGTCCAATAGCGCAGCCGCTGCTCGTTGACCGGCGCGTGCCCGGTTGCCCGGACGCGCAGCGTGTCGTCGCCGGAGAGCCGGCGCGCGGCCTCGTCGAAGTCCGATCGGGCGAACGACACGGCGGTGCCGGCGATACGGCCGGTGAAGGTGAACTCGATGGGGCGGTCGACCACCATGAACGGCACCGCGGTGTCGATGCGTTCGCGCCGGTACGTCCCCGTCACACGGGGACCGGCGAGGCGTCCGACCACAACCTGGTCGAGAGGGTCCGACTCGACCATCATCGTGGAGCCCATCGTCCAGTCGCAGAATCCGAAACCCGGTTCGGAGGCGGCATGCCAGGCGAGCGCCGGCTGGATGGCCTCGGCTCGTGCGATTCGCGCACCGGGGACGATCGTCTGCCACAGGTGCTCGACGGTTTCAGCGTCGCGGGTTTCGATGTTGGTGTGCTCCACGAGTGTTTCCTAAATCGTCCGAGAATGTGCGGCAAGACCATTGCGTCGTTGGACGCGAGGACGTATGGGAACGCTCTCACGTGGTCGGCAGAGCGGCCCGCGATCGACATCGATGCCCCCGCACCCGCACTCCACCGTAACCTTTGAAATGGCTGTGGTGCGCATTTGGCATGTGTGGCCGCAACGCGCGCCTTTTCGTTCGCCGGGCGCATCGTCCGTCCGCGCCCTTTGCGCGCACGGCGAGGAGGACAGGGCTTCCGAAGCGGCGAGAGCTGCACGGACCGTCTCGTCGTCGTTCCCCGGCGAAGGCGGGTCGCACGAGGTCTCGGCGCGGCATTCGTGCCCCCGCGCCGGGATGCTCGTCGCCCGCCATAATGAGGGGGGTCGCCTTTCGGCGCCCGTTCTCGAAGGGATGCCGATGCCGTTTCGCACCATGACGACGCTGCAGTCCTGGGTCGATGATTTCCGAGCCCTCGGATACGACGATGCCGACATTCTGCGCGTCATTCCGCAGGACGTCGGAGAAGGCGAAGACGCGGGCTTGATCGCGGCTCGCCTGCGGAGCGTGTCGACGACGTTCTACGTCGCGCCCGGCACGGCCGAGGGGTCGACGGAGTGGTCTGTCACCTTCGAACCGCGCGAAGACGCCGCGCCCCTTCCCGCGGGGCGCGTGATGGCCCTGTCGGGCGAGCTCGCAACTCTCGCGGCGCTGTGCTCCTTCCTGCAGGCGCGGTCCGAGGCGTTCCTCGCCGCTCGCGGCGCCTGAGGACTCGCAGACGCTGACGCGGTGACGCCCCGTCGGGGCTGTTCGCCGGGGCGAGCGGCGAAGCGGCGTCCTGCGACGACGACAGCCTCGATCGCGGGCCGGTCAGGACTCCCCCGGTGGGCAGCGTCCGATCGAGATCCGGCGACTCAGCCCGCAGCCGTGGCGACGATGCGCTCGAGCAGCTGCGCCACCCGTCGCGCCTCGGCCGGATCCACCGCGGCGATCGCCGCCTCGATATCGGCGTCGAACGCCCGCAGTGACGACCACGGGGGTGCATCGAGGTCGACGGTCGCCGTGATGTGGTTGACGCGACGGTCGTCGTCGTCGAGGTCGCGACGCACCGCGCCGCGCTGCACGAGACGATCGATGAGGGTGGTCACCCCCGCCGACGTGATGCCGAGGTGGTCGCGCACGTGCGAGGGCCGGGCTCCCGGATTCTCTGCGACGAAGAGCAGAGCGCGCGCGTCGAGCTCGTTCAGGCCCAGGGCGCGACGCGCCTCGGACGCGGCCGTTCGTCGCGCTTCTCCGTAGGCCAGCAGGGATCGACCGAGTGCCGACCCGGGCACGGGCGGCGAGGATGTCTCGGATGAGGTCTGCACGACCCACGATCGTACCCAGTTCGTCCATGTACGCGCGCGACTTCCGTTCCGCGCGTCGCACCCGAGTCGGTCGGTGAAGCGGACAGACACCACGTCGGGCGGCGCAGGGACGCCGTGCGGACGCGGCGCCCGGACGAGGCGGCCGCTCCGTCTCGCGTCCGAGGCCGCGCGCACGATGACGCAAGCACGCCGCGATGCTCCGCGTCCGGCCGCTTCGCAAGGGGGCCCCTACGCAGCTCGCCGCCGATGTCAAGAGGGCCGCCGGCGCCCTCGTCCGGGGATATGACTGTGACCAACAGCACCCCGCGACAAGACGGGGACTCGACCCGTCGGGAGACGGGCGGACATCCCGTCGGGAGACGGGAGCGAGGAGAACACCATGATCTACGGACAGCACGGCGGACAGCAGGCACGCTCAGGGTGGAGCACCGCCATGTCGGCCGCCATGGGCAGCGGCATCGTCCCGCGTTCGACCGAAGAGCCCCGGGAGCGCAGCACGGCGCGCTGGCCCTGGTCGCGCATGCGCGACGCGGGCACGGCGACGGAGGCAGCGCCTCGCGCCTGAAGACCGCGGCCCTATCCCCCCGGCGCGTCGACTCCCACCCCCGCGGAGTCGGCGCGTCGGGTCGTTGTGGGGGGCATCGTGCGTGGGTCCGCCGGGTGTCGACATCTCGCCCGTCGTCCATTGCGGCGATCCTCTGTGCGCCTGAGGCCCGTGCACCGGTCCGCGCGACTATCCCCGGAGGGCGGCGACGATGCGCGAGCGCGCGGCTGCGCCCACCCGCGTGGGAAGAAGCGGGAAGTCGTGCACGGCGCCCGCGCGTTCGAGGACGGTGACATCGACTCCGGCCGCCCGCGCCTTGTCCACGAGGAGGTGGGCGTCGGGGTTCAGGATGTCTCGCGTGCCCGATGCGATCAGCAGCGGGCCGAGGTCGTGCAGATCACCGAAGAGCGGGCTGACGACGGGGTCCGTGAGGGGGAGGTCGCCCGCCCACTTCTCCGCGAGGATGCGGCAGCCGTCGACGCCCAGCCAGGGATCGCTGGGGAGGACGTCAGGGATGCGGGGGTTCGAGATCGTGAGGTCGAGGGCCGGAGCGATGAGGACCGTGCGGACTCCTGCGATGCCCGCGTCGCGGAGCGCGAGTGCGGCCGAGAGCGCGATCTGACCCCCGGCCGAGTCTCCGGCGAGATGCACGAACGAGCCTGATCGCCGCAGCGCCGCGTGCAGACGGAGCATGAGCGCATTCGCCTCCTGGGCGTCGCCGTACGGGAGCAGACGCCAGATCGGCACGGTCACGGTGATCTGTGCCTCGGCGGCGATCTGGAAGATCAGGGCCCAGTGCTGTGAACGGATGGTGTTGATCCATCCTCCGCCGTGGGCGTAGATCACGTGCCCCGAAGAGCCCCCCGACGTGGGCGACACGGTGTACACCGGTGTCGCTCCGTCGCGGTCGACGGTGATCGAGACGTCGGACCGCACCCGTGCGGGCGGGCCGTAGGCGGCCGGCCGCAGAGCTCGCTCACGGATGGCGTCGTGAGCCCCCTGGGCGGTTCGGAACGGCCTGTTGGCGCGGATGAGGCGCAGAAGCGCGGGGAAGATCGCCTCGGGAAGGTACATCGGCCGTCTCCTTCATCGGGGGTGCCACGGTCCACCCCCGGGCGTGCAAGGGGTGCGAGCGTGCGCCGATTGTGTCAGACCATCGCGCGGAACACCCGTCAGCTCGTCCAGGCGCCGTGGGGCACGGTCGGTCGACCGGGGCGGGAGCGCGCAGCCGGGAACCGCGTGCGCGGGCGTTCATTCGATGGTCGCCCAGGCGTAACCCACGACCCGGGTCGGACCCTTCAGCATGGGACGACCGCGACCGCGGTGCTGGCATCCCGACCCGGAGGCGACCCGATGACCCGACCCGTCCGTGTGCTGTCGCTGTACGAGGGCTTCTTCGCCGGTGGAGCGCGCATCCTGCACTCCGACGTCGTGGCGGGTCTGACCCGCGACGGGTCGCAGCAGCATCGCGTGCTGTCGCTGACCTCGGCCGCGCGCCGCGACGCTTCCCTGCAGCTCGCTCGTGACGACGGTCGCTTCCGCCGCCTGCGCACCGCGGGCGTGCGGATCGACACGTTCGATCGCGTCGCCGAGGATCGTCCCCTCGCACCCGAGGACTTCACGGCCGCCGAGTTGGCCCGCGCGGCGTCGCTCTTCTCCGAGGCCGACGTGGTGCTCTCGCTCAAGGAGCAGCCCCTGAGTCTCGTCGTCGCGCTGCAGCGTGCGGGTCTGCTGCCCGACCGCCCGATCGCGGCGTGCCTTCACCGCTCCGACCCGACCCACTCGGGCCCGGCTCTCGGATGGCTGGCCGACTCGGCCGCGTCCGGTGCGGTGACGGCGACGATCGCGTGCGCCGAGTCCACCTCGGACGCCTACGCACGTGCCGGGGTCGCCGCCGCGACCTCGTGGGTCATCGACAACGGCATCGACACCCGCCGTTTCCGTCCGGGGACACGCGCCGAACGCGCTCGCATCCGTGCCGGCCTCGGCATCCCGGAGGCGGCGCCCCTGATCGTCCTGGCCGCGCGGTTCGACGCGATGAAGGACCCGGGTCTGTTCCTGCGGACCGTCGCCCAACACGCGCGGCGCACCCCCGACGCGCACTACGTCGTGTGCGGGGCGGGCATGACGTCCGACAACCCCGCCTTCCTCGCGCTGCGGGCCGAGAGCGGCGTGGGACCGGAGGTGCCCGTCCACGCCCTGGGTCTGCGCGAAGACGTGCCCGAGCTGTACCGCGCCGCCGACATCGTCGCCCTCACCAGTGCGTACGGCGAGGCCTCACCCCTGTGC
>NZ_CAUQWC010000240.1:0-4859 GCF_963521695.1 uncultured Microbacterium sp. | reverse complement strand
AGGCGGGCCTGGGCGAACGCGGCCCTCGCTGGTGGGATGACGCGGTGCCGGCGCGCGTCGAACGTGCCCGGGCGGCTCTCGACGAGCTCGACCGCCTCGCCCCGCCGGCCGACGCCGGCCGCCGGGTAGGAGCAGACGACGACGCCGACGTCAATACGTAGCGAGGGTGCGGGCGCACGCGGTGGGCTGGAGCCTTCGACGAGAGGAATGACATGTCATCCACCGGATCCGAGCTGCAGAAGCTCAACGAGCTGCTGAAGAAGTTCCGCTTCGCGATGGTCACCACGCGGGCGGAGGACGGTGCTCTGCACGCACACCCGCTCACGGTTCAGGAGACCGAGAGCGACGGGGACCTGTGGTTCATCGTGGGCACCGACGCGTCGGCCGTCTCGCATGTGCGGCGCGACCCGAAGGTCGGACTGTCGTTCAGCTCCGACAGCACGTGGCTCTCGCTCGCGGGTGAGGCAGAGGTCGTCGACGACCTCGCAAAGCTCAAGGAGCTGTGGTCGACGAGCGTCGAGGCGTGGTTCCCCGACGGTCCCGAGTCGCCCGGTGTGACGCTCCTGCGGGTGAACACTCTGAGCGGCGAGTACTGGGGCAGCGCCGGCGGGCGCATCGCCACCGCCATCGCGCTGGTGACGTCGAAGGTCACCGGCGAACGCCCCCAGGGCGGAGAGAACGAGAAGTTCGACCTGCCGGAGTGACGGATCGGGCCGGAGTCCCGCGGGGACCCGGCCCGTCCGCGCTCAGCCGGACGGGTTCTCGACCGGTGTGCCGTCGTCGTCCGTGGAATCGGGCATGCGCGCGCCGTCGGCGGTCTCGAGCTCGTCGGGGCTATCGGCGTCGTCGCGGGGTCGTTCAGATGTGATGTCCATGGTGCGACTCGACCATGAAGACGGCGGATCCCGCGCGGGCCTTGCGCGCACCCGATCTTCGTGTCTGCGCAAGCCCCCGCGGCACGAAGGACCCTCTTGCGACGATGGCGGCATGTCACGAGCTGAGGTGCGCTCCAAGCCCTGCGCATTCTGCGGGCGCCCGTTCACCGACCGTAAACGCTGGAGCGGCCGCGATCAGTGGGACCAGGTGCTCTACTGCTCGCGCGGATGCCGGGCGAACGCGGCGAAGCAGAGGCGGCACGCGTGAGGGCGGCCCTGATCCTCGCCACGCAGCAGTTCGCCGAGCATCCCGCGTACGCCGAGGACGGCATCGATGAGTTCTTCTTCATCGAGTCGGCGCCGCGATTCCGCAAGCTCCCGTATCACCGGCACAAGATCGTGCTGCTGATCTCCGCGATGCGGCACACTGCGGCCCGGCTGGAGGCCGACGGGAAGACTGTCCGCCGGATCTCGCTCGGCGACGACCTCACCTTCCGGGCGGGACTCGAAAGCCTCCTGACGGAGCACGGCGTCACCGAGTTGACGTGGATGAGTGACCCGAACCGTCCGGTCGACGAGCGCATCGCTTCGATCTGCGCCGACCACGACGTCGACACCGACGTGCTGTCGGACGGCCTGTTCCTCACCCCCGAAGAGGAGGTCGACGCCTGGTTCGCCGAGCATCCGACGCCGCTGATGGAGGACTTCTACCACTGGCAGCGCCGGCGCACCGGGATCCTGATGGACGGGGGCAAGCCCGCGGGGCGCCGGTGGAACTTCGACGCCGACAATCGCAAACCGCTTCCGAAGAAGGGCGTCGACATCCCCTCTCTCCCGCAGCCGGAGCACGACGAGATCACCCGGACGGTCATCTCCGAGGTCGACGAGCTGTTCCCCGAGCACCCGGGCGTAGGGGGCGAGTTCTGGCTTCCGGTGACCCCGGAGGACGCCCGCGAGTGGCTCGACGTGTTCGTCGCCGAACGGCTGCACGACTTCGGCCGGTACGAGGACGCGATGAAGGCCGACGAGCCGTTCCTCTTCCACGCGATCATCTCGCCGATGCTGAACATCGGGCTGCTCACCGTCGAGGAGGTCGTCACCGCGGCCACGCGCACCGATGCACCCCTGGCATCCGTCGAGGGGTTCATCCGCCAGGTGATCGGGTGGCGCGAATACATGCGCGGCATGTACCGGGCGCACCCGAAGCTCGAGCACGTCAACGCACTGCACCTCGACGGGCGCATCCAGAAGTACTGGTACTCGGGTGAGCGGATGCCGAGTGACCTGCCGATCCCGGTGCGCACGGTCCTCGAGCGCGTGCACCGGTGGGGCTACGCGCACCACATCGAGCGGCTGATGGTGCTGGGCAACTGGTTCCTGCTGCGGGGCTACGCTCCGCGGGAGGTGAACGCGTGGTTCCTCGCGCTGTTCGTCGACGCGTACGACTGGGTCATGGTGCCCAACGTCATGGGGATGAGCCAGTTCGCCGACGGCGGGTTCGTCGCGACCAAGCCCTACGTGTCGGGTGGGGCGTACCTGCAGAAGATGGGGTCGTGGTGGCCGTCGGCGGCGGATGCCAAGGACTCGGTCTTCACCGACGCGTACTGGGCGTTCCTCGAGCGGCACGAGGACGTGCTCGCCGGCAACCACCGGCTCTCGCTGGCGCTGGCGCAGATGCGCAAGCGGCGCGACGCGAAGGGCTAGCGCGCGGGTTCCGGTCTCACCGACGGGCTCCTGGACCTCGGTCGGAGGTGGCTGAGGTCATCGAAGCCATCGGTCCACATCGGACCCGGTCCCCTCGACAGGCTCAGGAACCTCGAGCGAGCGGTCGCTGAGCCTGTCGAAGCGTCCGCGGGTGTCAGCTCTTCAGCTTGTTCAGGGCGGAGCCCTTGTGCGCGGCCTCAGCGCCGGATTTCTCCGACTTCACGATGAAGGCCGGGTCATAGTCGGATGCCGTGAACTTCTGTCCGTCGTGCTCGAAGTCCTTCGTCTTCTTCTCCACGACCTCGCCCTGCGTGCGCCCCTGCGGGGTGTCCCAGCTGACCCGGTCGCCTTTCGACAGATCTTTCGCCATGACGCGTCCTTTCGGTTGATGTGCGCTCATGCTCGCCGCCGCCGGGCACGCCGATCCGGGGATTGACAGCGTCGCCGGCCCTACGTGGTCACCGGCGGATCCGCAATGCCTCAGCGATGTCGGACCCCCTGCGTAGCGTCGAATGGGGCCACGTTTTTCGCGGCCCACGACGTGAGGAGAGCCATGACCGAGTCGACCACTGCCAACGACCCGACCACCGCCAACAACGGTGCCCCCATCGCCAGCGACGAACATTCCCAGAGCGTCGGAGCCGACGGCTCGATCGCGCTCACCGATCACTACCTGATCGAGAAGCTCGCGCAGTTCAACCGCGAGCGCGTGCCCGAGCGCGTCGTGCACGCCAAAGGCGGCGGTGCCTTCGGCACGTTCCGCACCACCGGCGACGTGTCGGCCTACACGCGGGCGGCGCTGTTCCAGCCGGGTGTGGAGACCGAGATGCTCGCGCGTTTCTCCTCCGTCGCCGGTGAGCAGGGCAGCCCCGATACGTGGCGAGACCCGCGCGGATTCTCGCTGAAGTTCTACACGACCGAGGGCAACTACGACCTCGTCGGAAACAACACCCCCGTCTTCTTCGTGAAAGACGGCATCAAGTTCCCCGACTTCATCCGGTCGCAGAAGCGCCTGCCCGGCAGCCACCTGCGCGACAACACGATGCAGTGGGATTTCTGGACGCTCTCGCCCGAGAGCGCGCACCAAGTGACGTGGCTGATGGGCGACCGCGGGATCCCGGCATCCTGGCGCCACATGAACGGCTACGGATCGCACACGTACCAGTGGATCAATGCCGAGGGTGAGCGGTTCTGGGTGAAATACCACTTCCACACCGACCTCGGTCACCAGACGCTGACCCAAGACGAGGCCGATCAGATCGCCGGTCAAGACGCCGACTTCCACATTCGCGACCTGTACGCCGCGATCGAGCGCGCCGAGTTCCCGACGTGGACGCTGAAGGTGCAGATCATGCCGTACGAGGACGCCAAGACGTACCGCTTCAATCCCTTCGACCTGACCAAGGTGTGGCCGCACGACGACTACCCCGAGATCGAAGTCGGCACGATGGAGCTGAACCGTAACCCGGGCAACTATTTCGCCGAGATCGAGCAGGCGGCGTTCGAGCCGTCGAACTTCGTGCCCGGCATCGACGGCAGCCCCGACAAGATGCTGCAGGCGCGCATCTTCAGTTACGCCGATGCCCACCGCTACCGCGTGGGCACGAACTACCAGCAGCTGCCCGTCAACCGTCCGCACACCGAGGTGCACTCGTACTCGAAAGAGGGCGCGATGCGCTACGAGTACAACCCGCCCGAGGTGCCCGTGTACGCGCCCAACTCCGTCGGGGGCCCCGCGGCCGACCCGCGACGCGCGGGCGACGGCGGCTGGCAGAGCGACGGTGACCTCGTCCGTTCGGCGGCGACCCTGCACCCCGAAGACGATGACTGGGGCCAGGCGGGCACACTGGTGCGCGAGGTCATGTCCGCCGAGGAGCGCGACCGTCTCGTGGAGACCATCACGGGGCACGTCGGGGGAGTCACACGCGCTGACGTGCGTGATCGTGCGGTGCAGTACTGGAAGAACGTGGATGCCGAGATCGGCTCCCGCGTCGAGGCGGCGCTGCCGCCGCTGGAGGGCTCGACGGCACCCGGTGAGCAGCTGAGCGAGCCGAACCCCGACGGCGATCTGGTCGGAACGGACGTCGCGGGAAAGATCTGAGGCCCGACGCTGAACCGCGAGACGGTATCTCGCTGACAGAACGGCTGCGCGCCGCAACCGACTTGTCAGCGAGATGCCGTCTCACGGGGAACCCGCAGGGCGTGGCTGCCCCGGGCACGGCCACACGCGCGGCGGGACGCGGCGCGGCGGCGACACGCGGCACGGCGCAGCGGTGGCAC
>NZ_CAUQWC010000239.1:0-4888 GCF_963521695.1 uncultured Microbacterium sp. | reverse complement strand
CCTCCTCGCCCGACCCGGCATCCGCCGCGGCGCCGTCGGCGTACCCGGCGTCGTATCCCGGGTCGAACATCGCGCCCACGAGCGCTGAGCCCACCACGTATCCGCCGATCGTGCCGAGCATCGACGCGCCCAGCATCGAGCCGAAGCCCGGGCCGCCCGAGAACGACCTCCCGCCGAACGTGCGCTCCATGAAGCCGGGCTGCGAGTACTCGGCGCGGGTCGCGGCGCGCGCGAGAGAGGCAGGCTGGTCGTCGGAGGGACGCTCGGAGGGCGCCAGAGTTGTCGAGAGATCGTGCAGTACCTGCTGACGCTGGGCGGGTGTGAGCTTGCCGAACGCCTCGGCATGCACCTGCTCCACCGTCTCGGGCGGAGCTGTGCGCAAGAGGTAGCGGTAGCGATCGACGGCCTGTCGGTCTTCGTCGGATCCGGATGCCACGGGCTCACCGCCGCCAACCGGTGGAGGTGCGTACCTGCCGTCGGCGTCGCGCAGTTCGCTCGCCGCGCCACGCGGGGACGCCGATGCGGCCGCGCGCTGCGGCGTCTCGTCACCGGACCCGAAGAGTCGATCGAGGAATCCCATGGTGCACTACCTCCCACATCGTGTGCGGCCCACGCTAGACGGCTCGTCCCAGAGCCCACGAGGGCTTGCCGCCGCCAGGGACAGGTGTTCCCTCACCCGCGCCGGGCGATCGCCTCGCTCACCCACCGGGCGTACCGGGCCCACGGGTCGTCGACCCCGGCAGCGATCCCGTCGACGTGCGCATCGAGCGCCGCGGATCGCCGGAACCACTCCGTGCGCCCGAACCGCTCGTCGGCGAACAAGGCGTGACGGTGCCGCTCGACCAGCCTGTCGCCCTGTTCGAAGGCGAGGAGTTCGTCATGCCAGATGGCGGCGAGACGCTGCCGCGGCCGTGCTGTGGTGCCGATCTTGATGCGTTCCTCGAACCGCAGGTAGTACACGACGTCGACGCGGGGCGGAGGCAGTTCGTCGTCCACGGCGTCGCCGTGCCGCCATTCGCACACCGCGCACAGCCACCCGGTCGGCCACCGCACCCCGAGGCGCGATGCGCACAGTCGGCACGGTGTCGGCAGAACATCGGTCACACCGTCGTGCGCTGTCGTCCACTCCGCGCTGACGGCCGCGTGCCACGCGCAGAGCGCCACGGGCGCCGCGGGGTCGACGGCACCGGCGCAGGAGACGACGAGGCAGACGGGGGCGGACATGCGCTCACGGTACGCCCGACCCCCGACATCGCTCACTCGTCGGTCTCGGGACCCTCCATCACCAGGAAGAGACCGGCGTACGGTCCCAGCTCGATCGAGAAGCTCTGCAGCTCGTCGACACGCCCGAGGACGTCGCCGGTCGCGGCATCCACTGCGGTGCTCTGTGGAACGAGGTACTCGGAGCGCACCGTCCCCTCGATCGTCTCGGACGAGAAGTTCAGCACCGTGATCTGCAGCGGTGCGTCCTCGGCGCGGCGATCGCCCCCATCGAGGCGGTGTACCAGCACGAGCATGCTCGGGTGACCCACCTGCGGGATGTCGATCTGCGACGCGATCGCGATGCCGTGGTCACCGCGGATGCGCAGCACGTCGCGCAGCCCCGACAGGAACGACTGCGGATCCGACTGCTGGTCTCCCAGCGACCCGTAGAGCGAGCGCGCACGCGGCATCCCCGAGATCGACGACGCAGCGTCCGGGGCCACGTCGAGCAGATCGTGGGCACCGCGCTCGATCCAGCGGGTGTCGCCCGACGAGATGAGGTGGCGCACATCGTCGGCGGGCAACGTGAGCGATCCCGTGAGGTCCCATCCCGACAGGGCGAACACGCCGGGCTGCCACGAGTTGTACTTCGCCAGCAACAGGTGCGCGTCGCGGATGGCGGGCACGTCGGCCTCGGTGATGTCGTCGAGGGTGGCCTTGCCCTGCGTGGCGGCGATGAGGGATGCCGTCGTGCAGGCGATGCCGTTCTGGGTGAAGACGAGGTTGTAATCGGCGTCGACCGTCAGCTTCTCGGTCAACTCCGCGCGCACCATCTCGGCGATCTCCGCACCCGAGTGCTCGTCATGGCGGAAGGGATAGAGCGTGTCGCGATGCGTGGTCGCCCAGTGGACGAGTTCATAGGTCAACTCGTCGTGGTTCTGCATGCCGTGCACCAGCTGCACCGGCTCGACGCCCGTTTCCCGCGCGGTGTTCAGGGCGAGGCGGAGGAACTCGGTGTTCGCCGTCGCGAGCGCGTGGTGGTAGCCCGGGCGTGTGACGAAGTCGTACGACAGGTCTGCGCCGACGGCGCTGGTGTCGCGGATGTCCTCCATCGTGAGGTTGAGCTCCTGGAAGGTGAAGCCGCCGACCTTTCGCACCATGCCGGCGATGATGTGGTTCGCCGCGTGCGAGAGCGGGTGGCCCTCCGACCACGCGGGAAGACCTTCGGCGCTCTTCTCGACACCGAGGAAGCCGTTGGCGTCCAGGCGGAGGGCACTCGTACCGAGGTCACCGAGCGAGTGCAGAGCGTCGCCGATGACCAGCCGCATCCCGGCGAAAGTGGGGTCGAGCCAGTTGATCGAGGGCTGCCCCTCCTTGAAGTAGTGCAGGTAGACCCACCGGCGCTCGAGACCGTCGGTGCCGACGACGGGCGCCGTCGCGCTCCAGTTCGTCTCCTTCACACCGGGCGTGTAGAAGATGACGCGCTGCAGCTCGCCGATGATGTACCCGCGGGCGCTCAGCTCGCGTTCAGTATCGGCGTCCAGGTTGACCGAATCGCGCCCCGCGGGCACCTCCGGCAGCAGCTCCCAGTCCTCCCGGGGGATCTCGACCATGTGGTAGATGCCGGGATAGTCCTTGTAGGCCATCTCGGCGAGGCGGAAGTCGGCGCCCTTCCCCGTGTGACCGGGGACGATGTCGTCGATCACGCTGCCGCCGTGCGACTCCGCCACATCGGCGACACGCCGGAAGGCGTTCTCATCGCCGAACTCCGGGTCGATCTGCGTGCTGATGCGGTCGAAGTGTCCGTCGACGCTCGGCGTCTCCTGCCATCCCGTGATTCCGCCGGCCCGCTTGACCGGACCCGTGTGGATGCCGTTGATCCCCACCCACTCGAACGCCTCCCACAGCGCCTCATCGCCCAATGCTTCGAGGAAGGACTCCCCCGGTCGCGTGATGAGGGAAATGGGGTACGCCGTGAACCACACGTCGGTCGACTCGATGGCCCGTCGAGCGTCGGGACGCGCGTAGGGGTTGCGCCACATCGACGGCTGACCCGACAACTGCCGGCTCAGGACGTCGGCGTCCTTCAACATCGACTGCCGCACGAGCCATTCCACGTACGACGGGTTGAGCCCGTTGGCGTTTCGTGGATCGGTGAGGAACCGCCGCAACGTGCCGCCGCGGAACTGGTCGCGCGGGCGCAGGCGCCGCGGCCGGGCCGGGTAGCGCTGCTCGTCGTAGCTGATCTCGGACACGTTCTCGACCGCATCCTCTGCATCCACCGGTGTCGACCCCACCATCTCGTCGTCCGTCATGCTGCGCTCGCCGGCATCGTCCACTCGCAACCTCCCTCACGTCTTCTTCGACGCTAGTCGGTCAGGACGATGACGCGCCGAGGCATTGACCTGGGCGCGGAAACCAGTGACTGTCGCCGTCACCGCGCGGCTGACGACGCCGAGCGCAGCGCCCAGGCCGCAAGCGCCATGGCCAGCGCGCACATCGCCAGCACGGCCCCGAGGAACCACCCCCACCCGGCTGCGCCGAAAACGATGCCCAACGCCCACCCGAACAGACTCGATCCGGCGTAGTAGCCCAGGTAGTACAGCGACGACGCCTGTGCGCGCGCCTCCGGATGCGCCGCGACCGGCGTCCACCCGGATGCCACGGCATGCGCACCGAAGAACCCCGCGGTGAAGGCGACGAGCCCGACGACCACACTCACGACAGCCGGCACGAACATCAGCGCCGCACCGGCCGTCATGACCACGGAGCAGACGAGAAGCACGGATAGTCGACCGTGGCGGACAGCGAGGGCCCCGGCGCGGGGCGACGAGAAGGTGCCTGCCAGGTAGGCCAGGAAAAGCAGCGTCACCACGGTCGGTGCGAGCGAGAATGGCGGATCGATGAGGTGGAACCCCAGGTAGTTGTACACCGCGACGAAGGCGCCCATCAGCAGGAAGCCCTGCGCGTAGAGCGCGAGCTGCACCGGCGACCGCAGGTTGAGCCATAGACGCCGCCGCACCGACGGCCCGCGTGTCGTGCGAAGGCGCCCGGGCACGAACCCGCGAGACGCGGGCACGAGGGTCAGGAAGAGCACCGCCGCGATCACACACAACAGAACGACGGATGCCACCCCCCACCGCCATCCGACCGCCTCGGCTACCCAGCCCGACACGACCCGGCCGCTCAGCCCGCCGACCGTCGTCCCCGCGATGTAGGACCCCGCCGCCGCCGCGACGTAGCGCGCGTCGACCTCTTCACTGAGGTACGCGAGGGCGATGGCCGGCACCGCGCCGAGCGCGACACCCTCGAGCAGACGCAGGACGAGCAGGACACCGAGATCGTGGGCGAGGGGCGTGAGGCCGCCGAGGATCGTCGCGGCGATGAGGCCGATCGTCATGGCAGGGACGCGACCGACCCGGTCGGCGAAGACCGACCAAGGGATCACGGCGACGGCGAGACCCAGCGTCGATGCCGACACGGTCAGAGCAGCCGCCGACGGAGTTGTGGGGACGTCGGCGGCGATCATCGGCAGTACCGCCTGCGTGGCGTAGAGCTGAGCGAACGTCGCGACGCCGCCGAAGAACAGCCCGACCAGGAGGCGACGATATTCACGGCCGCCCGGCACGTGCCCTGTGAAGTCGGTCACCCGTTCGAGCCTAGTTCCGGACCCCGGGTACGACGA
>NZ_CAUQWC010000238.1:0-4987 GCF_963521695.1 uncultured Microbacterium sp. | reverse complement strand
CACCCACCCACACCGTGCCCCACCCTCACCCCACCCCGACCACCCGGTGCCACCCCCCGACGCGCGCCGCTGCATCGAAGTATCTCGATCGACGACGAGAACGCATCAGCCGACGAATCGAATCGACCGACCGCACATGTAGTCCGTGGCCGCTCGCGACGTGTCGCGGTGAGCCCTACGGCACCCGCCCACGGGAGTCATCGCCGTTTTTTTGCAGGCCCCCGGACCCCTCCTCACCCTCGCCCCGCCCAGAACTCCCTCTCCCCGATTCATCCCACACAAAACGTAGGGCGCGTAGGGCCTGGCGTGGGTACAGAACGCCCGCAAACCCGCCCCCGCATATCCCGGTGAGCCGCGGGATTCCGCGGGCTTAGAGAGGCGCTGAGCGCTGTACCCACAGAGCGCCCTACGGCCCTACGGATGAGGGCGCGTACCCACTCGCGACCCCACACGTACCCACAGGCGGGCTGTCAGGCGTGGATGCACCGCTCTCCGCGCACGTACGCCTCAAGGCAGGGTTCGGCGATGAGCCACCGGCCGCCCGGGACGTGCTGGGTGCCGTGCAGCACCCGCGACGCGAGATCTCGGCGGATCGTGACGACGTGTCGACGAGCCGCGTCGGCGGCCTCTGCGGGCGTGTAGAGCTTGTGCATGAGTCAACTGGCCAAGAACTGCACGATCGACGATGTCGCACCCGCGACTATCCCGAGCGCGATCAACCCGAACGCCCACCACGTGCCGGCGGCGTCGCGCAGAACTAGCTCGACGACGCTCAGCAACGTGTACTCGTGATGCGTCCGGCCGCCAGGCGTTCCGCCATCGATCACGGCCCACGTTCCGGAGCGCAGCATCCGGCGCGCGTGCAACCCCTTGGCGATGAGCAGAGTGAAGCCGATCAGCTGCGTGAGCGCTGCCGCCAGGTCGAGTCCGAGAATCCAGATCGTCACGCCCGCGACCCTAGCGGTGGGGTGCAGGCGTGGCCACAGTTTGGCCACGTTCGCGTGCGATCGAGCCGTGACCAGGGCTCACGGTTTGATCGAAGCAGCGCGAATTTCCGGGGTTCCCGCGGCTCGACACGATAGTTCAGCGGGTCTGCGTAGGGTTCGACTCCCGCCGTCGCGTCCACTTCCCCGAGGCACAGGGATAGCCTCCGCTCATGCTCCACGTCGCGTTCGTCCGCAACCTCAACCAAGGTCAGCGCGGGCATGTCCAGACGGCGGATCTCGTCGCCGCATTCCACGATGCCGGATGCCATGATGTCTCCCCCTTCCAGAGCAACGGCACGATCGTGTTCTCCGGGGAGGCGGCGTTCGCCGCCGACGCCATGTGCGCCCTCGCTGCACGGACCGGCGTCGAACGAGAGGTTTTCACCCTGGCGTGGGAGGACCTCGCCGACATCGTCGACGTCCACCGTCACGCGGAGGATGCCGCACGGCGCGAACTCACGTTGCACGCCCCCGTCCACATCGTGCTCGACGGACACTCCGAGAGCGAGGCGGCCCGACGTCGGTGTCGACTGCTTGAGGCAGAGGTGGGCTGGACCGTCGCCGTGAACGAGCGGGACCGCGAGTCGAACGCAACGCCCGTGATCGAAGGACTGACCGGTGCTCCAGCGACCTCGCGCGGGCTGCCGACCCTCATCCGCCTGATCCACCGTCTCGGCTGCCCCACGGCGCGGACCGGCGAGCACCAGTTCGAGCCGAGCCATGACGGGCCCGCCCCCTAGTCCGCTCGTTTCCCCACTTCGGGCGATGACGGCCGCGGGTAAGATATATACCACGGAGGTATATTGTGACCGTGAGATTCGACCGCAACCGCGCTTCTCAGCTGGTGCGCGCCGCGCGCCTCGACCGAGGGATGTCTCAGGCCGAGCTGTCGCGGGCCGCGGGAATGAGTCAGCCCAACGTCGCAGCGATCGAAACGGGAACGAGAACCCCGAGCGACGACGCCCTGAGGCGCCTTCTTCTGGCCGCTGACTACCGCCCGAGCCTGGCCGTCGAGGAGAACGCTGAGGAGATCGTCGACGTGGGAGCGCTATACGGGCTTCGCGACATCCGTGTCTTCGGCTCCGTCGCGACGGGCGCGGATCATTTCACGTCGGACATCGATCTCCTCGTTCGCGTCGACAGGGGCCGCGGATACTTCGATATCGCCGCATTCACGAACGCCATCGAAGGACTCACGGGATTTCCCGTAGACGTGATCGTGGACGATGACCGACGTCCCGCATTCCTGGCCTTGACGCCGATGGCGACGCTGTGAAAGATCCCGAACCGCCGACCAGACGTTTCGTACGTGCTCCGCGGGCAGCGAGTGCGGCGAGAGACGTGGCCCAGGAGAACTTCCTGGACAGCATCGACGCGATCGATGCGTTCATCCTGCATGCGACAAGCGGCGGAAGGGGCGACCTCACCCGCAACTCTCCCGCCTATGCATCCGGCTCCATGGCCGTGATCCGTGCGGCGGCCCTCTTCGAGGTCGATGGCTTCGCGGACTTCCTCGCGGGCACCCCGGACGACGTCGTGCGGGCCCTCCGGACGATGCGCAACATCGCGTCCCACTCCGGCTATCGAGCAATGGACGACGAGTTCTTGTGGGTGTCCCTCACCGTCGAGCTGCCGCCGTACGTCGCGCGGTGGCGGCGTGCCACGCAAGTCGGCGAGTCCGACTCGACCGCGCCGTGAGCACGACTGTCAGACTGGAGCGATGACCTCCCCCACGCCCCAGGATGTCCTCATCGGGACCGAGGGCATTCGCCTCGGCGCGTTCCTGAAGTTCGCCGGAGTCCTCGACTCCGGAGGTGACGTCAAGGAGGCGATAATCGACGGCTACGTCCAGGTCAACGGTGAGATCGACCGCCGACGCGGGCGGCAGTTGCAGGTCGGCGACGTCGTGACGTTCGAGGGGCGCTCCTTCCGCGTGCAGGCCTAGTCCCGCCTGTTCGCACCGATCGGTCGCCTCCCGCGCGCGCCGAGACCCCGCATGACGAAGGGCCCGCCTCCCCGAGAGAGAAGCGGACCCCCGACCCGGCACCCCGCACTCGGGATGCCGTCACACCTCAGTGCTCGTCGTAGTGATCGGTGTGCAGCGCGTGACGGTGTCCGTCGTGCACGTAGTCGGCGTGGTCGTCGTGCGCGATCTTCTCGTGCCCGCAGTCGTCGCCGTGGCGGTGCTCATCGACCCCGTGCTCGGCCTTCGACTCGTGCTCGTCGTAGTGGTCGCCGTGCAGGGCGTGGTGGTGGGTGCCGTGCACGTAGTCGATGTGGTCGCCGTGCTCGATCTTCTGGTGGCCGCAGTCGTCGCCGTGGGCGTGCTCGTCGACGGAGTGCTCGGCGTGGGTCTCAGCGGTGCTCATTGTTCGTTCCCCTGGTCGTTCGGTTCCTGGACGTGGGCGATCGCGTCGAGCACGACGTGCGCGACGTGCTGGTCGGCGAGGGCGTAACGGATCTCTTTCCCCTCGCGCTCCGAGCTCACCAGACCCGCCTGCCGCAGGGTGCGCAGGTGTTGCGACACCAGCGGTTGCGACAATCCGGCCCGGTCGGCGAGCGCGCCGACAGTGAGCGGTTCACGGCTCAGCAGCCACACGAGCGCGAGACGCGACTCGTTGCCGAGAACCTTGAACAGCTCGGCGGCCTCGTCGAGCCCGGCGATCTTGTCCACGGCATCCACGAGACCACACACATGCAGAGATTGCAATGTGTTCACGCAACCGGGAACGGTTCTCGTTCGCGTTATCGAGACCGCGCGGAAGTCACCCTTGCCGCCCCTTGAACCGCGGATTGAGTTTGTTGATGACGAACACCTTGCCGCGGCGGCGCACCACCTGCGCTCCCGGTTGCTTCTTCAGCGACGCGATCGATGCGCGAACCTTCATGACATCCTCCTTGTTGATAATCGTTCTCATCAACACGGTAGGGTGTCGGAAGCTCCCTGACAAACGAGAGGTGGATGCCATGAGTCGCACCATCGCCGTCCTGGGCGTCTGCGCCCCCGAACGCCGTGCCTACGCCGAGCGCACCGCCGTCGCGCTCGACCGCCCCCTGCACCTCTTGCGGTTGGCCGACCTTCGCTCCCCGCACGCGCTCCCCCACCCCCGCTCGCGCGCCGAGACGGAGACCGCCGTCGTCGACCTGGGGAGCGATGTCGACCTCGTCCACGCGATCGGTGCGCGCGGCGGCATCGAGGTCGAAGCGGTCTGCGTGGTGGACGCCCGTCACATGATCGGCGACCTTCTCGACGATGCCCCGCTCGTGGCATCCGTTCGCTCTGGCGATCCGCGCGGAGACGTGGGAGCGCGGGCACGGCAGGCCGCGCTCGCGCTGGAGCTGGCGACACGGATCGTCTGGATCAACTGGGAACAGGTGCCGACCGCGGCGCTCGCCGTCCAGATGGCCCTCGCGTCTCACCTCAACCCGACCGCCGTCGTGAGGCTCTCGCGCGACCCGGTCAGCGACCTGCGGTCGGAAGCCGTGCACTCCGGAGAGATCCTCGAGCGCGCCGGCTGGGTCCACGCGCTGAACGGCCAGCATGACCCGTACATGCGCGACAACCGCGTCATGACGTTGCACTACGAGCAGTTGCGCCCCTTCCACCCCGCACGTCTGTCGGCCACGCTCGACCGTCTCGACGACGGCGCCGCCGGACGCCTCGTGCGCTCGGCCGGATTCTGTCGGTTGGCGTCGCGTCCCGGCATCCTCGCTCGGTGGGAACACGTCGGATCGGCCATGTGGATCGAGCCGCTCGGAACGGACGACGGACGCATGGGTATGGGCCAGGAGCTCGTCTTCACCGGCCTCGACCTGTCGGCTCCGAAGCTCGCGCACCTGCTCGACCGAGCCGCACTGACCGATGACGAGCTGGCCGCGGGTCCCGCGACGTGGGTGACCTTCGCCGACCCGCTCCCGGCCTGGCCCGCGGTGGACTCGTCGATTCCGGATGCCACCGACTGACCGCGGCGGTCGTCGGCGCGGTCATGAGGGTGCGGCAC
>NZ_CAUQWC010000237.1:0-5012 GCF_963521695.1 uncultured Microbacterium sp. | reverse complement strand
GGCCTCCATCGAGCGCGCACGCTCGAGCCGTGACAGCGGGCAGCGTCGGTCCCACCGGAACCGGTGCCACGGCTGCCACGCACACCAGCCCGTCGTGACGTTCGACCGACGCCGTCCCTCCGGTCTCCGCGATGCCTGCGAGGGCGTCGGCGTCGCCGCGACCGAGCAGGCGGGCGGCCTCCGTCGCGACGTGTTGCAGACGCACGGTCGCCGCCGCTGATCCGAGCACCCCGACGCCGAGCGCGAGAACGATGATCACAGACGGAAGGGCCACCGCGAATTCCGCGGTGACGGCTCCCCGGTCGTTGAGAAGCCGCCGCGTCATTGCACGGTGAGCGCGCGTCGGACCAGATCGGTCAGGATGCCGCGGACTTCGTCGCTGCGCATGATGACGACGAGCAAGCCGGCGAAGGCGACGGCCGCCATCGTCGCGATGGCGTACTCGGCCGTCGCCGCACCGCGGTCGTCGAGGAACAGCGCGCCGGCGCGCGCGGTCGTCAACGGCGGCACGTCCACTGCCGGGCGCTGCGGACGGAACGGGTGGGGAAACGCGGTCATGGAGAACTCCTGAAGTCGGGGTGAGAGAGGTGAGGGAAGTGCGTCGAAGGGGCGGTGGAGGTGGGAGGTCACGGAAGGGCCCCGGACCTCAGGATGCCGAGCATCATCGGGGCGACCGCAAGAAGGAGGAACGCGGGAAGCGTGCAGATCCCGAGAGGAAGCAGCAGCCGCGTCGACAACCGTGCCGCGGCGGTACGCCCCGCGGTTCGTGCGCGCTGTCGGGCGAGCCAGGCATCGGCGCGAAGCAGCTCCGCGGCGGGGACCCCGGCGCGGTGGGCGAACGCGACCGTCTGCGCCGCGTCATCGGGCGAGTCGTCCGAGGGACGAGAGCGCAGCGCGGCGTCCACCAGCGAACGCGCGCGGTCGGCGGACACTCCGGCCGACAGGGCGACGGCCCACAGTTCGGCGCGGAGCCCCGGGACCGCCGTGGGCGGCCGGGCACGGTGCATGAGCCGTCGCGACCACCACTGTGCGATCACGATGAGAGTGGTGCCCGATGCGAGGCAGGCCGTTCCCGCCGGGTCGGACAACAGGATGCCGACGGAGTCGAACCCGAGGGCCATCCCCATCGGCACGCCCAGGACGGGCAACCAGCCCAGGAGCCTGGCCGTGGCGGCGGGCTCCGCGAGGGCGACGCTCACATCGGCCACGACCTCGGTGGCGTCGCGGAGGGCGCCGCCCACCGCCCGGAGCGTGTCGGCGAGGGGTGCGCCCGTGTGCACAGCGACGGACCAGATCGCAGCGACGTCCGTCCAAGACACCCCGGCCGCAGCGAGCACGGCGCCGACATCGTCACCCTCGGCGGCGGCACGCGCGGCCGCGCGGCAGACGGGGTCTCCGGTGTCGGCGAGATACCTCCAGGCGTTCGCCGGGGTCAGGCCGGCCGACAACAGGACCGCGAGGCGCATGATCGTCTCGATCGGATCGGCGGGACCGGCGTCGAGCCCATCGCGCGCGGCGGTTCTCACGGCCATCGCGCGGGCTCGATCGTGATGCGTCCCGCGTGCGCGACGGGGCGCCCCCACCCGCTCACGCGGCGCCGCCCGGCGATCCTCTCGACGTGGACGACCGCGTCGATGGCGCTGACCGTCTGTCGCGCCGTGGCCGCGGCATCCATTCCCGCGAGTGCTCCGAGTGCCTCGAGCCGGGCCGCCACGTCGGTGAGCCCGCTCGCGTGCAGGGTCCCGGCCCCTCCGTCGTGACCGGTGTTGAGCGCCATGAGCAGCTCTCGCAGTTCCTCGCCGCGACACTCGCCCACGACCAACCGGTCTGGCCGCATCCTGAGGGCTTCACGGACGAGACGGGCCAGCGGAATGCCGCCGGTGCCCTCGATGTTCGGCTGCCGAGCCTCGAGGGCGACGTGGTGCGGGTGCGCGGGGCGCAGTTCCGCCACCTCCTCGACCGTGATGATCCGCTGCGTGGGCGGCACGTGCGAGAGCAGGGCCGACAGCAACGTCGTCTTCCCGGCCCCCGTGGCTCCCGTGATCAGCACGTTCTCACGACGCTCCACCATGCTTTCCAGGTGTTCGCGTTGGCCCCCGGAGAGCATGCCGCTGCGTTCGAGATCCGACAGATCCGGCGCTTCCCAACGCGGTACGCGCACCGACAGCGTGGTGCCGCTCGCGGCGACGGGGGCGAGGACGGCGTGGACTCGCACCCCGCGATGGAGGCGGACGTCGACGCACGGTGAGGCGTCGTCGAGGTGACGCCCGCCCAGTGCGATCAACCGGACGGCGACCCGGCGCACCTCGGTTTCGCTCGCGCGCCACGACGACACGCGTTCGGCGCCGTCGCCCCGGTCGACGAAGAGGCCCCGGTCACCGTTGATGAAGAGATCGGTGACGGCGGGATCGTCGAGGAACGGTCGCAGAAAAGCCAGCGCCGGATCCCGCCAGGCGGCGGAGGCGGGGTCGGGGTCGATCGGATGGACCGGAGCGAGCGAGGACATGTCGACGACCGTACGGACGATGCGTGGTCCGCCGTCGGCGGAGAGGGGTTATCCGTGGACGAGCTCGAGTATGCGACACCTGGGGAGGGGCCTCGGCCGACTGCCCACCTCGCCGAAACCGGCCGGCGACGGGCCGGCAAAAGGAGGAGGCGGCATCCCGTCAGTGGGGGGCGAGGGATGCCGCCGTGCGGCCGGAGGAATATTGGGGGGCTCCCCCCGGACGCAAATGCCGGAAGCGATGTTCGGGCTCTCATAGATTACGCATGCGGAAAACCCCGCACCAACTCGACGCACCTATTCATCGCGATATATCACCTGTTTCGCCAAAATCGGGATGCCAACTATCGGAGGTGGCCCCCATCGGAGGGGGTCGATAGCGTGACCCAGGTGAAGACGCCGAGCGCTGACGCCGGCGTCACGTAACGCGAAGGAGCGCCGCGATGAGCAGCCAGATCGACCACCTCCTCTCTGAATCGCGCCGGTTCCCGCCGTCGTCCGGATTCGTCGACAACGCCGTGGGCGACCGCGCCCTGTACGAACGCGCGGCCGCCGACCGCGAGGGATTCTGGGCCGAACAAGCGCGCGACCTGCATTGGCACACGCCTTTCACGCAGGTGTTGGACTGGTCGAATCCGCCGTTCGCCGAATGGTTCGCCGACGGCGAGCTGAACGTCGCCTACAACTGTCTCGACCGGCACGTCGAGGCGGGCCACGGCGACCGCATCGCCCTGCGGTGGGAGGGAGAACCCGGCGACTCGCGCAACGTCACGTACGCCGAGCTCACCGACGAGGTCAAACGCCTCGCGAACGTGCTCACCGGCCTCGGCGTCGAGAAGGGCGACCGCGTGGCCCTCTACCTGCCGATGATTCCCGAGGCGATCGCCTCGATGCTGGCGGTCGCCCGTATCGGCGCGGTCCACTCGGTCGTCTTCGGCGGGTTCTCGGCCGACAGTCTCCGCGCCCGTATCGACGACGCCGGGGCGAAGGTCGTCATCACCGCCGACGGCGGCTGGCGCAAGGGCAAGGTCTCGCCTCTCAAACCCGCGGTCGATCAGTCCCTCTCCGACCGCAACGGCTCCGGCATCCAGGAGACCGTCGAGCACGTCATCGTCGTCAAGCGCGGAGGGAACGAGGTCGAGTGGACCGAGGAGCGCGACCTCTGGTGGCACGACGTCGTCCCGCAGGCGTCGGCCGAGCACGAGGCGCAGGCCTTCCCCGCCGAGACGCCTCTGTTCATCCTCTACACCTCGGGTACGACGGGGAAGCCGAAGGGCATCCTGCACACGTCGGGCGGATACCTCACGCAGGCGGCATTCACCAACCGCGTCGTGCACGACGTCCACCCCGAGACCGACGTCTACTGGTGCACCGCCGACATCGGCTGGATCACCGGCCACACCTACGTGACGTACGGCCCCCTCGCCAACGGAGCGACGCAGCTGCTGTACGAGGGCACCCCCGACACGCCGCACCCCGGTCGCTGGTGGGAGCTCATCGAGAAGCACGGCGTGACCATCTTCTATACGGCGCCCACGGCCATCCGCTCCTTCATGAAGATCGGCCGCGACATTCCGCAGAAGTTCGACCTGTCGACGCTCCGCCTCCTCGGGTCGGTGGGCGAGCCCATCAACCCCGAGGCGTGGGTCTGGTACCGCGAGATCATCGGAGCCGACCAGACACCGATCGTCGACACGTGGTGGCAGACCGAGACCGGCGCGATCATGATCTCGGCCCTCCCGGGGGTGACCGAGACCAAGCCCGGTTCCGCACAGGTGCCGTTGCCCGGCATCTCGATCGCCGTCGTCGACGACAGCGGTGAGCCCGTCGCCCACGGCAGCGGCGGCCTGCTCGTCGTCACCGAGCCATGGCCCAGCATGCTCCGCGGCATCTGGGGCGACCCCGACCGCTATCGCGAGACCTACTGGGACAAGTTCGCCGACAAGGGCTACTACTTCGCCGGCGACGGCGCCCGTCTCGACGAGGACGGCGATGTCTGGCTGCTCGGACGCGTCGATGACGTGATGAACGTCTCGGGACACCGCCTGTCGACGGCCGAGATCGAATCCGCACTCGTGGGGCACGAGGGCGTGGCCGAAGCAGCCGTGGTCGGTGCCTCCGACGAGACGACCGGCCAAGCGGTGGTCGCGTTCGTGATCATCAAGAGCCGCTACCTGAAGCAGAAACGCGTCGATGGACTCGGCGACGAGCTGCGACGGTGGGTCGGCGAGCAGATCGGGCCCATCGCCCGCCCGCGCGACGTCTACATCGTCGGCGAACTGCCCAAGACCCGCTCGGGCAAGATCATGCGCCGCCTCTTGCGCGATGTGGCCGAAGGCCGCGAGGTCGGCGACACGACGACACTGGCCGACACCGCCGTGATGAGCGTGATCAGCGCCCAGGTGAAATGAGACCGTCGTGGGGGGGGTGGCGGGGGGGCGGGCCCGCCCCCCCCGGCCGGGGGCGGGGGATCACGGCCCGCCCTCACCCAGAAGCGGGCGGGGGGGGG
>NZ_CAUQWC010000236.1:0-5037 GCF_963521695.1 uncultured Microbacterium sp. | reverse complement strand
GGTCGTAGGCGTCCATGCACCATTCCCAGACGTTGCCGAGCGTGTCGAACAGACCGTGGAGGTTGGGCAGTCGCGCGCCGACCTCCGACGGGTGACCCACCCCATCGGCAGCCGTCCACGCCACGTCGCGCACCGGTCCGTACGCCGCGGAGACCGAGCCCGCGCGGCACGCGTACTCCCACTCGTCGTCGGTGGGCAGGCGGAAGCCATCGGCCTCGGCATCCCCGTCAACGACCTCGCCGTCGAAGGAGTACACCGGGTCGAGCCCCTCCCACTCGCTCAGCGCGTTGCAGAGGCGGATGGCGCGCAGCCAACTCACGTTGACAGCGGGGCGTCTGGGGTGTCGGGAAGGGATGCCGAGTAGTTCGGCCACCTGTTCCTCGGTGACGGGGTAGACGCCGATCTCGAACGCCTCGACGACGATCTCCCGACGCTCCGTCCCGCGCAGATCTCCCCGCAGCACGCGGCCCGCGGGGATCGTCGCCATTTCGACGTCAGTCAACGTTGCTCACCACTCACCGGTCAGGGAGTTCCGCCGGCGGCGTGGGGCCCCGCGAAGACTCGATGACTAAGGGTGACGCATAGTGCCGGCGGAAATGCCCAGGGTGACATCCGCGGCTTTTCGTGTAGTCGTCAGGAACGGACGAGGTCCGCCATGGAACGCGTGCCCGCGTCTTCTGTCGCCCGCGCCGCGAAGACGGGTGAAGACAGGTCCTCGGTGTCGAGGTCGGCGTACTCGTGGGCGGCAGAGCAGTACGACCTCTGCCCGCGCCATACGGCGCGGCTGGGTCGGAGGGTCTCTCCACAGGTCTCGCAGCAGACGACGGGACTGCCGAACACAGACGTGGTCACGGCGTCTCGCACGCGCATCAGCACGTTCTTCATGTGGCTCTCCTCGCTACCCGGCCCGACGCCCCGCGATGTCCGTGACGGAGCGGGCCCCGTGATCGACGTTACGGGCCGGTTACGCGGGGGAGGAGCGGCTTGAGCAAGTCCTGGGGGGATCTTGCGGTTACGTCGCGTTCCTTGAGAGAACACTGCGTCGATGGCGATGCCGGAGATCCCGTGCGGATAGCAGAACGGTCGGGAGTGCCAGCATCTCCGTGTTCAGGGTGCGCTGAAACGCCGAACGCGGTGCCGTCCGGCCGGCGACAAGACGCGGGACGGGGTCTGCCGTCAGAGGGCGCACGGTCTCCCGCCGGGGAGGCGGCGAACGAGCCTCAGAGCGACCTTCAGCGCCTCGCTGCTGTCGCCCGGTCCACGACCTGCCGGGACGGAGGATGCTCGCTCCCCGTTGCCCGCGTCACGAAGAACCAGGCGAGGAGGATGACGGCGAGATTCGCCGCCGCTTGCAAAAGCGAACCTCGCAGCAACATCACCATGTAGAACGGAATGACGCAGCCGAGCACGGTGGGTACGCCGTCGATCTGAATGCGTTGCTCGCTGCGGGCATCCCATCTGCGCATCCCGAAGCCGAGGAGGATCGCTCCGACGATGACACCGACCCATCCAGCGTTGATGTACAACTCGGCCGGGAGCGGTGCCGAGAGGTTCGTGAACCCGTACCCCTTCGCCTCGCCGAGCAAAATGCCTGTATCGACGGGCTTTCCTGGCCAGATCGACCGTGGCACCCAGAAGAGGAGGACTCCCAAGAATTGGTTGCCGTTGGCTAGCCCGTTCATCTCAACCCACCACGCGGTGTTGATGGTCTGCGCGAAAGCATCGAAGTCACCACCCGTCAACGAGTCCAGGGACCCGGCCGACCGGATGGTCGTCGTGCTCCTACGGAACGAGTCGAGAATGGGCAGCAATACGACGAGCGCCGCGATCCCCGTCAACGAGATGATGCGGTAGATGCGCATTCGGCTGAACGCCCCCAGCGCGGCGATCAGCGCCAGCGCCACGGTCATCAAGAGGAACCGTGGTGAGCCGACCGGGTTGACGATGACGAGCAGCAGGATCATCGAGATGGAGATCAGAATGAATGGTTTCTTGTCTCCGCGCGCCTTCTGTTCACGGCGCACCTGCAACTGCGCTACGACGGTGACGAGAAGCCCCAGCGTGACCAGGGCTGAAAGAATCGTGCGGGAAGCGTCGTCCGACAGTGCTCCGGAGAGTGCTGCGCCTCGATCGGTGCGGTTCGTGAACAAGGTGGTGAATCCGATAGCGGCGATGTAGCCGAGAGCGAGCAGGATCAGAAAGAAGCTGACGACTGCCGTGCGTCGCGGGTCGACCACCCGGCGCGGATGCTGCTCCAGAAGATCGGCGCGGGGCTTCCCCATCGCGCTGCCGAGGATGAGCGCTACCTCGGTGGCGATGATGATCCCGAAGGCGGTGCTGTCGAATGAATGGTCCACGTTCGGGGTCGTCGAGGGGTCGACATCGGTCATCCGCTGCACGAGCGGGGCGAGTCCGCCGAAGACGTAGAAGAACAGCCACGTCGTCATCTCGAACGGGTGCCGTTCGCGAGACCCGACGATCCATACGAATCGGGCCCCCGCGATGATCGTGGAGATCAGCGCCGGGATCCACACGGACGAGCCGGTCGACGCACTTGTCGTGCCGACCACGACGAGTGGCACGATGATGCACAGCACGAGCGCGGTCACGGTGCCGAGGAGGGGTGCGGGCAGCATTCCGCCGGCTGTGAGCGGTCTCGTAGTTGCCACGAGGGAATCCTCCCACGATCACGTTTCTCCCGCGTGTCGGACACCAATACTTTCGACGGTGATCGGGCCGGACGTGCTCGATGAATGTGTCGCGATTGCCTGTTCTGAGATCGAGAGGTCTCTCGTTCGCCTCAACGTTCTGTTGTTTCACCGGGGTGTCGTGAGCGCTCGATAGACCAAGGCGCAGTGGGCGAGTGACGGCGGATGGCCAGATGTATTTCCCAGCTGGCGCTCTCCGCTTCGCGCCCTACGCCAGCTGCACCATCCACAGGTCGCTGTCCCCGGTGATGAACAGGCGTTTCTCGTCGGCGTCGAAGGTGCAGTTGCTCACGACGTGCGGGGTGGGTACGACTCCCAGGCGCTGCCCCGTCTCGTCGACGATGACGACCCCCGCCTCGCTCGAGATCCAGAGCCAGTCCCGGCTGTCGACGACGAAGCCGTCGGGGATTCCGGCATCCACTGTGGCGAAGGTGCGCGGGGTGCCGAGCGCCGTGCCGTCCCAGCTGCAGGCGACGACGCGGGGGAGTCCCGCGGCGTTGGACTCGGCGACGTAGAGCGTGCGCTCGTCGCGGCTGAAGGCCAGACCGTTGGGTTGGTCGAGGTCGATCATGCGCTGCAGGCTCTCGCCCTCGCGCCAGCGGTAGACGCTCTGGTGCGGGAGGACGGGGTCGGCGGGATACCCCTCGCGCGGGTCGCAGATGCCGTAGGTGGGGTCGGTGAACCAGATCGCCCCGTCGGATGCCACGACCAGGTCGTTGGGCGAGTTGAGCGGCTCGCCCTCGAAGGAGTCGACGAGCAGCACGGTGCCGTCGGCGTCGGTACGGCTGACGCCCCGACGGCCATGCTCGGCTTGGACGAGGCGGCCCTCGGCATCCATGGTGTTGCCGTTGGCGAAGTTCGACCTGTCGCGCACCGTGACGATGCTGCCGTCTTCGCGCCAGGCGAGCGTGCGACGGCCGATCACGTCGCTGAAGACCAGGGAACGCTCCTCCGGCCACCACACGGGGCCTTCGGCCCACGTGGCGTCGGCGTAGAGCGACAACAGACGCGATGACGGGGGCAGGACAGTAGCGAGGCGTTCGTCCCACACGCGGGGAGGGGAGATCTCGACCTGCTCGGGGGATCGCGGGTGCTGCAGGATCTGACCGTCGAGGGGGAGGGGCATGCGACCAGTCAATCCGGTCGGCATCGGAGCGGAGAGCGGGTTGACGTGCTCAGCCGAACGGGTGCGGTGTCGGGGCGCCGGGGGAGGAGGCGAACTGCACGAGCATCTGCCAGCAGGGTTCGTCGCCCACGGTGCCCGAGAGATGTCCGCGGTCGCCGTCGATCTCGGCGGTGTCGACGTCCTGTCCGAAATGGATGTCTCCGGGACCCATCTCCACCCGCGCGCCATCCTGCGTCGCGAGGAACCAGCGCCCGCGCAGCGGAATGACCCACTGCGGACGGGGAGATGGATGCCAGTCCCCGACCCAGCCGACGGGGAGCACGGCGAAGAGCACCGCGGCCACCTCGCCCGGGAAAGGACGCATCCACTGCGGGTCGGCCCCGCCTCCGACGCTCTGCTGGCCGAAGCCGCGCATGATCGACTTGTCGAGGCGGCTCCTCCCGTCGAGCCCGGTCCACATGTGCACGAAGGGCAGCGTCCGGGGAGTGTCAGCGTCGAGGCCGTCGCCGTCGAGAGGTGCAGTGGTGGTCGTATCCATGCGACGAGTCAATCTGCGAGAAGCCTCACGGACGGAGGGTTGACGGACGGGCCGCCCGGAACAACGCCGAAGGGCGCCGCCGACTCTCGTCGGCGACGCCCTTCGGGAACGCGTGAGGCGTCAGGCCTTGCTGCGGCGGTTGCGGCGTGCCGTCGCGGCGACGGCCACAGTCGCGCCGGCGAGGACGAGGGCGCCACCGCCGACCCAGAAGCCGAGGAGCGAGTTCGCGTCCATACCCGTCACAGCCAGCGAGTCGCTTCCGCCGGAGGTGCCCCCGGCGTTCGACGTGCCGCCGCCGCTCGTGCCGCCGCCGACCGATGCGCCGCCGCCGGACGCACCGCCGCCGGACGCGAGAGGGCCCGAGGCGGTGAGGCTGTACGAGCCCACCTGCGGGTCGGGAAGGGTGACGTCGGCCGCGGCGGATCCGGACGCGTCAGCGGTCTTGGTGACCGAGGCGGCGGTCACCTGCTGACCCGCGGTGGCGATGTTGGCGCCGGTCACGCCCACGCCCACAAGGGTGAAGGTGACCTGCGAGCCGGCTTCGTATCCGGCGAAGCCGTACGAGCCGTCTTCCGTGACCGTGATGGTCTGCGAACCGGGAGCGGTGGGGCCGTACGCCTGGGCGACCACGGGGGTCGCCACGAGGAGAGCGCCGGCGAGGGCGA
>NZ_CAUQWC010000235.1:0-5070 GCF_963521695.1 uncultured Microbacterium sp. | reverse complement strand
GGGCAGGGTCGTGCAGCGGGAGCCGCTCGGCGGCTGGGGCGAGGCGTCGGCGGGCACCGGCGCGATGTCGGGCGGGCCGAACCGCCTGGTCACCCTCGGGTCGTGGCGGCCGTCGTCGGGCGGTGCGGCGTCGTCGACGCTGCACCTGCGCGGGCTCGACAGTCGCATCACGGGGCTCATCGAGGCCGCGCAACCGACCCTGTCGTACGAGGCGTTCGAGTGGCTGCGCCGCGGCGCGCTGTCGGATGCCGTGGCGTGGGACCGCGAGTTCGGCCGGGTCACCGACGTCTCGCACCTGCGGGTCGAGCGCAATCTGCGGCGGTACCGTCCGACCGAGGTCGCGGTGCGCGCGACCGGCGACGCGGCCTGGCAGGCGGTGCTGCGCGTGCTCGTCGCGGCGGTGCGCTCGGGCTCGACGTTCACGCTCAGCACCCCCGTGGGTCTTCCCGCGGCCGTGCGCCACCTGCTCGGCGAGGCGAGCGTGGCGGTCTCGGTCGAGACCGACGCGGAGTGGTTGCAGCGCCTGGCGAGTGGCATCCCGGATGCCGACGCGGTCGACGCCCTCGTCACGCCGGGGCGGCCGCAGCGGATCCGTCTGGTGGGCCCGGCCGAGACCGTCACCGCCCTCCGCACGGCGGTCGCCGAGACCGTGGGGGCCGACCTTTCGCTGACCGTGTACGCCGACGAGGTCACCACCGCCGGTCGTCTGGAGCTGCTGCCGTTCCTGCGCGAGCAGGCGGTGTCGATCGCCGCACACCGCTACGGCCTTCCCGACCCGTGGTCGGCGGCCGTCATCTGACCCCCGCCCGAGCCCGGACCGCCGCCGAGATCACACGATCCCGCCGAGACGACACGATTCGACGCGCGCACCGCGCGTGATTTCGTGCGGATCGTGTCGTCTCGCGCGGCCCGCGGTGTAGCGACCGCCCGCCGCGCAGATCAATGCGCGACGGCGGTCTGCGTGAGAAGGGCGATCTCGTCCTCGGTCCATCCGTGATCGATGCGCAGGGTGTCCTTCAAGGTCGAAACCGCGCCGGTCCGTGACAGCCCCGCGCCGCCGAACACGGCGACCGCGTCGGAATCGACGGCGGCGGCGGCTTCGCGCACGTCGCCCACGAGTTCGCGCAGGCGCGGCTGCCGCCCGTCGTCGCCGCGCCTGCGACCGGGAACGACCACCAGTACGGCGGATGCCCCCGCGGCCGCGAGCAGGGTCTCACGGTCGACGGCGATCCAGAAGACCGAGGTCGCGGCGGTGATCACGACGACGATGAGGACGCCGACCGTGACGGCTCCCGCATCGGAGAAGAGGCCGTCGGGGCCGCCGCCGTCTTCGCCGGCGACCACGAGCGCGAGTCCCCGCGCCGCGCAGTACAGGGCGAAGGCGCAGAGGGCACCGGCGAGCACGCGGATCGACGCCCGGTGCCCCTCGCGGGAGCGTGCGGCGGCCACCGCACCGCACACTCCGACGACCGCGAAGGCGGCCGCCCGCACGACGGCGGCGTCGTTCACCGGGAGGAGCAGAGAGGTCACGGCGACGGCGATCACCCCGGATGCCGCGAGGAGCGCGAACCACCGGTTCGCCGTCGGGCGGCTGAGCGCGTGGAACGCGAACGGGATCATCGCGGGTCCGAGGACCATCAGCGCGTTGGCGGCGGCGAACACCGGGGACCCGCCGACGTTGATCCACACGAGATACATCGCCGACGCGCCGACCTCTGCCACGCCGGCGATCACGGCGTACTGCAGCGACGCGCCGGTCGGGGCGTCGTGGCCGACGAGCAGGAGGCCCACCAGCAGCAGCATGCCGGTTGCGACGAGGCACGTCACCGACAGCAGCATCACGGGTGCCACCATGTGCCCGCCCCTCTCACCGCGTGCCCGGTGGACATGAAGGTATTGCGGCGGGGGAGGCCCCGCAAGCGTCAGAGACCGCCGCGGGGCCCGCACCCGCGCAGAACGCCCGCCCCCACGGCATCCGGAGGGATGCGACGGGGGCGGGCGTTCGGGGAGAAGCGGGATCAGGCGAGCTGCGCGCGACGCTCCGCCAGCTGGTCGAACGAGGCGAAGGACTCCGCGATGGGGCTGCCGGTGAAGTGACCGACCCAGCCGTCGTCGTCGTGGAAGAAGCGCACGCTGACGTAGTGGGGAGTGGTGCCCATGTCGAACCAGTGCGTCGTGTTCGCCGGCACCGAGATGAGGTCGCCCGCCTCGCAGTACACCGCGTGCACCTTCTCGTTCGCGTGGAGGTAGAACACGCCCGCGCCCTTGGCGAAGTAGCGGTCCTCGTCGTCGTCGTGCGCGTGCTCCGACAGGAACTTCTCGCGGAACGGCGTCTTGACGTCGTCGTAGTCGGACTGGGCGGGGTCGAGGGCGACGACGTCGACGAGCGTGTAGCCCTCACGGTCCTTCACCTCGCCGATCTCGTCGGCGTACAGCGCGAGCACCTCGTCCTGCGAGGCGCCGGCGGCGACGTCCTTGACCTCCCAGCGCGAGAAGCGGGCGCCGAGCTCGGCCAGGGCTTCGCGGATCTCGCTCTCCTCGGTGGTCTCGAGCACGGGCGTGCTCGGGTCGGTCGCTTTCCAGACGGTCAGCAGGGTCATGGCCGCTCCTTTCGTTGGGGGTGGGGAAGAAGGATGCCGCAGCTCAGCGCGTCGCGACGGCGAAGCGCAAGAGCCACTCGGTGATCTCGAGGTGGCGACGGGCCGCGGCCACATCGGCACCCCAGGCGTACATGCCGTGGTTCGCGACGATCAGGGCGGGGACCTCGGGCACGTCGGCGGTGGCGGGGCGGTAGACCTCGTCGAACCAGCCGGCCTCGACCGTCATGTCCTGGTGGTTGCGGATCACGGGGATCGTCACGGTCTCGTCGTCGGCGAGGTGACCGATGCCCTTGAGCATCTCCATGTCGCGGATCTCGACGCCGTTCGGCCACCGGTGTCCGGCGACCACGGCGTCGAACGCGTGCACGTGGAACACGGCGTTCGCACCCGTGCGCGCGGCGATGTGGGCGTGCAGACCCGACTCCGCCGACGGGGGGCGCTGGTCGTCGGGGTCGATCGCCTCGCCGCTCGCGTCGATGAGCACGACGTCGGCGTCGGTGAGCAGCGACTTGTCGAGGCCCGACGCGGTGACGGCGAGCACGAGCGGGTCGCGGTCGACGACGACCGAGAGGTTGCCCGAGGTGCCGCGCATCCAGCCGTAGCCCGAGAAGCGCGACGCCTCGGCCGCGAGGGCGGCGCCGGCGGCCTGCACGCGGTCGCGGGAGGGGAGGACGGTCATCGGGTCACCTCGATCTCGTCGAAGGATGCCACGGCGGGCGCGGCGAATGCGGTGCCGGCCCACGGTTCGCCGGCGCGGTCGAGGGCGACCACCTGCCAGCCGGCCGCGAGGGCCGCCGTCACCTCGTCGGGGTGGTCGGTGAGGAACAGCGCGCGCCCGGGCGCCACGTCGAGGGAGGCGGCGATCGCGTCGAACGACGCGCGCTCCTTCTTCGGCCCGGCCTTGACCGTGTCGAAGAAGTCCTCGACGAGAGGGGTCAGGTCGCCCTGCGGCGCGTGACGGAACCACGGCACCTGCGAGGCGACCGAACCCGAGGAGTACACGGCGAGACGGATGCCGTCCTCATGCCAGGCGCGCAGGCGCTGGGGCACGTCGTCGAAGAACTGCGAGTGGATCTCACCCGCGGCGAAACCCTCGGCCCAGATGATCCCCTGCAGCGTCTTCAGCGGGGTGGACTTCACATCGTTCGCCATCAGAGCGCGCAGCGCCTCGGCGATCTCGACGTCGGAGGCGTCGGCATCCAGGCCCGTCTCGGCGATCGCGTCGACGCGGGCGGAGCGAACGGTGTCGTCGTCGCGCCCGAGCACCTCCTCGAGACGCGGCCGCGCGTAGTCGTACAGGTCGCCGAGGATGAACCCGGCGGCGGACGTGGTGCCCTCGATGTCGAGCACGACCACGTCGGCGGTGGCGGAGACGGTCATGATTTCTCTTTCGTGTCGATGAAGGATGCCACGGCGGCGGCCGCGAGGCGGGAGTGCTCGACGACCACGTCGTCCGACGCTCCGGCGATGTGCGGGGTGAGGGTGACGTTCGGCAGTCGCAGCAGTTCGTCGCCCGGGGCGAGCGGCTCGTCGTGGAACACGTCGAATCCGGCGCCGGCGATGCGCGCGTCGCGCAGCACCGCGAGCAGGGCGTCGCGGTCGACGAGAGCGGCGCGGCCGGCGTTGATCAGATACGCGTCGGGGCGCAGCAGCGCGAGTTCGCGCGCGCCGATCAGACCGGTGGTCTCGGGGGTGAGCGGAACGTGCAGGGTGACGATGTCGCTCGAAGCGAGCAGCTCGTCGAGGTCGAGGTGCGTCACGTCGTCGCCCAGGGCGCCGGGGGCGAGGAAGGGGTCGTACACGGCGACGCGCATGCCGAACCCCTGCGCGCGGCGCACGACGCGCCGACCGACCGCTCCGCCGCCGACGACGCCGAGCTGCCGGCCCGTGAGCCCGATGCCGCGGAAGCGCGCGTACGGCTCGAACACGTCGTCGGTGCTCCACTTGCCCTCGCGCAGCCACGCCGACGCCGCGGGCACGTGGCGCACGGTGGCGAGCAGGAGGGCGAGGGTGAAGTCGGCGGTCACGTCGGCGTTGCGACCCGGTGTCGTGCGTACCTCGACGCCGCGCGCCGCGCACGCGGCGAGATCGACGTTCGCGGGGTTCGCGCGGCAGGCGACGACCAACGACAGGCGGGGCGCGGCCGCGAGCGCGTCGTCGTCGATGCGGTCGAGCTCTGCGATCACGACGTCGGCGCCGGCCAGAGCCTCGGCGAACACGGGGTCGGCGGCGGCGCGCGCACCGAGGGACTGGCCGGTCTCGACCTCGGATGCCGTGAAGACCTCGCCCGCAAGCGCGGCGGCGATGCGCGGGTCGAAGGGGGCGGTGACGACGATGCGGGTCACGCGGGGGTCCTCTCGGGGGTGGAGACGTCGGGAGCCGGCTCGTCGAGGTGCGCGGCGGGGGCGCCGGCGGCGGTGCGTTCCGCCTCGGCGCGGTCAACGCTCGGGGCCGCAGCGCCGGACGCGGC
>NZ_CAUQWC010000234.1:0-5072 GCF_963521695.1 uncultured Microbacterium sp. | reverse complement strand
GCCCGCGCCCGGCGCGCGCCCGCGGAGCTGAACGACGGCCGGTGCGCGGCCCGCGACGCCGGTCAGACGAGTCCGTGCCGGTACGCGAACACGACCAGCTGCACGCGGTCGCGTAGCGCGAGCTTCGTGAGGATGCGACTGATGTGGGTCTTTACGGTGGCCTCCGAGAGGAACTCCCGCTCGGCGATCTCGGCGTTGCTCAGACCGGACGCTGCGTGCGCGAAGATCTCCCGCTCACGCTCGGTCAGCCCGCCGTACGACGAGGGAACGGGTTCCGCTGAGCCCCCTTCGGCGATGTGCGCGAACAGCTCTCGCGTCGCGGACGCCGCGATCACGGCCGATCCCGCATGCACCGTCCGCACGGCGGAGAGGAGGAACTCCGGCTCGGAGTCCTTCAGCAGGAAGCCGCTCGCCCCGCCCTGGATCGCACGCGCGGCCGCCTCGTCGAGGTCGAACGTGGTGAGGACGACCACGCGTGGTGCGTGAGGTTCGCGCAAGATCTCCGCGGTCGCGGCGAGGCCGTCCATGACCGGCATCCGCACGTCCATCAAGACGAGGTCAGGCCGCATCGCCCGGACGACCTCGACACCCTCGCGCCCGTCGGACGCCTCACCCACCACCTCGAGGTCGGGCTGCGAGTTCAGGACCATCTTGATGCCGGCGCGGAAGAGCGCCTGATCGTCGACGAGGACGATGCGGACGGGGGCGGTCATGACGACACGTCCTTTCGAGGGTGGGACCGCGGCGGAGAGACGCGTGGAGGGGGTGAGACACCCCCGGCGTTCCTCGGCGTCTCTACGAGGTGCCTGGGCGAGATGGTCACGCCGTCGCCCCGATCGGCAGGGTCGCGCGGACGGCGAACTCGCCGTACTCCGGTCCGGCGGTGAGGTGGCCGCCGACGAGCTGCGCGCGCTCGCGCATGCCGATGAGGCCGTGACCGGCGGAGGGGGTGGCGGTGGTCGCCGAGGTGGGACGGGCGTTGCGTACGGAGACGACGACGCGGTCGGGCCACCACCCGAGGTGCACGCGCACCCGCGGATCGACGCCGTGACGCAGGGCGTTGGTGAGGGCCTCCTGCAGGATGCGGTAGACGGCGAGCTGGACCGCGGCCGGTGGGAGGTCCGAGGGCTCGGGGTCGACGTCGACCTGCAGATCGATGCCCGCCGCCCGCAACCGCTCGAAGAGGACCTCGGTGTCGGCGAGGGTCGGTTGCGGCCCGTCGCCCTGACTGTGGCGGAGCTGCGACAGCAGCAGCCGCACGTCGCCGAGGGCGGAGCGCGCGGTCGAGGAGATCGTCGTCAGGGCCTCGACGGTCGCCCCGGGGTCGGATGCCGCCGCGTACCGCGCGCCGTCGGCCTGCGCGATGACGACGGCGAGCGAGTGCGCGACGACGTCGTGCATGTCGCGCGCGATCTGCACCCGTTGCTGTTCCGCGATCGTCTCGGCTTCGGCCGCGCGCTGCGCCCGGCTGTTCGCCGCCGCGCGCTGCGCCGTGCGCACGAGGGCGCCGGACACCCACGAGAGCAGGAGGGCGAAGCCTGCCGCGAACATGACCGCGATGATGGCGAACCACTGCTCCGCGCCGAGCGGCGCCGACATCCCCCCGCGCAGGAGGTAGAGCGGGACGATCACGGCACCCGCGATCGCCGACGCGAAGCCGGCCCAGAACACGCGCCGAGACCCATAGGCTCCGGTGGTGTACAGCGCCGCGAACACGGCGAAATCGCTCGGCGACGGAGAGCGCGAGAAGGCCATCTGCACGAGGGCGCCGACCCAGGCGAGCGAGAGGGCGACACCGGGGCAGAGGCGTCGCACGGCCACCGCCGCCGTGAAAGCGGCGGCCGTGAGGACCGCCCCGAGGTTGTCGGCCACGACCGACGCGGCCACCCCCGCATCAACCCGCCACGGGGTCGAGGTGAGCTCGATGGCGAAGACGAGCAGGCCGAACACCGCGGCGAGGCCGAGGTCGGTGATCAGCTGGTATCGCTGGAGCGGGCGCGGGGAGAGCATCGTCGCCACGTTACGCGGGGGTGAATGCTTCGGCATCCGTCTCAGGATGTATCCCGACCCGCCGCGGGTCAGGCCGGGAAGTCGGCCGGCTCGACAGGACGCGCCTCGAAGAACGTCTGCAGCACCACGGTGGTGCGCGTGTTCACCTGGGCGGCGGAGCGGATGTCGCGGATGAGGGATTCGAGCTCGCGCGGGGTGGGGACGCGCACGAACAGCATGTAGGCCGCCTCCCCGGCGATGGAGTGGCAGGCCTCGATCGCCCCGAGGTGGGCGAGAAGTTCGGGGGCGTTGTCGGGCTGCGCGGGATCGAGCGGGGTGATCTCGACGAAGGCGGCAAGCGGCCGGCCGAGGGCCTCGGCATCGAGGATGGGGCGATACCCCTTCACAATGCCCCGGGCTTCGAGCCGGCGCAGGCGCGACTGCACGGCGGAGACCGACAGGCCCACGCGATCGGACAGGTGCGAGAGAGTGGCGCGGGCGTCGAGCGAGATCTCACGCACGATCGCGGCATCGACGGCGTCGTCGAGACGCGGGGCGCGGGGCGCGGGAGCCTCGGTCATGAGGTCGACAGTAGCAGGGGCGTCGAGGGCGGCAGTGGTGAGGACCGTAGGTTTTCCGTTAGTATCCACGTTCAGCAGGAAAATTTACCGCTTCGAACGGAGGATGCGATGACCATGACCACGCCCACCCGTGTCGCCGAGGATCTGCTCGCCGGTCACGGCGTCGACACGGTCGAGCACACCCCCGCCTGGGCGCAGCTGAAGACCGCCGCGACCGCCCTGCAGGCGCTGCAGGCCAAGGACGGATCGATCGAAGACACCGCCGCGGCCGAGCCCCTCATCGACGACGTCATCGCCTCCCTCGACGCCCTCGCTCCCCTCTTCCCGCACGACGCCGACTACCTCACCGCCTCGATCGCCGACTTCCGCCGCTGGCGCGCCGAGGGCCTCGGCGCTCCCGACTTCCTCGACTCCCTCGTGGCGTTCCACCCGCAGGATCACCGGGTCGACGGCATCCGTCACCTCGTCGTGTTCCCCATGTACACGCAGAACGGCTCGAGCGAGCGGCACGTCGAGGCGGTGCTCGTCGAGGCGATCTGGCCGGAGTTCATCGCGCGGCTCGAGACGGAATACACCAACAGACTGTTCGTCTCGCTGCGCCTGATCGACTTCACCTCGGGCTACGACACCAATTCGGCCGTGCTCTTCCCCGAGACGGTCGCCATGCGAGAGGTCCCCTCATTCACCTGGGGCGCCATCTTCCAAGACCGCGAGGCTGCCCGGTACCGCCGTGTCACGCGCGCGGCATCCGAGATCACCAAGCTCGAGCTGCCGGACGCTGCCGCCCGCCTACTCGATGACCAGGACCTCGCGGAACGCACCTTCGTCATGTGGGACCTCATCCACGACCGCACCCACATGCGGGGCGATCTGCCCTTCGACCCGTTCATGATCAAGCAGCGGATGCCGTTCTTCCTGTACTCGCTCGAGGAACTGCGCTGCGACCTCACTGCCTTCCGCGAGAGCGTCTCGCTACAGGCGCGCCTCGCGGCCCGCGACGACCTGGATGCCGCTGAGCAGGCGATGCTCGAGCACGCCGAGCTCGTGCAGTACGCGGTGATCTTCGACCGCATCTTCCGTTTCGCCATCACCGGCTCACGCGTGCGCAACTACGACGGTCTCGGCGGGCAGCTGCTCTTCGCGTGGCTGCACCAGCGCCGGGTGCTGCACTGGACCGACACCTCGCTCGCGTTCGACTGGGACGAGGTGCCGGCCGCGGTCGTCGCCCTGGCCGACGCGATCGACGAGTTGTACTGGCGCTCGATCGACCGGCCCAAGACGGCTCACTGGCTCGCCGCGTACGACCTCGTCCGCTCGGTCGTGACGCCCCACCCGGCATCGGTGTGGGCCCGCGGTCTGACGGATGACGTGCTCGCGGGACTGCCGAAGGGCTACACCGACGCGGTCCTCGACGACGAGTTCCCGCTGTCGATGTTCTTCGAGGCGCTCGAGAAGAAGATGCGGCCCGTGATCGCGTCGACCGAGGGCATCCGCGGCACCGACTGACGCGCGGCGGCCCTCATCAACGCTCCCTCGGAGGGGGCTCGACGTGGGCGGCGCCGGAGCCCACACTGGAGAAGGGGCCCACGATGACGGATGCGGAAGCCGCGGACGAAGGCGTGTACGGGCGCCGGGTGCTGCTCGCGGGCGGAACGAGCGCGGCGGGGAGGGCGTGCGCACGTGCCCTCGCGGAGGCCGGGGCGCACGTGATCGTCGTCGGCAGCGACGATGATCGACTGGCCGGGGTCTCGGCGGAGGTCCCCGGGATCGCCGTCGAGCGCTGCGATCTGATCGATGCGAACGCCGTCGACGCGCTCCGCGAACGCGTCCACACCGCCTACGGCCGAGTCGACGGCATCCTGCACCTCGTCGGAGGGTGGCGGGGCGGCGGCGGTCTCGCCGGCCAGAGCGACGACGACTTCGCGTTCCTGCTGCGGTCGCTGACCGCGCTGCGACACGTCAGTCGCGCCTTCGACGACGACATCCGCGCCTCGGATGCCGGACGCCTCGCGATCGTCTCGTCGAACGCGGTCGCCCGGCCGCTCGCCGGCGGAGCGAACTACGCGGCGGTGAAGGCGGCATCCGAGGCCTGGGTGCGCGCGGTCGCGCAGGGGTACGCAAAACACGCCCGCGACGCGGGCCACGACCCGGCGGCGGCGGCCGTCGTCTTCCGCGTGAAGAGTCTCGACGGACTCGAGGACGCTCTGGCCGCCTCGTTCGTCGCGCTCTGGGACGACGACGCGGCGGCGTGGAACGACGTCCTGATCGACATCGCCGCGCCCGTCTGAGTGGCGTGGAGCGCGGCGGCGCGAGCATCGCTCGACGCCGGTACGATCAACGCCTACGCGCGCGGCTCGTCGGACGCGGCGGTGGGTGCCGACCCGCGCATCCCCCGGGAGGCGGCCTCGGGCATGTCGACGGGCGATGACGCGTCTTCCGCTCCGTCACCGACCTGGTCGGTCGGGTGCTCGGCGACGTCGGCGTTGACCTCTGCCGTCCGGT
>NZ_CAUQWC010000233.1:0-5176 GCF_963521695.1 uncultured Microbacterium sp. | reverse complement strand
CCATCAGCGCGAGCGCGATCGAGCGGGCGCGCGGGTCGTGCGGCAGGGCGACCACCTCGCGGGCGATCGGGGCGTCGGCGACGAGGTCGCTGAGCAGCGCGAAGCACGCTTGGCGACGCGACTCGGTCAGACCGGTGGCGGCGAGATGGCGAAGCAGTGCTCCCCCCAGTGGCTCGAGGGAGAGCACGCGGGCGCGGTCCCACCCCCGCGGCGCGGGGCGGTGTCGCTGATCGATGTAGGCGCTGACCAGTTCGCCCGGCTCCGTGAAGCGCATCTCGTGTCGCACCCCGGTGGGGATCCACACCGCGTGGTCGCGACGCAGGTGCCAGCGGTCGGTGCCGACCGACACCTCCATCGACCCGGATGCCATCCACGCGAGCTGGTCTTCCTCGTGCCGGTGCGGGGCGAACCCGCTGCCGGCCTCGAGCGGTGTCGACGTCGCGGCGAATTCGGCGAATGTCCACTGACGAACACGATGCGCGACCTCACCCGCCTCTTCGGGATGCCGATGTTCGCGAGAAGACAGGACCGTGTCCTCGATCAGCATGCGATGTCTCCTCGGGCGGATGGTGAGCGGGGTTAGGCAAGGCTAACCTAGCGGCGCATCACCCACCCGAACGGAAGTCCCCACATGCCGGACACCCGCCCTCTCGTCCGCCTCGCCGCCCTGGGCGCCGCCCTCGCCGTGACGGCGGCGCTCCTCACCGGCTGCGGCGGCGCCGCCACGGCATCCGCCGAAAACGCCACGTACTCCACCGAGCCGAGCGACACGTTCCCCGTGACCGTCGCCCATCAGTTCGGGGAGACGACCATCGCCGCCGAACCGCAGCGGGTCGTCGTGGTCGGACTCACCGAGCAGGACATCCTGCTCGAGCTCGGTACTCCCCCGGTGGCGACGACCGAGTGGTACGGCGAGCAGCCTTTCGCCGTCTGGCCCTGGGCGACCGATCTGCTCAACGGCGCGGAGCCCACCGTGCTGCAGGCCACGGACGGGTTCGAATTCGAGAAGATCGCATCGCTGAAGCCCGACCTCATCGTCGGCACCAATGCGAACATCACCTCCGACGACTACACCAAGCTCAGCGCCATCGCGCCGACGGTGACCAGCGTCACCGGCGCCGACCGCTACTTCTCGGCGTGGCAGGACCAGACGCGCCAGATCGCCAAAGCCATGGGGCGTACGGCCGAGGGCGAGAAGCTCATCACCGGCGTCGAAGACTCCTACGCCGAGGCCGCCGCGGCCCACCCCGAGTTCGCAGGACGGTCTGCATCGTTCTCGCAGGGCGGCCCCTACGAGGGAAACATCTACGTCTACCCCGACGGCCTCAACACGGACTTCCTCACCGATCTCGGCTTCATCATGACGCCGAATCTCGAGAAGTACGCCGCGCAGCCCGGCCAGCAGGCGCTCATCTCGGGCGAGAACATGTCGCTCATCGATGCCGACGTGATCGTCTTCGCCACCGAGAACGCCGAGTCGTTGCCCGACCTGCTGTCGTTCGGCACCACGTCGTCGCTGAAAGCCGTGACCGAGGGGCGCGCGGTGTACACCGACGGCGAGCTCGCCGGAGCGATCTACTTCCTCACGCCGCTGAGCCAGAAGTACGTGCTGGAGCAGCTCGTCCCGCGTCTCGAGAAGGCCGTCGCGGGTCAGTCGCCGCAGAGCGTCGACGGCTGACGCTCCGTGTCATCGTCCACGGTGGTCGTGTCGCGCTCAGCGCGGCGCGACCGCCCGCGCACACCCGGGGCCGGCCGCCGGCGGGCCATCGGTCTCTTCGTCGCGCTCATCGCCCTGGCGGCCGCCGCGTGCCTGAGCATCGCGATCGGATCGAGCACCGTCAGCCCGGCTGCGCTCGTACATGCCCTGACCACCCCTGACGGTTCCCTCACCGATCAGGTCGTGCTCGATCTCCGCCTCCCCCGGACCGTCGCGGCCGTGGTCGTGGGGGTGGCCCTCGGGCTCGCGGGGGCGCTGATCCAAGCGTTCACGCGCAACCCCCTGGGCGACCCCGGCATCCTCGGCGTCGACGCGGGGGCCGCGCTCTTCGTCACCATCGGCGTCGGCCTCGGAGCGATGTCGGCGCTGCAGATGCTGCCGTGGGCGTTCGCGGGGGCACTCGTGGTGACCGCGGTCGTGTCGATCATCGGCGCGGCCGGGCGATCCGGCCCCGACCCAGTGCGACTCACTCTCGCCGGCGTCGCCGTGGGTGCCGTGCTGTTGGGCATCTCGCAGGCACTCATGCTGATCAGTCCCGTGACCTTCGCACGCTTACGCGCCTGGGGAGCGGGTTCGTTCGTCGAACGCGGGTGGGACGTCGTCGTGCCGGCCCTCCCGTTCGTCGCCGCCGGGATCGTCGTCGCCTTCGCCACCGCGCGATCGCTGAACGCCCTGGGCCTCGGCGACGACCTCGCGGCATCCCTCGGTACGCGACTGGTCACCACGCGCGCGCTGTCGATCGTCGCCATCACGGTGCTCGCGGGCTCGGCCACGGCCATCGCGGGCCCGGTGGGTTTCGTCGGTCTCATGGCGCCGCACGTGGCGCGCTGGATCGTCGGACCCGACCAGCGGTGGATCCTCCCCTACACGATGCTCCTGGCCCCCACCCTGCTGCTCGCGGCCGACGTCATCGGACGCGTCGCGCTCTGGCCCGGGGAGGTGCCCGTGGGCGTTGTCACCGCGTTCATCGGCGCGCCCGTGCTCATCCACCTCGTGCGCCGCGCGAGAGCGAGCACGCTGTGAGCGCGTCGACGAGGGATGCCGTCGACCGCGGTCCCCGCTCCATCGTCGTGCGCCGCGGACCCCTGTCGGCACGTCTTCGCGTGCGAACGCTCGCGGTCAGCGCGGTCCTGGGCGCCGTGGTGCTCGCGCTGGCCGTCCTCGCGCTCTCGCTGGGCGACCTCGCCCTCACGCCGCTGCAGGTGATCGCGGCCCTGACGGGCACCGGCGATGCCTTCACCACCACCGTCGTGGCCGAGTGGCGCCTGCCGCGCGTGCTGGCGGCGGCGGTCTTCGGGGCGGCGCTGGCGGTGTCGGGCGGGATCTTCCAGTCGCTCACCCGAAACCCGCTCGCCAGCCCCGACGTCATCGGCTTGTCCGCGGGGTCGTACGCGGGAGGACTCGGCGCCATCATCCTGCTCGGCGCGAGCGCCGGGAGTCTGCCCGTCTCGCTCGGCGCCATCCTCGGCGGAATGGGCGCCGCAGCGCTGGTGTACGCGCTGTCGTACCGTCGTGGCATCCAGGGCTTCCGCCTCATCGTCGTCGGCATCGGCGTGGCGGCGATGCTGCAGGCGTTCAGTACCTACCTGCTGCTGCGCGCGAAGCTCGAGGTCGCGATGATCGCCGCCGTCTGGGGCGCGGGATCCCTGTCGCCGGTGGGGTGGGCGCAGTTCGCCCCGGCCGCGGTCCTTGCGATCGTGGTCCTCGTCGCCCTCTTTCCGGCGTCGCGATCCCTGACTCGCCTCGAGATGGGCGACGACGCGGCCAAGGCCCTCGGCATCCGGATCGAACGCGATCGTCTCGGTCTGGTCGTGTGCGCCGTCGCGCTGACCGCCGTGGTCACCGCCGCGGCGGGTCCCATCGCCTTCGTCGCGCTCGCCGCCCCGCAGATCGCCCGGCGCCTCACGCGCTCGGCCGGCATCGCCCTCGCACCCGCAGCCCTGGTGGGGTCGGCGGTGCTCGTCGCCTCCGACGTCGTCGCACAGCACGTGCTGCCGACGCCACTGCCGGTGGGCCTGGTGACCGTCGTCGTCGGCGGGCTCTACCTCGTGTTCCTGCTCATCAACGAATCCCGGAGACGCGCATGACCGCTCCCGCCCGCCTGAGCGCCGACGGCCTCACTCTCGCCTACGACCGCAGGGTGATCTCCCGCGAACTGTCGCTCGAGATCCCCGACGGCTCGTTCACGGTGATCGTAGGGGCCAACGCCAGCGGCAAGTCCACGTTGCTCCGAGCCCTCGCGCGACTGCTCGCTCCCACCGCGGGCACGATCCGTCTCGACGGGCGCCCCCTCGGCGACTACGCACCGAAAGAGCTCGCGCGCATCGTGGGGCTGCTTCCGCAGACATCGCTCGCCCCCGACGGCATCACGGTGACCGACCTCGTGGCCCGGGGCCGACACCCTCACCAGAGCTTCCTACGCCAGTGGTCCCCCGAGGACGAGCGGGTGGTGGAAGAAGCGATGGATGCCACGGGCACGCGCGAGTTGGCCGGGCGTCTCGTGAGCGAGTTGTCGGGCGGCCAGCGCCAGCGCGTCTGGATCGCCATGGCCCTCGCCCAGCAAACGCCGATCCTCCTGCTGGACGAACCCACGACGTTCCTCGACATCGCGCACCAGATCGAACTCATGGAACTGCTCACCGATCTGCACGAGCAGGGGCGGACCCTCGTCGCCGTGCTGCATGACCTCAACCAGGCGGCGAGGTACGCCACGCACCTGATCGCCGTCACGGACGGCCGCGTCGTCGCCGAGGGCGCACCCGCCGAGATCGTCACCGCCGAGATGGTCGAGGAGGTGTTCGGCCTGCGCTGCGTCGTGACACCCGATCCGGTCTCGGGGACGCCGGCGATCTCGGCGGTCGGGCGCGCCAGGGCTCCCCGGCCATGAGGATGCTGCTGCAGGCGCCGCCCGAACCCCTCCCCACCCGACCTCTGACCGTCGGTGCGTCGACCACCCCGCGCCGCTTCGCGGTGCGCGTGATGACGTGCGTCCCGCGCTACAGCGTGCCGGCGGCGGCGTTGGCGGTCACCCACCAGATCGGTGAGGCGCTCGTGCCGGTGGTGATGGGGATGGCGATCGAGCGCGCCGTCGCGACGGGCGACCTGCGAGAGCTGCTGCTCTGGCTCGGGGTGTTGGCTCTGGTCTTCCTCACGCTGTCGTTCTCGTGGCGCTTCGGGTCGCGGCTCGCCGAACTCGGCATGCTCGCCGCGCAGCACCGCGTGCGCGCGACCCTCGCCGAGCGCTTCCTCCGTCGCCGCGCCCGCCCCGGCCGCGCGTCGGAACAGCCCGGAGTGGCCGTGTCGTTGGCCGTCTCGGATGCCGCACGCCTCGCCGAAGCGGTCGAGATCGCGGTCTACCCGGTGGGGCAGCTGGCCGCCGTCGTGTTCGGCGGCGCCGTGCTGCTGAGCATCGCGTGGCCGCTGGGGATCGCCGTCCTCGTGGGCGCTCCCCTGCTGCTG
>NZ_CAUQWC010000232.1:0-5185 GCF_963521695.1 uncultured Microbacterium sp. | reverse complement strand
CCGGCCTGCTGGCTTTGACGGCCTGCAACAGCGGCACCCCCGGCGCGGCTCCCGGCGCCGAAGGCGATGGCGCCGACACCACCCAGCTGTGGGAGGTCGCCTCCGACGTCTCGCTCGACGGCAGCCCCACATACGAGCGCATGGTCTCGGCTGACAAGGTCGTCGTCGGCGTCAAGGAAGACCAGCCCGGCCTCGGCTTCAAGGACCCGGTCAGCAACGAGCGCGGCGGCTTCGACGTCGAGATCGCGCAGTGGATCGCGGCATCGCTCGGCTTCGACGCCGACAAGATCGAGTACAAGACGATCCCCTCGGCCAACCGCGAGCAGGAACTGGTCAACGGCAACATCGATTACTACGTTGGCACCTACTCCATCACCGACAAGCGCAAGGAATCGATCGACTTCGCCGGTCCGTACCTGATCACCGGCCAGGGACTGCTGGTCGCGGCCGACAATGATGACATCAACGGACCCGACGACCTCGCAGGCAAGATCGTCTGCTCGGTGACCGGTTCGACCCCGCTGCAGCGTATCCGCGACGAATACAGCCCCGGCGACACGGTCGAGTACGACACCTACACGCAGTGCCTCGAGCAGCTGCGCGCGGGCTCGGTCGACGCCGTGACCACCGACCAGGCCATCCTCGCCGGCTACGTCGCGCAGGAGCCCGACGCGTTCAAGATCGCCGGCGACACCTTCAGCGAGGAGCGCTACGGCGTCGGCCTCCCCAAGGGCGACACGGTGCTGAAGGACCACATCAACACCCTCTTCAACGACGGTGGCGATGTCTGGACCGCACTGTTCGACAAGAACCTCGCGCCCTCGGGCATCGAGGGCGAGCAGCCCACCGCCGACGAGTGACCCGTTCAGGGGCGGCGCTCTCGCGCCGCCCCTGAATCCCGTCTTCCGAGATAAGGACCACGCATGGGTGTCATCACCGACAACCTCGACATCTGGAGCGAAGCGCTCGTCGGCACGCTCGTGCTGTTCTTCGCCGGCGGCGCCCTCGCGCTCGTCCTCGGCATCATCGTCGGCGCGATGCGCGTCTCGCCGATCCCGATTGCGCGCGGCGTCGGCACGTTCTACGTCAGCGCCATCCGCAACACCCCTCTGACCCTGGTGTTCTTCGCCTTCGTGTTCGCGCTGCCACCCCTGCTGGGGCTGCGGCTGACGGGCAACGTCTCGCTCACGCTCGGTATCTGTGCGCTCGGTATCTACACCGCGACCTACGTCGCCGAGGCGATCCGCTCGGGTGTCAACACCGTCCCGGTCGGGCAGGCGGAGGCGGCACGAGCCCTGGGGCTCGGCTTCGGCCAGGTGATGTCTCTCATCGTGCTGCCGCAGGCCTTCCGCTCCGTCATCCCGCCGATGATGAGCGTGTTCATCGCCCTGCTGAAGAACACCACCGTGGCCGCAGGCTTCTCGATCGTGAACCTCGGCTCGGTCCGTAACTACCTCAGTGAGCGTGGTGAGAACGCGTTCATCGTCATCCTGTGGATCATGGTCGCCTTCGTCGCGCTCGTCCTGCTGCTTTCGTGGCTGCAGCGAACGCTTGAGAATCGATGGAGGGTCGCTCGATGAGCAGTGTCCTGTACGACGTCCCCGGGCCCAAGGCCATCGCCCGAAACCGCATCCTCGGTGCAGTGACGATCCTGGTCGTGCTGGCCATCGTCGGCTTCTTCGTCTGGCGCCTCGTCGACACCGGCCAGTTCACCGCCCAGAAATGGTCGGCGTTCACCTACACGAATGTCTGGGTGCAGATCGGGGAGGCGACGATGCGCACCCTCGCGGCCTTCGTCGTGGCCGCCGTCGGCGCGCTCGCGTTGGGACTGCTGCTCGCCGTCGGGCGTCTCTCGGCGCACGCCTGGGTGCGCTGGCCGTTCACGGCGGTCATCGAGGTGTTCCGCGCCATCCCGGTGCTGGTCTTCATGTTCCTGCTCTACTACGGCTTCCCCGTGATCGGGATCGGGATGGAGCCGTACTGGGCCGTGGTCATCGCGCTCGTCTGCTACAACGGCTCGGTGCTTGCGGAAGTGATCCGCGCCGGTGTCGAGTCGCTGCCGAGCGGTCAGGCCGAGGCGGGTTACGCCGTCGGCCTTCGCAAGGCCGGGGTCATGCGCCTCGTGCTGCTCCCGCAGGCGATCCGCGCAATGATGCCTGTGATCATCGCTCAGCTCGTCGTGACCCTGAAAGACACCGCGCTCGGCTTCGTCATCACCTACCCCGAGCTGCTGTTCTACGCCAAGTACATCGGCGCGCAACCGACCGTCGGTTCGCCCATCATCCCGGCGACGATCGTCGTGGGTGCGATCTACATCGCCCTCTGCCTGCTGCTGTCGCTCGTCGCGACACTCGTCGAGAAGCGTCTTCGGCGCTCGCCGCGCGGCGCCGTCGCCGCCCCGGTCCAGCCCCTCCCGCCGGGGGCGACCGACACGCCCCTCCTCGTCGCCCAGCGCGGCGGCTCCGGGCTGTGCCGCGACCGACGGGTGGGGCTGTGTCCCCGCCCGTCGGTAGACTCTCATCTCGTGTCCGACGCACCTGAGATCACCCCCGAGGCCGTCGCCTCCGCCATCGATGCCGCCCTCGCGGCCATCGCCGCGGCCGCGACCACGGCCGAGTTGAAAGCCGCCCGCTCCGCGCACACCGGTGAGCAGTCCGCCCTCGCGCGGCTGAACGCCCAGATGCGTCAGGTCGCCCCCGACCAGAAGGCCGCCGTCGGCAAGCTCGTCGGTCAGGCCCGCGGGCAGGTGAACCACGCGCTCGTCGCCCGCGAGGCCGAACTGGCCGAGGCCGAGACGGCCGCCCAGCTCGAGGCCGAGCGCATCGACGTCACGGCGCTGCCGCAGCGCGCGCGCGTGGGGGCACGGCATCCGATCTCGCTCCTGCAGGAGCAGGTGTCCGACATCTTCGTCGGCATGGGGTGGGAGATCGCCGAGGGGCCCGAGCTCGAGCACGAGTGGTTCAACTTCGACGCGCTGAACTTCGACGTCGACCACCCCGCTCGGCAGATGCAGGACACCTTCTTCGTCGACCCGGTCGCCCGTCACCTGGTGCTGCGCACGCACACCAGCCCCGTGCAGGTGCGGTCGATGCTCGAGCGCGATCTGCCGATCTACGTGCTGTGCCCGGGCCGGGTGTACCGCACCGACGAGTTCGACGCGACGCACCTGCCGGTGTTCACGCAGTTCGAGGGCCTCGTCATCGACAAGGGCATCACGATGGCGCACCTCAAGGGCACGCTCGACCACGCCGCGCGCGTGCTGTTCGGCCCCGAGGCCAAGACGCGCTTCCGTGCCAACTTCTTCCCCTTTACCGAGCCGAGCGCCGAACTCGACCTGTGGCACCCGACTTTCAAGGGCGGTGCGCGCTGGATCGAGTGGGGCGGCTGCGGCATGGTGAATCCCAACGTCCTGCGGGCGGCCGGCATCGACCCCGAGGAGTACTCGGGCTTCGCCTTCGGCATGGGCATCGAGCGCACGCTCATGTTCCGCAGCGACGTGCAAGACATGCGCGACATGGCCGAGGGCGATGTGCGCTTCAGCGAGCAGTTCGGAATGGTGGTCTGATGCGCGTCCCGCTCTCCTGGTTGCGCGAGTACGTCGACGTGCCCGTCGAGGCGACACCCGAAGACGTCCTCGAAGCGCTGGTGTCCGTCGGCTTCGAAGAAGAAGACGTGCACCGCTTCGAGCTGTCCGGCCCCATCGTCGTCGGCGAGGTGAAGGAGTTCACCCCCGAGCCGCAGTCCAACGGCAAGACCATCCGCTGGTGCCAGGTCGACGTGGGCGCCGAGCACGGGGGAGTCCGCGGTGTCGTGTGTGGCGCGGGCAACTTCTTCGTCGGAGACAAGGTCGTGGTGACCCTGCCCGGCTCCGTGCTGCCCGGACCCTTCCCGATCGCCGCTCGCAAGACCTACGGTCACGTCTCCGACGGCATGATCGCCTCGGCGAAAGAACTGGGGCTCGGCAGCGAGCACTCCGGCATCCTGCGTCTGATCGACCTCGGCATCGACGCGCCCGTCGGAACGGATGCCATCGCGCTGCTGGGGCTCGACGACCTCGCGGTCGAGATCAACGTCACCCCCGACCGCGGCTACGCCCTGTCGCTGCGCGGGGTCGCCCGCGAGTACTCGCACGCCACGGGAGCCGCCTTCCGCGACCCGGGGACCGGTCACGACGACGCCGTCGCCCGTACACCGCGAGGCTTCTCGGTGGCGGTCGACGACAGGGCGCCCATCCGCGGACGCGCCGGCGCGACGGAGTTCGTCGCCCGCATCGTGCGCGACGTCGACCCCTCGCGTCCGACGCCGCCGTGGATGATCACGCGCCTGTCGCTGGCCGGCATCCGTTCGCTCGGGGTGCTCATCGACATCACCAACTACGTCATGCTCGAGCTCGGCCAGCCCATCCACGGCTACGACCTCGACCGGTTGCAGGGCGGCATCACCGTGCGCCGTGCGGAGCAGGGCGAGAAACTCGAGACCCTCGACGGCCAGGTGCGCACGCTCAACGCCGAAGACCTGTTGATCACCGACGAGTCCGGCCCGATCGGTCTCGCCGGTGTCATGGGCGGCGGTCCCACCGAGATGAGCGATGCGACGCGCAACGTGCTCATCGAGGCGGCGACGTTCGACCAGGTGTCGATCGCCCGCACCGCGCGCCGGCACAAGCTGCCGTCGGAGGCGTCGCGCCGCTTCGAGCGCGGTGTCGACCCGCTCGTGCCCTACGTCGCCGCCGAACGCGTGGCATCGCTCATGGTCGAACTCGCCGGCGGCACGCTCGACACCGAGCTCGGCGGGTCGCTGTCGTCGACCTACCGACGCGAGCCGATCACGCTGCCCACGGGCTTCGTGTCGGGTCTGATCGGCGTCGACTACACCGACGACGAGACCGTCTCGGCGCTGCGCCTCATCGGCTGCTCCGTCGCGCAGGGCGACGCCGGCTGGGCGGTGACTGCGCCGTCCTGGCGCCACGACCTGACCGACAAGTGGACGCTGGCCGAAGAGGTCGCCCGCATCGAAGGGTACGACCGCATCCCCTCGGTGCTGCCCACCCCGCCCTCCGGCCGCGGCCTGACCGCCGCCCAGCAGGGCCGCCGACGCGTGTCGAACGCCCTCGCCTCGGCCGGGTACGTCGAGACGCCGTCGTTCCCCTTCACCACCGAAGAGCAGAACGTCCTGCACGGCTCGC
>NZ_CAUQWC010000231.1:0-5185 GCF_963521695.1 uncultured Microbacterium sp. | reverse complement strand
CGCCGGACGCGGGCGCCGGCCGCCGCCGCCACGTAGGTGGGTGACAACCGGCCTAAGCCGCGCGGGGGGGGCAACCGGGGGCCCGGGTGCGCCCCCGTGGGGGCCCCCACCGGCCGGAGGGGATCAGTCCTTCGCGAAGAGCGTGAGGGTGATCTCGCTGCCGTAGCGGCCGCTCTCGGCGGTCGCGGGGATGGTCAGCGCCAGGTCGGCGGCGACGACGGTCTCGCCCACGCGCTCGACGCGTCCGGCGTCGGCGAGGGTGGCGGGCTTGTCCAGCGTCGCGGTGCCACCGGCTGCGGCACCCGCGGCCGTGCGCACGACCTCGGGGGTCCAGCTGAGGTTCTCGGCACCGAACGAGCGGTTACCGGCGACGAACGCCGAGGCCGAACCCGACAGGGTCCATCCGCGACCCTGCGCCTGCGCCTCGTTGCGGGAGTCGTTCACGACGACCTCCGGCAGCTCGGCCCGCTGCGACGCCGCGTCACCCGCGAAGGTGATGGGGCCGTCGGTGGCGGGGAGCGCCAGGCTCAGCTGGCCGGCCTGTGCGGGCAGCGGCACCGACGCCTCGACGCCGACCGCGTCACCCTCGGCATCCGCGTGTCCGAGGACGTCGAAGATCGTCTTGCCCAGGTCGGTGTTGTCGAGGTAGGCGCCGCGGACGAAGTCCCAGTTGCCGGCCCGAGCGGTGAGCACCTCGGAGCCGGCGCCCTTCGCGTACAGCGGGACGAGCGCGTTGGTGTGACCACCCGAGTGCCACGACACGTTCGGCAGCTGCCCTTCGGCACCGGTCAGGGCGGTCCAACCCTTCTCGGCACCGGCGCCGGGACCGGCGAGGTAGCCGGTCTCGTGGTCGGCGGTGACGATCACGAGCGTCTCCTCCCAGCTCGAGTTCTTCTCGACCCAGTCGGTGACGGCGTCGACGGAGTCGTTGAACGACAGCTGCTCCTCGACGATGCGCGTGGTCTGGTTCGCGTGACCGGCCCAGTCGACGGCGCCGCTCTCGACCATGAGGAAGAAGCCGTCGTCGTCCTTCTCGAGCACGTTCAGCGCGGCGCGGGTCGACGTGGCCAGCGAGGGGACATCGGCGTTGGCTGCGTCGGTGAAGGGCAGCACGCTGTTGTTGGCGATGCCGGGACGGTTGTACTGGAAGGTCTCGGCGACACGGGCCAGACCGAAGAGCTTGTCGGGAACGTTCTGCCCCTCGGCGACGCGCTCGAAGTCCGCCTTGCTCTCGACGTACGAGAAGGGCGTCTGGCCCTGCGTGACGCGGTCGAAGTCCGTCTGCGAGATCCACGAACCGGCTCCGAAGTGCGAGGCGCGGGAGGTCCCGGCATCCGTGTAGTTCGGGTGTCCGCCGCCGATGACCACGTCGACGCCCGAGTCGATCATCTCGGTGGCGAGACCGTGGTAGTCGTTCCGGCTCTTGTTGTGCGCGATGAAGCCGGCGGGGGTGGCGTGGTTGAAGGGGACGCTCGTGACGAGCCCCACCTTCTTGCCGACCTCCATCGCCTGCTCGCCGACGGTCAGCAGGCGCGTGCCGCCGGCCGAGAAGCCGAGGGTGCCGTTCGTGGTCTTCACGCCGGTGCCGAGTGCGGTGCCGGCGGCGGCGGAATCGGTGGCACCGGATGCCACCCACGAGAAGTCGCCCCACGCCTGCTCGGGCGTGTACGCCGCGCGGCCACCCGCGGAGTAGTGCGACTGTGCGATCTGCACGGGGAAGTCGTCGTAGACCTCGCTCGGGGTACCGGGCACCTTCGTGACCGCTCCGGAGTTCGGCGCGACCTCGACCTGCTGATAGCTGGTGCCGCTCTCGTACAGGCGGGCGGCGTCGAACTGGTTGTATCCTCCGCCGTCCGAGATGAGCACGATGACGTTCTCGGGAACGGGGGTCTGTGTGGTCTCCGCCGAGGCGGCGACCGTGGGGACGGCACCGAGGGCGACGCCCGCGACGGTGCTCATGACGATCAGACGACGCGTGCGTCCGGTCGTGCGCTTGTTCATGTGTTCGCTTCCGTTTCGTATGGGATTCACCGACCGCCGGGGGCCGGTCGGGTTCCACGTTGACGGAAGCTCCTCTCGTGAGAACGAATCTCAGGACACCCGGAGGTGAACGTTCACCCCGCGCCTTCACCGTTCGGTGAACACTCGGGTGAGCGCTGGCATCCCTTTCGGGAAGATGCGACGATGCCGCGTCAGTCGGATGCCGGGGCCTTCGCCCGTGACGGCTGCACGCGCGGCGGCTCCCCGGGCATCTTCGGGAACTCGGGAGGGAAGGGCAGCTCGCCGAGGCCGTCGTCGAGGTCGCGCTGCCACCACTCGAGCAGGGTGTCGACGCGTCCGGGTTTCTCGGAGAACCCCGCCCACGGATCACCGACGGATGCCAGCCGCTCCGGGATCGACCGCACCGTGAACGCGAGGGGGTCGAGTTCGTCGAGTTCCTCCCACGACACCGGCGTCGACACGGTCGCGGTCGGCAGCGCGCGCGGCGAATACGCCCCCGCCATCGTGCGGTCGCGGTTCGCCTGGTTGAAGTCGACGAAGATGCGCTCCCCGCGCTCCTCTTTCCACCAGTTGGTGGTCACGGCATCCGGCATCCGTCGCTCCAGCTCGCGCGCTGCGGCGATGACCGCGTGCCGCACGTCGAGGAACTCGTGCGTGGGCTCAATGGGGCAGAACACGTGCAGGCCGCGGTTGCCGCTGGTTTTAATCCAGGCCTCCAGACCCGCTTCCCGCAGCACGGCCCGCAGTTCGTGCGCGGCCACGACCGCCTCGGCGATGCCCGTGCCCGGTTGCGGGTCGAGGTCGATGCGGAGCTCGACCGGATGGTCGGCGTCGCTGGCGAGCGAAGCCCACGGGTGGAACACGATCGTGTTCATCTGCGCCGCCCACACGGCCGACGCGATCTCGCCGAGGAAGAGCTGCGGATGCCGACGCCCGCTGTTGTACGTCACCGTCACCGCCTCGACGAAGCCGGGGGCGCCCTTCGGCGGGTTCTTCGAGAAGAACGCCTCGCCGCCTACGCCCTCGGGGAAGCGCTCGAGCGACACCGGCCGATGCCCGTTCGCGGCGATGAAGGGGTCTGCGACGGTGATGAGGTACTCGGCGAGTTCGCGCTTGGTGATGCCGACCTCGGGCCACAGCACCCGGTCTGGATTGGAGATGCCGACCTCGCGGTCGCCCTCGGGGCCCGGCACGGTCAGCGCGATGCGGGGGGATGCCATGTCCCGACGCTAGTGCGCGCGCCGGCGTCGTGTCTGCCCCGTTGCATCCCGCCGCCTACGCTCGAAGCATGACCACCGCCGCCGCCCGCGCCGCCCTCGACATCGCCGACTGGCGTCTGCGCGTCTTCGCGTTGTACGACGCGGTGCGCGAAGCCGACGATCCGGAAGACGCGCACGAACTCTGGCGCATCGAGCGCGACGCGCTGTTCGCGGACCACCCCGCCACTCCCCTGCTCCCGGCGCAGCGAGAGGGTTTCGTCGGACTGCCCCTGGCCCCGTACGACGCGGCCTGGCGCTTCGAAGTCCCCCTGCTCGACGCAGACGAGGCGTCGTTCGTCGCCACCACCGGCACCGACGGCGAGGTCGGCTTCGATCGCATCGGCCGCGTGGAACTGCCCGACACGGGTTCGCTGGACGTGTGGCGGCTGTCGTCGTACGGGGGCGGCCTGTTCGTTCCGGTTCGGGATGCCGCAGCCGGCCGCCCCGGCGGCACCTACGGCGGCGGGCGCTACCTCCTGGACACCATCAAGGGCGCCGATCTCGGCCGAGGCGAGGCCCCCGACAGTCTCGTGATCGACTTCAACTTCGCGTACAACCCCTCGTGCGCGTACGACCCGATGTGGGCGTGCCCGCTCGCTCCCGCGGGCAACGTGCTGCCGGTCGCCGTGCCGGTCGGGGAGATGTACGGGGTCTGAGTCTCGCTCGCGCCGAACGCGACGATTCCCCGCCGGGCCCGTCACCGAGCAAGACGGAGTCTGTCCTGCGCTCGCGCGGGCCGGGCTCCGTAGATCTCCCCCGGACCCATCGCCAGGTCTGTCGCCGAGGTGAACCGGATCCAACGCGCACTGGCGCGGGCGGAACTCCGGAGAATCACCCGGCTAAGCCCCGCTCTGGTCCCGTCCGAGGGGTCAGCACGCGGATCTTCCGGAGTTCGGCTCGCCCCGCGACCCGCGACGCACGTCCGACAGCCTCGGCTCGCAGGAGACCCACACGCCGATGGGCCACTCCCCGAAGGAAGCGGCCCATCGACCATTGTGACTCAGGCGGTCGGCGCGTCGTCCTCGGCGGCGAGGGCGATGATCGGACCGAGCTCGTCGCGTCCGAGGCGGATCCACGGACCGGCCGGGTCGATCAGGATGCCGGTGAGCCCGGCATCCTGCGACAGTGCCTTGGCGAGCTGCATCGTGCGGATCGGCAGGGGCTGGTCGCCGCGGCCGAGGGCCAGCAGTTCGAGCGGGTGCGAGAACACCTCGAGGAAGCGCTCGCCGGTGGCGGCCCGTGACTCGGCGACTCCCATGGGACCGCCCTCTTCGGTCTGGTTCACGGCGATCCACATGGGTGCGTCGGCCACGATGGCCTCGACGACGGTGGATGCCGTGGACTCCGTCCGCGCGTCGGACAGGGCCGTCTTGATGCGCAGCTGCGGGTCGACCTCGGCGATCATCCGCTCGAGCAGCGGCTTCGGCAGCACGGCACGCCCATCGGCCGCGGCGGGGTTGAGAACCATGCCGCCGTACGGGCCGTCGATGATGTGACGCAGGAGCGTCAGCACGGGCTGCGCCATCGCCGACGTATCGCGGTCTCCGTCGGCCTCGACGCTGGCCCGCAGGGCCATGCCGCCGCTGTAGCCGAGCACGAGCTGCTCGGTGCCGTTGTTCGCCACCGCGAGGGGCAGGTCCTTGCCCTCGGCCATCAGGGCGCGCGCGTCGCCCTTCACGCGGAGGAAGACGTGTCCCTGCAACAACTGACGTGCGACGTTGAGCAGCTGGGCGGGCTCGGCCTGACCGACGATCTCGGCGAGGGCGTTGCTGAGCAGCACGTTGTCGCGGAGGCCGGGCATGGTCTCGGGGGCCTCCGGTGCCACCATCTCGCCGGGCTGGCGCGCTGAGGGACGCGCGGCGGTCGGCGCTGCCGACGCCTCGGCGGGGGTCTCAGGCCCCGCACCGACGCCACGGAACGACGAC
>NZ_CAUQWC010000230.1:0-5234 GCF_963521695.1 uncultured Microbacterium sp. | reverse complement strand
ATCTTGATGAGCGTCTGCGGGTCGCCGAAGTGGCGGTCGAAGTACTGCTCCTCGGCCCCGAGCGCGAGCGCCCAGGCACGCAGCAGCTTGCGCGCGACACCGGTGAGGTGGTCGTGCCATTCGGTGACGACGTCTTTCAGCTCGGGCTGGGCGGCCGGCCACAGGTTCGGTCCGATCAGGCGGTTGTACCCGGGGGCGTCGGGGTCCGTGACCGCCTCGCGCTCGGGACCGATGTCGATCTGCTCACGCCAGTCGACCCGGCCCTGCGTGCGCTCGCCGCCCACGCGCGTGTATCCGCGGAAGTGGGGGCTCGTGACGTTCTCGATCGAGAGTTTTTCGGCCTCGGGGAGGGCGAAGAAATCCTTGGCCGCGCGCAGCAGGCTCGCCTCGAGTGCGGGGCTGACGCCGGTGCCCGTCAGATAGAAGAACCCGACGTCGTGGGTCGCGGCGCGCAGCTCATTGCGGAAGCGGGCGGCGGCATCCGGCCCCTGGTCGAGGAGCGAGAGGTCGAGCACGGGGAGATTGAGGTCGGACATGCGACGAGGCTAGGTCGATCGCCTGCGTGACGGGGCGAATGTTGCCGATGGTTACCCCGCTCGCGCTCCCGCGCCGCGCCGTCGGGGGAGAAAGGTGCGCGCAGCGGCGGAAATGCGTAATCTGTCATGGTCAGGTGAGGCTGTCCTTACCCGTCCCGCAGCGTCGCGGCTCCTCTGAACCCGAAAGTCGGAACTCCGCCCGTGCTCGCCAGCTTCTTCGCCACCTTCCTCATCGGCCTCCGTGAGGGACTCGAAGCTGCGCTCGTCGTCGGCATCCTCGTCGCCTACCTCACCCGAATGGGGCGCCGCGACGCGCTGCCGAAGCTCTGGACCGGGGTCGGGCTCGCTGTCGCCCTGGCGCTCGGCATCGGCGCGATCTTCACCTTCGGGGCCTACATGCTGACCTTCGAGGCGCAGGAGCTCCTCGGAGGCGGGCTGTCGTTGCTCGCGGTGGCGATGGTGACGTGGATGATCTTCTGGATGCAAAAGGCCGGCCGCACCCTCAAGGCGGGGCTCGAGGGCGGTGTCGACAGGGCGCTGCGCGGCGGTGTGTGGGCACTCGTCGCCATCGGTTTCGTCTCGGTCGCGCGCGAGGGCGTCGAGACGACGCTCCTGCTTTGGTCGATGGTGCAGTCGTTCGGTGATTCTCCGAGCGCGTTGCTCGGCGCGCTGGTGGGCCTGATCACCGCCGTCGTGCTCGGCTGGTTCATCGCGCGCGGCATGCTGCGCCTCAACCTCGGTCGTTTCTTCACCTGGACCGGGGGATTCCTCGTCATCGTCGCGGCGGGGGTGCTCGCGTACGCCCTGCACGACCTGCAGGAGGCCGGCGCCCTCCCCGGGCCGTTCGGTGCGGGGGCGCCCATCGACCCGACCACGGGTTCGGTCGCGATCGGGTGGGCGGGCTTCCCGTTCGGCTGGGCCTTCGACGTTTCGGCGGCCATCGCCCCCGACAGTGCGCTCGCCGTTCTGCTCCAGGCCACCGTCGGCTTCATGCCCGCGATGACGTGGCTGCAGGTGATCGCGTGGACGCTGTACATCGCGATCGTGGTGCCGTTGTTTGTCCGCGGCGTCCGCGCGAACCGCCGACCGCGCGCGGCGTCGAGGGGGGATGCCACGGCATCCGCGTCCGGAACCTCGTCCGCTGTCGCCGCGACGCCGGCGGTCGATGCCGCGGCATCCGCGTCTCGAACATCGTCGCCCGCGCTCGCGGCTCCGACCGCCCCCTCCGCGGGTTCGCACTCCTCGTCGGCCCCGGCGACCCCGCCCCTCTCCGGCGCGCCCGCCGCCTCCTAGACCCCGGGCTCCCGTGCGCACCCGACGCCGCGGCATCCGCCCTCCATCCGAACGGAGCATCATGACCCCGAACCGCCTCCTCGCGGCTACGACCGTGGCCGGCATCGCCGCCCTCGTCCTCTCGGGCTGCGTCGCCAAGACCGACGCCGCAGCCTCCGGAACCCTCTCCGTCGCCTCGACCGCCGACGGCTGCGCCGTCTCGGCGGCGTCGGCACCGAGCGGCACGCTCGCTTTCGACGTCAGCAACGACAGTGACCAGACCACGGAGTTCTACCTCCTCGCATCCGACGGCCTGCGTATCGTCGGCGAGGTCGAGAACATCGCCCCCGGCGCGTCACGCAGCCTCACTGTCGTGGCGCAGCCGGGCGAGTACTACACGCTCTGCAAGCCCGGCATGGTCGGCGACGGCGTGGGGCGGGCGAGCTTCTCGGTCACCGGAGACGCGGTGGCGATCGAGGGTCCGGATGCCGAGCAGAAGCAGCAGGCCGTCGACCTCTACGCCGCCTTCGTGAAGGATCAGGTCGGCCAGCTCATCCCCGCGGTGCAGACCTTCGCCGCCGCCTATGAGGGCGGGGACGATGCAGCCGCGCGCGAGCAGTTCCCGCGCGTGCGCGCATATTACGAGCGCATCGAGCCGATCGCCGAGGCCCTGGGCGACCTCGACCCCCGCATCGACTACCGCGAAGTCGACGCCGTCGCCGAGCAGCTGGACTGGACCGGATTCCACCGCATCGAGAAAGACCTGTGGGTCCCCGCGCAGGACGCCCTGAACGCGGACGGTGAAACGCCGGCGTGGACCGACTGGGCACCCTCCACCCCCGCCGAGCGGGCGACGTACGGCGACAAGCTCATCGCCGACACGCAGGAGCTGTACGACTACGTGCACTCCGACGAGTTCGTCCAGGCGCTGGACGCGCAGGGTGTCGCGGGCATCTCGAACGGGGCGATCGCGCTGCTCGACGAGGTGGCCACCGGCAAGATCAGCGGCGAGGAGGACTGGTGGTCGGGTACCGACCTCTACGACTTCGCCGCCAACGTCGAGGGATCCAAGATGGCGTTCTCGCTCGTGCGCGACTTCGCCGAGTCGAAGGGCGACAAGGGCGCCGAGCTCGTCTCCCGCATCGATGCCGGGTACGCCGATCTCGAGGCCAGTCTTGCCGCCCACGGCTCGGCTACGGCCGGGTTCGTCCCGTACGCGCAGCTCACCGAGGCCGACAAGCGGCAGTTCACCGACCTCATCAACGCCCTCGCCGAGCCGCTGTCGCAGCTGACGGTCACGATCCTGGAGTGAGCGTGCGCAACGAGAAACGGACCACTGCTGCGGCAGCCGCGGGTCCGGATGCTTCCGGTCCGGACGCCGAACCCGAGTCGGGTCTGTCGCGTCGCGGTCTTATCGGCCTCGCGCTCGGAGCGAGTGCGACGAGCCTCGTCGTCGGTGCGGGCGCAGGTGTCGTCGGCGGTGCCGCGTACGGCCAAGAGCAGGCGCGGCACGTCATGGATGCCGTGGCCCCGGCATCCGGCATCCACCAGGTCGGGATCACCACCCCGGTGCAGGAACACCTGCACTTCGCGGCGTACGACATGATGGCGCGGACGACGCGCGACGACCTCGCCGAACTGCTGCAGGACTGGACGTACGCGGCCACGCGGATGATGCAGGGCCTCGACGTCAGTGCGACCGGGGCGGTGGGCGGCTCGCCGGAGGCTCCGCCGGACGACACCGGCGAAGCGCTGGGCCTTCCGGCCAGCAACCTCACCATCACGTTCGGATTCGGTCCGTCGTTGTTCGACGCGCGTTTCGGGTTGGAGGGGCAGCGCCCCGCGGGGCTCGAGCGACTGCCGGCGTTCCTCGGCGACGACCTCGATCCGTTGCGATCCGATGGCGACCTGTGCATCCAGGCCTGCGCCGACGACCCGCAGGTGGCGGTGCACGCGATCCGCAACCTCAGCCGCATCGCGTTCGGACGCGCGACGATCCGCTGGTCGCAGCTCGGTTTCGGCCGCACGTCCAAGACCACGGCCGCTCAGGCGACGCCGCGGAACCTCTTTGGGTTCAAGGACGGAACGGCCAACATCCTCGCCGACGACACGTCTGCGCTGGATGAGAACGTCTGGGTCTCGGCATCCGAGGGTCCGGCGTGGCTCGCGGGCGGGTCGTACCTCGTCGCGCGGCGCATCGCGATGCTCATCGAGACATGGGACCGCACGCGCCTCGCCGAGCAGGACCGCGTGGTCGGACGCGACAAGGCGAACGGTGCGCCCCTGTCGGGCGGCGACGAGTTCACGGCGCCGGACTTCTCGGCGGCCGGTTCCGCCGGGACACCGGCAATCGACGCGCGCAGTCACGTGCGCCTCGCGCATCCCGACAGCAACGGCGGTGTCCGTCTGCTGCGACGCGGTTACAACTTCGTCGACGGAACGACCGACCTCGGGCGGCTGAACGCGGGGTTGTTCTTCCTGTCGTTCCAGAAGAGTCCCGACCGTTTCATCACGGTGCAGCGGTCGTTGTCGACGGATGCCATGGGCGAGTACCTGCGTCACGTCGGGTCGGGGCTGTGGGCCGTGCCGCCCGCGCCCGCGGCGGGCGCGTCGGTGGGAGCGGCGGGCGCGAAGCCGGTCGCCGGGAAACGGACCAGGATCTTCTACCTCGACCTGGTCCGAGCCCTGGCGGCGCTTCTCATCGTCCTCACCCACTTCAACAACCCCTACCTGGCTGACGGCGGTTACGTTCTGACCAACTTCCCCTTCGGCATCTATGTGGGCGGGTTGGGCGTCTCCCTGTTCCTCATCATCTCCGGGGCCGCCCTGACGGTGACCTATCGGAGACCGATCAATCTCAAACGGTTCTACTGGAAGCGCTGTCTCAACATCTACCCGATGTTCTGGACCGCCTGGGTCCTGGGAACGCTCTACTTCTTCGTCACGACCGGGGGGCGGCCGCCCAACAGTGCCCCGACCCGCTCCCTCATCTTCACGGTCCTCGGCGTGGACGGTCTGGTCGCCAACTTCCAGGTGCGTACCGCCTACCTCCTGGGGGAGTGGTTCCTCGGGTTCATCCTCCTGTACTACCTCGTCTTCCCGCTGCTGCTGTGGGCCATCGACCGCTTCCCGATCATCACCGGCGTCGTTATCCTTGCGGCCTATGCCGCCACCGTGATCATCATGCAGCGCTACTTCGCGGGCTACCCCTCGGCGATGATCCTCACGACCAGACTCCCCGAGCTGGCCTTCGGCAGCTACTTCGTCCTCTACGTCCGCCGGGTTCACTGGGGCGTGGTCATTCCCGCTGCAGCGGTCCTGGCCGTCTCGGCCATGCTCCCCGAGGAGATTCCCGAGGACGTGGCCACCACACTCGTCGGCATCTCGGCCTTCCTCATCCTCGTGGTCGTCGGCCGCTACGTGGCG
>NZ_CAUQWC010000229.1:0-5245 GCF_963521695.1 uncultured Microbacterium sp. | reverse complement strand
CCCCAGCGGGGCCTGCCAGCGCGCACCGCGCCGCGCGTCGATCACTCGGCCGAGGCCGCGCGGCGGCGCTTGACGACGAGGGCGGTGGCGGCGACGATGCCGAGCCCGCCGGCCGTGGCGGCGAGTCCCCAGCCGGAGAACTCACTCGTTGCCGCTCCACCGGCGCCGGTGTCGACCCCGCCGACGGGAATGGACGTCAGCTGGCCGCGGACCACTCCGGCCGCGAAGTCGACGGTGTGGGAGTCGCCGGTGAAGCCGGCGGGGTTCGCCTCGATCTGCTTGAGCGAGAAGTTCGTCCCGGTGTCGGCACCGTTGGCGACGACGCCGGTGGTGAAGGGCCCCTGCAGGCATCCCGACGAGGTGCGCGGGCCGTCGCCGACGGGCGCGGGGTTGGGGAAGGCGATGCGCGGCGGGCCGGGCTTGCCGACGGCAGCCTCGTGGATGTGCGTCGCGGTCTTCGCCGGGCTCTGGTAGTCGCCGCTGACTCCCTCTAGGCGGATGTCGTAACAGATGATCTCCTGGTCGGAGTTGATGCGGAATGTGAACGTGCCGGTCGCACCGCTCTGGCCCGGTGTTGCGACCCCGTCGTTGTTGATCACCTGGTCGGGCGTCGCCATCACGGTGAATGCGCTCGTGAACTGCGATGGTTCGTCGACCTCGGTGTCGGCGAAGGCGGGGGATCCCACGGCCAACAGGGCGACACCGGCCAGGGCGCCGATCGTCACCGGGCGGGCGTACGTCTTCTTCGTCATCGTCGTGCCTTTCGATCGGGACGCGGAGCGTCCGGTTGGGGGCGTGTACGACAGGAAGCGTCCGAGCGTTCATCGCCGCGGGGAATTGCTCCGCCATGAACGCCGAGCCCGTCGGCGACGTATACCTCGCAGGCCGCCGTCGGGGCGACCGTTAGCCTCGGAGAGGACGGCGCGCATGACGGAGTCCGCCGGACGGAGCAGGGAGCGGCGCATGGACGCGTCTCGACGACGCATCGCGGGGGTGGGATTCGACCTCCGCCGCGCGTTCGACGACAACGGCAGTGCGCTGCTCGGGTATGCCGTGAACGCGCTCCGCGACCGTCCTCTCGCGGAAGATTGCGTGCAGGAGACGTTCCTCCGGGCATGGCGAGCGCGCGAGCGATTCGATTCCCGGGAGGCCTCCGAGCGCACCTGGCTGTTTTCGATCGCCCGGAACGTGATCGTGGACGCCCTCCGCGCCCGCGCCCGGCTGCCCCTCATCGGCGACCACGCGGAGCTCGAGAGTCGGGCGGCGGAGGCGATCGATCCTCTCGAACGTCTGCGGATGCTCGAGGCGCTGTCGGTGCTCACGGAGGCGCACCGCACGGCCGTCGTGGCAATCCACCTTCACGGTCGCACGTACCAGGAGCTTTCGGATGCCACGGGCGTTCCCGTTGCGACCTGGCGCACCCGAACCTTTCACGCACTGCGCGCCCTCCGTGCGCACCTCGAAGAGATGGAGGAGCCTGATGCGCACTCCCGATGACCGCTGGGCCGAACTGGTCGCCGCCGCGCTGGCGGGAGAGTTGACCCCCACCGAATCGGCGGAGTTCGAGGGGCTCCGTCGTTCCGACGCGGCGCGTGCCGAAGAGTTCGCCGCGCTCGAAGGGGTGGCCGGGCGGCTGCGCCAGGGCGATCTCGGATGGACCACCCCCCGTGATGCGGGCGACCTGTTCGCGCGGATCGAGACCTCGCTCGACCGCGGCGCCTCGATGGCGGTCGGATCAGCGCCGATGGTTCCTCTCGCGCGGCGTCCCCGGCGGTGGGTCGTGCCGCTCGTGGGCGCGGCGTGCCTTGCCGCGGGTCTCGTGATCGGTGCGAACGGTGCCGGCGCGGTCCGTGCTCCCGCGCCGTCGGGCCCGCCGGGCACCCTCGGCGCCGTGGAGCAGATCGAGGTGCGCGACGACATCGGCGGTATCGATGTCTCAGCGGACGTCGTCGCCCACACGTGGGGCACGGAAGCGTACCTGGAGGCGTCGGGACTCGATGTGGGAGCGACGTACGAGCTCGTCTTCGTCGGGGAGGACGGCACCGAGTTCAGCGCCGGAGAGGTGCTCGGTTCAGCCGTCCCCATCGTCTGTCGCATGAACGCGGCGGTGCTGCGCGGCGACGCGGCGCGAATGGAACTGCGAGACACCGGCGACGCCGTCGTCGCTCACGCGGAGCTGCCGGCGGTGTGACTCGCGGGGACGCGTCAGCCGAGTTCGGTCGGGTGGGTCAGACGCCACCACAGGGTCGGTTCCTCGATCGCTCCCTTGATCTTGACCTCGGATGCCGTCGTCTGCGGGCCGGCGGTCCAGGTCACGGTGCCCACGACCTCGCCGTCGGCGTAGTTCTGCGGCGTGGAGGTGTCGAGGTTCACCGTCACGGGTGTGTCCGACCAGGTGCGAAGCGCCGCGTTCTTCGCGAGCACGAGCGACGCGCGCGAGCCCCAAGGCGTGGAGATCGTGCCGATGTCATCGCCGGCGGTCCCCAGGGGCAGGTCGTGGAAGCCGTCCTTCAGGCTCTGCAGCAAGAGCGCGACGTCTTCATCGGTGCTGTCGTGGGTCGCGCCGCTCATGCGCACACCCGTGATGCTCAGGGGGGCGCCGATACCGACGTCGAGGGAGGAGGTGAAGAGGAGATTGAACGTCCCATCGCCCAGATTGCCGGTCTTCATACCCGAGATGCCGAGGGTGCCGAGCAGGTCGTTGGTGTTGGTGACGGTCCCGGGACCGCGGACGGTGATCCAGGGCGTCTGGACGATCGCCGCGACGACGGGGTTCGCCGCGGCGATCCGGCCGAGGGCCACGAGGTCGCTGGGCGTGCTCGTGTTGCGCTCGTCGATCCCGGTGGCATCCACGATCCGCGTGTCATTCAGGCCGTTCGCGCTCAGCCACGACCGCGCCGCCTGCACATACGCCCCTTCGGAGCCGAACGCCCAGCGGGCATTGGCGACGGCGTAGTTCGCGGCCGAGGGAATCAACATGGTTGCCAGCGAGTCGTGCAGCGACATCTTGAGCCCGTCGGGCATGGATGCGATGACGGCATCCTGCACATAGAACTGGTCGTAGAGGTCGGTGTCGGCCTCGGTGAACGTGATCGTCGGACCGGGATCGCTCGGCCCCTCGAGCGGGTGGGCGTCGAGCACGACGAGGGCCGTGACGAGCTTCGCGATGCTCGCGATGGGTCGCGCGTCGTTGCCGCCCGACGAGGCGAAGGCCCCCGCGGCATCCGGTCCCAGATAGTCTCCGCCGCCCTCGACGCTCATGAGCATCTCGCCGTCGGCGGGCAGGGCGAGGGATGCCGCCGGCCCCGCGGACGCGATGGGTGTCTGCGACGTGACGGTCGGTGCGGGAAGAGCGGCCGACGATGCCCACCAGACGTATCCGCCCGCGCTGCCGAGTACCAGGAAGGTGACGACGAGGAAGACGATGAGGGCGATGCGGCCGGCGCGACCGTTGCGCTGCGGCTCGCGCGGAGCCTCGTCGAGGAGGCTGTGGAAATCGGCGAGGGTGCTCACGTCGGAGCCTCGGCGGTGAGCAGGAAGCGGGAAGGACAGGCGCGCACTCCTCGAACCTAACCCGAGGTATTGCCTCACGCCGAGACGAATTTCAAGCCCCCCGCCGCTCGGGGGGAGTCGACCTAGCGTGGTGGTCATCGGGAAATACCCGAAGACCACACGGGAGGAGCCGCCATGGGACTCGACGACAAGATCAAGAACGCCGCTGAAGACATCGCCGGCAAGGCGAAGGAAGCTTTCGGCAAGGGCACCGACAACGAGCGCCTCGAGGCCGAGGGCCAGGCCGACCAGAGCTCGGCTCACGTCAAGAAGGCCGGCGAGAACGTCAAGGACGCCTTCAAATAAGCGCCCTCCCCGAGTGCCCCGACCGTCACGGTCGGGGCATTCGTCGTTCTCGGGGCTCCTCGCCCGGACGAACGACGCAACACCCGCGAGTGCGGGCGACCGTGCGCGACTGACAACACGGGATGCCGTGGTGGCGGTGCCGCGACCGCCTGAGCGCCGACCCGACGCCGTGACGGCCCGGGATACCGTGGCTCCGGGGGCGCGACCGCGATAATGGCGACATGACCACTGCCGTTCCCACCGAGACCCCTACGCTCGTCTCGGGCACCCCCGTCGTCCTCCGCGCTCACGGCTACGAAGCCGCCATTGCGAGTGTCGGCGCCTCCCTGCGCTCATTGACTCATGAGGGTCGTGACCTCGTCGTGCCGTTCGACGCCGACGAGCTGCGTCCCGCCTACCGCGGAACCACGCTGGCGCCGTGGCCCAACCGCGTGGTCGACGGCATCCACCACTTCGACGGCGTCGAGCACCAGCTCCCTCTCACCGAGCCTGACCGCGGTCACGCCCTGCACGGGTTGCTGTCGTGGGCGGACTGGAACATCACCGACGCCTCGGACAGCGCCGTCACGCTGAGCGCGACGATCACCGCGCAGGCGGGGTACCCGTGGTGGCTGGTGGTGTCGACGACGTACCGCCTGGATGCCGACGGCCTCACGCAGACGGTTCACGCGACGAACCTGTCGGACACGCCCGCACCGTGGGGAACCGGACCGCACCCGTATCTCGTCGCCGGCCCCGCGACCCTGGACGAATGGAGCCTCACCCTCCCGGCCGACACCGTGCTGGAGGTGACGCCGGACCGGCTGTCACCGGTGGCTTTGGCATCCGTCACCGTCGACGCCGACCGTTTCGACTTCCGCGAGCAGCGCGTCCTCGGGGCGGTCGAGATCGACCACGCGTACACGGGGCTGAATCGGGATGCCGACGGCCGCGCTCAGGTGGTGGTCACCGATCCGTCGGGCACAGGCGTGGCGATGAGCTGGGCCGGCGAGTGCCCCTGGGTGCAGATCCACACGGCCGACCTGCCCACCGGCCCCGGCACGCCCGGACACCGCGCCGGGCTGGCGGTGGAGCCGATGACCTGCGCGCCCGACGCGTTCAACGACGACGCGTACGACTTCGACACGGGCGTCGTCTCGCTCGATCCGCGTGAGTCGCACGAGGCGGGGTGGACCATTTCGGCTCGCTGACGCGCGGCGACGAAGAACCGCCCCGGGTCAATCCCGGGGCGGTTCGTTCGTGCGTGCGGGTGTGTCAGACGACCTGTGCACCGCACATGCCGCAGTCGCCTCCGACGGAGACCTCGACGAAGCAGTCGGGGCACATGGTACGCGTCGGGCGATCGGTGATCAGCGTCGGCTTGGGGCTGCGACGCTCGGCGCGCGGG
>NZ_CAUQWC010000228.1:0-5278 GCF_963521695.1 uncultured Microbacterium sp. | reverse complement strand
TGCTCGGGGCCGTAGCCGAAGGCATCCACGAGATCCTGGGCGTGCGGCCGGAGCCGCGCGCAGAGACGGTCGATGTAGCTCGAGACGGCGGACCCGCGCTGCATCGAGAGTCGCCCGTTGATGAGGTGCCACGCGAGGTGCTTCTCGATCAACTGCAGGCCGAAGAGGTCGCGCAACCATGTCAGTACCCGCAGGGTGTCGGGGTCGTCGATGCGGTTGACGGCGTCGGTGAACGCCTCCCACTGCAGCAGTTCGCCGTGGGCCCGGGCAGCCTCGATGAGCTCCGACTGGTTCTCGTTGAACAGGGCCGCGGCGTCGTCACGCGAGAGCCGGGATGCCGGACGCAGGCGCCCCGCGATGTCGGCCACCATCTGCTGCACGCGGCCCGCCAGCAGTTCGTGCTGCTGTTCGGCGCGGAGCCCCTTCTCGACCGAGCGGGCGGTGGATCCGAAGTCGCTGACGGCCTGGCCGAGCTGACGCATCCCGGCTCCGTGGAAGAGCTTGCCGGCGGTCTGGCCCACGGCGAAGGCGGCGAGCTGCTTGGCATCCTTGCCCTTGAACTGGCGGGCGTAATCAGCGAGTAGGCGCTTGCCCACGAGCTGGAGCAAGACGTTGTTGTCGCCCTCGAAGGTGACGAAGATGTCGAGGTCGGCGCGGAGTCCCACGAGGCGGTTCTCGAACAGGAAGCCCTGCCCGCCGCACGCCTCGCGCGCCTCCTGCAGCGTGTCGAGCGCGTGCCAGGTCGAGAGAGGCTTGAGGGCGGCGGCGAGGGTCTCGAGGTCTTCACGATCGGCGTCGGTGTCGAGGGTGCCGCTGAAGACGCCGTCGAACTTCTGCAGGAACTCGTCGTGCGCGAAGATCTCGGCATAGGTCGTCGCCAGGCGCGGCAGCAGGCGACGCTGGTGCTTGCCGTAGTCGAGCAGGGTGACCTCGGGGGTGCCGCTGCCGGAGTCGAACTGACGGCGCTGGTTGCCGTAGGTGATCGCGATGATGAGGCCGATGGCCGAGGCCCACGCGGCTGCGCCGTCGAGCGACACACGACCCTGCACGAGGGTGCCGAGCATCGTGAAGAACCGGCGACCCGGGCTGGCGATGTCGCTCGAGTACGTGCCGTCGGCTGCGACGTCGCCGTAGCGGTTCAGCAGGTTGGTACGCGGGACGCGCACGTGATCGAAGTGCAGACGGCCGTTGTCGATGCCGTTCAGACCGCCCTTGAGGCCGTCGTCCTCTCCCCCGATGCCGGGGAGGAAGGCGCCGTCCTCGTCGCGGAGGGGGACGTAGAAACAGTGCACGCCGTGGTTGACGCCGTTCGTGATGAGCTGCGCGAACACCGTTGCCGCTTTGCCGTGCAGGGCGGCGTTGCCGAGGTAGTCCTTCCACGCGCCGCGGAAGGGCGTGTGGATGACGAACTCCTCGGCGGCGGGATCGTAGGTCGCGGTCGTGCCGATGGCGGAGACGTCTGAGCCGTGTCCGGTCTCGGTCATGGCGAACGCGCCGGGGATGTCGAGGCTCATGATGCCGGGCAGCCACTTCTCGTGGTGTTCGGCCGTGCCCAGCTGCAACACCGCCGAGCCGAAGAGGCCCCACTGGACACCCGACTTGATCTGCAGGCTGGGGTCCGCGGCGACCAGCTCCTCGAAGCCGGCGATGTTGGCGCCGTTGTCGTCCTCGCCGCCGAAGCGCTTCGGGAAGGCGCGGTGCACGGCCTTGTTCTGCACGAGCAGGTGCAGCTGACTCAGGGTGCGCTCGCGGTGCGCGTCCATGCCGAGGCTGTCGTCGCGCCACAGCGCAGGGTCCTTGATCAGCTCGCGCGCCGCGCGGCGCGTGTCGGCCCACGTTCCGAGCAGCAGATCGGTGACCCGCTCGGTATCGATGCGGGCTTCCGCGGCCTCGGCGGCGGTGTGCGCCGCGGTGGGCGCACCTCCGACGGGCGTACGCGTGCTCGTGGCGGGCGTGGTGGGACGGACGGCGGCGTCGGTCATTCTCGGCACCTCTCGACGGGGCTCAGGGATGCCATTCACGGTAGGTCTCCCACAACGACCGGGCAATCATTGTGTGGATGCGCCACAACCCTGCCGGGTGGCGGACCGCGGGGTCGTTGTGGATGGTCAACATTCCCGGGAGCGCGCTGAGGAGAGACACACGACCGGCGGTTTCGACGAGCTCAGCCGTCTCGGATCCATGGACTCCGATCACGAAGGGTGGCTTCGACCGGCTCAGCCACCTCGCGACCACGGACTCAGATCACGACCGGTGGCTTCGACGAGCTCAGCCACCCCGAATCACGGACTCAGATCACGACCGGCGGCTTCGACCGCCTCAGTCACCTCGGGACGAGGTCCCTGAGCCTGTCGAAGGGACCGGGGGTCGCGCACGTCAGTTCGCGGCGACCACCGTCAGGATGCCGTCGCCGTAGGCCTCACGCTTCTTCGCGCCGATGCCGGTGATGCCGTCGAGGTCGCCGACCGATGCGGGCCGGGCGGCGGCGATGGCACGCAGGGTGGCGTCGCCGAAGACGATGTACGCCGGCACGCCCTGCTCGCGGGACTTCTCGGCGCGCCAGGCGCGAAGGGCCTCGAACAGGTCGCGGTCGGCGGGGGCCACGTCGTCGGCGCTGGACTTGCGTTGACGGCTGCCTCCACCGCTGGAACCCGCGCGCCCGAGCACGTCGCGCCGGAGGGGTACCGGGGCCTCTCCCCGGAGCACCGGCGCCGACGCCTCGCTGAGCGCGAGCGTGCCGTAGTCGCCCTGGGCGACGATGATGCCCCGGGCGAGCAGCTGACGGATGACGCTGCGCCAGTCCTGATCGGACAGGTCGGCCCCGAGCCCGTACGTGCTGAGACGGTCGTGGCCCTGCTGAGCGATGCGCTCCGTCTTGGCTCCGCGAAGGATGTCGATGAGGTGGCCCGCGCCGAAGGCCTGTCCACGCTCGCGCTGCAGCCGCACGATCGTCGACAGCAGCTTCTGGGCGGCGACGAGGCCGTCCCAGGTGTCGGGCGGGGTGAGGCACGTGTCGCAGTTGCCGCACGGCTCGGACCGCTGCCCGAAGTAGTCGAGGAGGTTCTGCCGACGGCATCCGACCGTCTCGCACAGGGCGAGCATGGCGTCGAGGTGCTGACCGAGACGCAGCTTGTAGGAGCGATCGCCGGGCGACTGGTCGATCATGCGGCGCTGCTGCACGACGTCGCCGAGGCCGTACGCCATCCACACCACCGAGGGATCGCCGTCGCGGCCGGCGCGCCCGGTCTCTTGGTAGTAGCCCTCCACCGACTTGGGCAGGTCGATGTGGGCGACGAAGCGCACGTCGGGCTTGTCGATACCCATGCCGAAGGCGATCGTGGCGACCATGATCACTCCGTCGTCACGGAGGAAGCGCGACTGGTTCGCCGCGCGCACGGAGGCGTCGAGGCCCGCGTGGTACGGCAGTGCGTCGAGGCCCTGGGTGCAGAGGTACGCCGCCATCTGCTCGACGCTCTTGCGGCTGAGCGCGTAGACGATGCCCGCCGAGCCCTCAGGCTGGCTCTTGATGAACTGCACGAGCTGACGCCGCGGGTCGACCTTCGCGTCGATGCGGTACTGGATGTTCGGGCGGTCGAAGCTCGCGACGAAGCCGCGGGCGTCGCGCAGCCGCAGACGCTCCACGATCTCTTGCGCGGTCGCCGGGGTGGCCGTCGCGGTGAGCGCCATGCGCGGAACACCCGGGAAACGGTCGGCGAGGTCGCCGAGGGCGAGGTAGTCGGGGCGGAAGTCGTGACCCCACTGCGACACGCAGTGCGCCTCGTCGATCGCGATGACGCTGAGCCGCCCACGCGCGAGGAAGGAGAGGGTCTGGGCGCCGTTGAGCCGCTCGGGGGCGACGTAGAGCAGGTCGAGCTCGCCCGCGAGGTAGGCCTGTTCGACGGCGTGCCGCTCGGCCGGTGACTGCGTCGAGTTCAAGTACCCCGCTCGCACGCCGTTGGCAATGAGCGCCTCGACCTGGTCGTGCATGAGTGCGATCAGCGGGCTGACGACCAGGCCGGTACCCGGCCGCACGAGCGCGGGCACCTGATAGGTGACGCTCTTGCCGCCGCCGGTGGGCATGAGTACGACCGCGTCGCCGCCGTCGACGACGTGCTGCACGATGTCGGCCTGATCGCCGCGGAACACGTCGTAGCCGTAGACCTCGTGCAGTACCTCGCGGGGGTCGCGCCCGGTGAAGTCGCGCACCGCCGGGAGTTCGCGCGCGGTGCCGGTCGCCGCCACCGCTCGCGCGAACGGCGACGACGGGTCGACGGGAGGCGGCGGGGCGTCAAAATCTTCGGGCGGGGCGAACTGATCGGGATCCCAGTCGGCGCCGGCGTACGGGTCGTCGAGCACGTCGTACGCCTCGGACGGCGCGTCGGCGTACGGCTCGGGTGCGGCGCCGGGATGAGTCACCCCTCCACGGTAACCCCGGTCGCCGACACCGACCTCGACGTGGCATCCATCGGTGCGATCATCCGGCTGGGGAGGAGGGGCTCGAGACTCCGCGCAAGGACGGGGATCAGCCGATCTCGCGCGAAATCGCTGACGCCGGCGTCACGCTGACCGCATCGAGATCGACCCGTCGCGCGGCGCACTCGGCGCAGCGGACGTAGCGAACTCGCCCCTCGCTCGTCGCGTGCACGGACTCGGTGAGCCACGCGTGTTCGTGGAGGAGGGCGGGAGCAGCGGCCGGGAGCAGTCGAGGGGCGGTCATGATCTCAGCGTGATGTAATGCCGTTATGCATCTCAACCCTTACGGGGAGTACGCCGCCCTCCTCGCGGCATCCCTCGCCAACGACTGGCCGGTCGACCGCGCGGGGATCGAAGCGCGCACGATCGAGAGGGGGATGACGATGCGGTTCCCCGCGGCACCCGACGACCATCTCAAGACGCGCGCGGTCATCGACGACTGGCTACGGGTCGTCGACGAGCCCGACCCCGACGCCCGCGCCGCTCTGCTGAACGCGCAGATGGCCGCGGTGACGGCCTATCCGCGCCTCACCGACCACGATGGCGAGGGGTGGCACCTGCACTACCGCGACAACGACGAGACGCTCCCGCGCGTGCTCGCGGCTGTCATCTCGGTCGGCACGTCGCTGCACCTCGTCACACGCGGAATGGACCGCCTCGGGCGCTGCGCCGCCGACCCGTGCACGAACGTGGTCGTCGACGTGACGCGCAACGGCCGGCAGCGGTATTGCTCGGTGCGGTGCGCGAACCGCGCCGCCGTCCGGCGGCATCGGGCGCGCGGGTAGCCGGGCGGGCAGCGCCGGGT
>NZ_CAUQWC010000227.1:0-5330 GCF_963521695.1 uncultured Microbacterium sp. | reverse complement strand
GGGATGCCACGGTCTCGGCGTTCCGCTGGGGGCGGGGGGTAGCGGAGGAGGCGGCTCGTCGAGGCGACCCTTCGACGGGCCCAGGGCAGGAAGGCCGCCCGTGCTAGACTGACCCCTTGTCTGCGCGCACTCCAGCACGCAGTTCGCATCCCATCTCCTGAACGTGGCCTTTCGCCATGCTCAGACGGGGTGCAGACAAGGGATCTTGGGTGGCACCGTCCGGTGTCACGGTACAGAAGGAGACATCACCATGGCAGCAGTGTGCCAGGTGACTGGAGCGGTTCCCGGCTTCGGTCACAACATCTCGCACTCGCACCGCCGGACGAAGCGCCGCTTCGACCCGAACGTGCAGAAGAAGACCTACTTCGTTCCGTCGCTGGGTCGCAACATCAAGCTCAACGTTTCGGCGAAGGGCATCAAGGTCATCGACGCTCGCGGCATCGAGTCCGTCGTCCGTGACCTGCAGGCGAAGGGCGTGAAGCTGTAATGGCGAAGAAGGCTCAGGACGTACGTCCGATCATCAAGCTGCGTTCGACCGCGGGCACGGGGTACACCTACGTGACGCGCAAGAACCGCCGCAACAACCCCGACCGCATCGTGCTGAAGAAGTACGACCCCGTGGTCCGCAAGCACGTCGACTTCCGAGAGGAGCGCTAAGCACATGGCTAAGAAGAGCAAGATCGCGCGCAACGAGCAGCGCAAGGTCGTCGTCGAGCGCTACGCCGCGAAGCGCGCCGAGCTGAAGAAGACCCTGGTCGACCCGACCGCGACCGACGAGGCCCGCGAGGCCGCCCGCGTGGGGCTGCAGAAGCTCCCCCGCAACGCGTCGCCCGCGCGCGTGCGCAGCCGCGACGTCATCGACGGTCGCCCCCGTGGTGTCCTCACGAAGTTCGGCGTCTCGCGCGTCCGCTTCCGTGACATGGCCCACCGTGGCGAGCTGCCCGGCGTGACCAAGTCGAGCTGGTAAGCACCAGACACCCGTACGAAGGGCGGGGATTCCGAAAGGGATCCCCGCCCTTCGGCGTTCCGCCGGCATCTCAGGCGTAGGTGGCTGCGAGACGTTCCATCGCCTCCGCGCGACCACCGACACCGAGCTTGTGGTAAATCGAGCGCACCTGGCTCTTGACGGTGTTGAGCGAGACACCGCGTTCGCGCGCGATGTCCGGCAGGCTCAGCGACCGCAGGAGCATCTCGGCCGTGGCGACCTCGGTCGGAGTCAGTCGGGCGACAGAGACAGACGAGCGCGCCTCGGCATCCGGGGTCGCCACGCGGGCGAGCGCCGCGTGCAGGTACGGCAGGACGTCGGCGAGCTCGGGGTCCTCGAGGGCGGCGGTATCCATCAGCGCCCGGGTCTCCTCGTGGGGGAGCATGAGGAACGGCGTCGCCGAGCAGCCCGTGCGCACAATGAGGCGGAGCGCCGTCTCCATGCTCTGGCGCGCTCGCCGGGTGAAGCCCAGGCGGTTCAACGCGAGAGCGCGCCGCACGAGCAGGGGGGTCAGGGTACGCAGGCAGTGATCGGCTTCGGACGCGATGCACGCGTCGGTCTCGAGCAGCAACTCGCGGTCGCGCCCGAGGCGGAGGAGGGCGGCGGAGCGCTGCATCGAGAAGCAGATGCCGTGGCCCTCAGGCGTCTCGCACGGTTCGAGCGTCGACAGCGCCTCGCGATACTCGCCCTGCGCGACCAGGATGTCGGAGAGGACGCTGACCAGGAAGTGCCGCATCATGCGGTGACTGCTGAGTCGTCGGCTGCCGTGCAGGAGCCGTCGGGCCTCGGCGCGACCCGCTCCGAGATCACGGCGGAACATCATCGCCATGACCTCGATCGCGCGCGCGGCGTAGCCCCAGTACGGGTCGTCGGGTTGCGCACGCCGCATCGCTGCCGCGGCTTCGAGCAGGCGTCCGACGTCCAGTCGGGAGGAGGCGATGAGCGCCTCCGCGAGAAGGAGCAGGTAGGCGGTCTCGGATGCGGCCCAGTCCCGTGCGACGAACAGGTCCGCGGCCTCGGCGCGGGCGGTCTCGGCGGTGATGTATTCGCCGTTGAGTGCGTGGCCGAGGGCGCTCACCGACAGGGCCCGGTAACGCGTCTCGTCGGTGTCGGCGAACAGCAGGGCCTCGGCGCCGAACCGTGCTGCCGCCTGGGGCCAGCCGATGGAGTTGCAGTACTCGCCGATGCTCGCGCAGAGCTGCGACCGGGCGCCGGACGACAGTGAGGCCGGCCTGTTCAGACGGACATCGTCGAAGTAGCGTGCAACGACGGCGACTCCCTCCGCGAGGGCGTCGCGCCGGGCGCGGGCGGCCAGGAGCGCCGCGAGGGACAGAGCCGTCGCATCGGTCCACATCACCGGCGCCTCGGGGAGCTCCGCCTCGGAGAGCAGGGCGAGGTGGCGAGCGGCGGGCACACCATGGCCGGGGAGCAGTCGCAGTGCCGTCGTCGCGGCGGCGCTGCGAAGCGCGGCGCGTGCCTCTATCGAGGCGGGCGTTCCCGGCATGGCCCCTCCTAGGTAAATACCGTCAGCGGGTGAGTTCTTTCGGGCTTCGGGTGCCCTCGAACTGGTGCGGCACATCATAGTTCTGTTGTGTTGCGTCAAGAATCGCCGAGAGCGGAGGTGTGGAGAACGCCCGGGGGACTCTCTCCAGAATCGCCCGCCGACCCCTCTCTCTTAACCCGGTCGCTGCGGCGCGCGGACGGGGCGTCCGAGCCGTGTGTCCGGCGATCGTCGCGGCGATGCACGCGAGAGATCAGGGGTCGCTTCGGCCCCATCCGCACCGTGCGCACCACGACACGCAGTGGAGAACGGGTCGAAATCGGTCAAGATCCGCGTAATTCCGCGGTTCGGTTGATACTGTCGAGGCGGTCTCCCGACCACCGAGGAGGATCCCTCCTCGTCCGAGTAACGAGAGACGGCTTTCGCCGCCGTCTGGAGGACAACCACATGGCCGACAAGTCCATCACCAAGACCGAGCTCGTCGCGAGCATCGCCAGCGCGACCGGGCAGAGCCAGTCCGCCGTGTCGGGCGTGCTCGACTCCCTCTTCTCCACCGTCTCCGAGGCGGTCGCCAAGGGCAGCAAGGTCTCGATCCCCGGCTGGATCGCCTTCGAGCAGGTCGCCACGTCGGCTCGCACGGGCCGCAACCCGCAGACGGGCGAGGAGATCTCGATCCCCGCCGGCAAGCGCGTCAAGGTCACCGCGGGCTCCAAGCTCAAGGCCGCCGTCAAGTAAGACGACGCCGAACCATCGAGGGGGGATGCCCAGCGGCATCCCCCCTCCGTCGTTCCCGCGCGACGTAGGCTGGACGCGTGAATCCCCGACTTCTGCGCGTCGCGGGACCCGTCATCCTGGTCGCGGTCTCGATCGTCGCCGTCGTCGCCGGTCTCGCCTTCGGCGGCGGAGCGGCCCCCGGACGCCTCGCCGATGCCGGCCCCGTGGTGCGCTGGGGTCTGCCGATCGCCACGGTGGTGGTCAACCTCGCCGCGGCCACCATGGTCGGCTCGCTGGTGCTGGCGCTGTTCGCAATGCCGGCGGGGGAGCGGGCGTTCGAGATCGCCCTCGACACCGCGTCGATCGGCGCCGCCGTCTTCACCGTCGGTGCAGCCACGACGGGGTACATGACGTTCCTGAACGTCCTCAACGCCACCCCCACGCTCGACGCGGTCTTCGGGCAGCAGCTCGGACGCTTCCTCGTCGAGAGCCCACCGGGGCAGGCCTGGCTGATCACCACGATCGCCGGGGCGGTGCTCACGGTGCTCACCTTCGCGGTGCGGTCGTGGATCCCCACGCTCATCGTGGCGATCCTCGCCCTCGCCTCGCTCATCCCGATGGGCACGCAGGGGCACGCCGGCACCGAGGCCAGTCACGACGCCGCGGTCACCGCGCTCGTGCTGCACATCATCGCCGCGGCGGCCTGGCTCGGCGGGCTCATCCTGCTGGTCGTCGTCAGGCCCGCGATGTCGCGCGGACAGCTCCAGACCACTTTGCTGCGGTACTCCTCGATCGCGCTCGTCGCCTTCATCGTCGTCGCCGTCTCGGGCACGGTGCGCGCGTCGATCAGCCTGGTGGACGTGCAGAACCTCTGGTCGGCGTACGGCGCGCTCGTGCTCGTCAAGGTCGTCGCGCTCGTCGCCATGGGAGTGCTCGGCGCCTGGTACCGAAGCCGCCTCATCTCGCGCATGGCCGACGAGCCGGGGTCCGCGCGCTTCTGGGGCGTCATCGCCCTCGAGCTCGTCTTCATGGGTGTCGCGAGCGGTGTCGCCGCGGCGCTCGCGCGCACGCCCCCGCCCACCGAGGCGGCTCTGATCGGCAGCTCGCCGGCCGAAGTGCTGACGGGCGCAACGCTGCCGCCCGAGCTGACCCTCGAACGCTGGTTCACGGCGTGGAACATCGACCTGCTGTGGGCGCTGATCGTCGCCTTCGGTCTGTTCTTCTACCTCGCCGGCGTCTGGCGCCTGCTCCGCCGGGGCGACTCGTGGCCGATCCACCGCACGGTGCTGTGGTGCCTGGGCATGTTCGGGGTGTTCTGGGTCACGTCGGGTCCGATCAACGTCTATCAGGACTACCTGTTCAGCATGCACATGATCGGGCACATGCTGCTGTCGATGGCCATCCCGCTGATGCTGGTCTCCGGGGCACCCGTCTCGCTCGCCGCCCGCGCGATCCGCAAGCGCGACGACGGCACGCGCGGCGGGCGCGAGTGGATCCTGTGGGCGGTGCACAACCCGATCGCGAAGGTGCTGACGAACCCGTACGTCGCCGCGGGCCTGTTCATCGGCTCGCTCTGGGCGTTCTATTACACCGACCTGTTCCGGTGGTCGCTGTACGACCACGTCGGACACATCTGGATGGTCGCGCACTTCCTCGTCACCGGGTACCTCTTCGTGCTCAGTCTCATCGGCATCGATCCGGTGCCCTTCCGCCTCGCCTATCCGATGCGCCTGCTGGTGCTCATCGCGATCATGGCGATGCATGCGTTCTTCGGCATCGCGATCATGATGAACTCCGGTCTGATGGTGTCGGAGTGGTTCGGCGCGATGGGCCGCACCTGGGGCGCGACGCCCCTCGAGGATCAGTACGTCGGTGGCGGCGTGGCCTGGTCGGTGGGCGAGATCCCCACGCTCATCCTCGCCATCACGGTGGCGATCCAGTGGAGCCGCAGCGACGAGCGGCACCAGAAGCGCCGCGACCGTCACGTCGACCGTGTCGGCGACCTCGAGCTCGACGCGTACAACGAGGAGCTGGCGCGACTGGCCGACCGCGACGCGCGGGTCGCGGCCCGCGGCCGCACCTGAACGGATCCCGTCCGGCCGGTACCGGGCGTGCCGCGCTGCGGTGGGC
>NZ_CAUQWC010000226.1:0-5342 GCF_963521695.1 uncultured Microbacterium sp. | reverse complement strand
TTGCCGTCGTGGTGCTCCTTGCCGGCGCCGTCGTGCGTGCCGGCGCCGTCCTCATCGCGGGGAGCCGCCTCGCCAGAGGCCGTGGCACCCGCTGCCCCGCGACGACGGCGACGACGCGGACCGCCCTCGCCCTCGGCATCCGCGGGGTTGTCGGCCTTCTTCTCGGGCCTCGGTGCGACCGCCTTCGGCGCCGTCACGAGGCGGCCCTTCGTGCCCTCGGGGATGTCGAGATCGGTGTAGAGGTGCGGGCTCGACGAGTACGTCTCGGTGGGTTCGGGCTGGCCGAACTCGAGGGCGCGGTTGATGAGCGCCCACTTGTGCAGGTCATCCCAGTCGACGAACGTCACCGCGATACCGGTCTTGCCGGCGCGACCGGTGCGGCCGGCACGGTGCAGGTAGGTCTTCTCGTCGTCGGGGATGGTGTGGTTGATGACGTGGGTGACGTCGTTGACGTCGATACCGCGGGCGGCGACGTCGGTGGCGATGAGGACGTCTCTCTTGCCGGCCTTGAACGCTGCCATCGAACGCTCGCGCGCTTCCTGGCTCATGTCGCCGTGCACGGCGGCGGCGTTGAAGCCGCGGTCGCCGAGCTCGTCGACGAGCTTCTGCGCGGCGCGCTTGGTGCGGGTGAAGATGACCGCCTTCTCGCGACCGTCGGATTGCAGGATGCGGGCGATCACCTCGTCCTTGTCGAGCGAATGCGCGCGGTAGACGAGGTGCTTGATGTTGGCCTGGGTCAGACCCTCATCGGGGTCATTGGCGCGCATGTGGATCGGGTTCGACATGAACCGGCGCGCGAGGGCCACGATCGGGCCGGGCATGGTCGCCGAGAACAGCTGCGTGTGCCGCACGGGCGGGACCTTCGAGAAGATCTTCTCGATGTCGGCGAGGAAGCCGAGGTCTAGCATCTTGTCAGCCTCGTCGAGCACGACCTCGGTCGCGCTCGACAGGTCGAGCAGGCGCTGGTTGGCGAGGTCGATGAGGCGGCCGGGGGTGCCGACGACGATCTGCGCGCCGGCCTTGAGCTGGTCGATCTGGCCCTCGTAGGCCTTGCCGCCGTAGATCGCGACGACGCTGGTGGGGCGGTTGCTGGTGAGCATATCCATGTCTTCGTAGACCTGGACGGCGAGTTCACGGGTGGGAACCACGATGAGGGCCTTCACGCCCGGCTCGGGGTTCGGTCCGAGGCGCTGGCCCACGGGGATTCCGACGCCGAAGGTCTGTCCGGTGCCCGTCTTCGCCTGGCCGATGAGGTCCTGGCCGGGGAGACCCAGGGGGATCGTCTGCTCCTGGATGGGGAAGGCATCGATGATGCCCTTGGTCGCGAGGGCGTCGACGATGTCCTGGTCGACGCCGAGCTCGGCGAATGTCGTCATGAGGTGCCTGTTCCGGCGGCGAGAGACCGCCTGGGAGTCGAATCCACGCCCTCACTCGTCCACAGGCGCAGGGTCCCGATCCGTTGTCGGGACCCGACCACTCTACCCGGCGTGTCTCCGGAGCCCCCGACGCCTAGGCTGTCTACGTGTTCGCGTGGTTACGTCGTCGTCAGCGCCCCGTGGGCCGCACGCTCCAACTGCGCTCGCGCGGTGATCTCGGCGAGGCGATGCGCGTCGACTTCGCCGAACTCGCGCCCGACGTCGAGACCTTCCTCGGACAGGCGGCCTACCTTCAGCTGGGGTTCTTCGAGACGCTGAGCGAGCTGATCGCCCTCACTCCCGAGCTCGCCGAGAAGGAATCCCTCTCGCGGGCGGCCGGTGCCGCCCTGATCAAGCACCAGGAACTCGTCGCGCTGATCCGCGACCGGGGAGCCGATCCGACGCACCTCATGCTGCCGTTCCGCGAGTCGCTCGATGCTTTCCGCCGCAACACCCACGGCGTGCGCCCGCAAGAGACCATGCTGACCGTGCACATCACGGCGGGCCTGCTCGACGACTTCTACCTCGCGCTGTCGTCGAGCTACGGAGACACGGGGCGACGCGTCGCCCGCATCCTGCAGGCCGACGACGACCGGCAGGCGATCGTCGACATCATCGCGGCGACCATCGACAGCGACGAGGAGTGGCGCTGGCTCCTGGCCCTCTGGGGTCGACGCCTTGTCGGCGACACGCTGCTCGTCGCCCGCGCAGCCCTTCGGCACGGGCACCTCGACCGCGCCGACGAAGAGAAGGTCGAGCCCGTCTTCAGCGAACTGATGGGTGCGCACGCACGGCGGATGGATGCCATGGGGCTGGCCGCCTGACGCGGATCACCGCGCGGAACGGATGCCATCGATCGCGCGGACTGACGCCGATCAGACGCCAAGCCGCGCGCGGTCCGCGTGGTCTCGAGCGAGACGCGCCCGGGTGACGAGCGGGACGAGAGCGAAGGCGGTCGCGGCCGGTGCGATCACGGCGACGAGCCACAGGATCGGCGAGTCGACCCCGAGCCCCATCCACGTCGCGGCCGTCCAGACGACCCCGGCCGCCGCGGCGCCGGCGAGCGGCGCGAGAAACGCCCCCCGCAGGTGGCGGTGCGGCAGCGAGAAGTGCGCGGCGATTCCGATCACGGCGCCGATGATCAGGCCGAGGAGGATCTGCACGGTCGAGGACTCATGCGACGAAGCCGACGCGGCGCGACTCTTCGGTGCCGAGCTCGACGAAGGCCAGGTTGGCGGTGGGGACGAGGTAGGAGTTGCCCTTCACGTCCGTGAAGGCGACGTGGCTGGCCGAGGAGTCGAGAGCCGTGGCGACGGCGGTCTTGACGGCGTCGGAGGTCTCGTTGGTCTCGAAGTTGAGTTCGCGGCCGGTGTTGGTGATGCCGATGCGGATCTCCACGATGCGTCCTTTCCTCGCGGGGCCGCGGTCGGCCCTGCTCGTTCTTCGACTCTAGGGTAGGCGTGCGGGGCCACGACCCGGTGGGGGCGGCGCTTCGCGGACGGCGAACGCCCGCTATCGAAACGGCGAGGGGCGGTGGCCGTCCCGGACGAAGCGCGGCGCCCCGGGCCTCTACCGGGGCGATGTCGGAGGTGCGGTTTAGCGTGGACGCATGCAGATTCCTGATGCCGTGGCCCCCGAGGCATCCCCCCAGCTGGGGGGCGATCTCGACGCCGACCAGCAGGCGGTGGCGACGTGGGCGGCGGAGGCCAGCGGCGCCGTGGTCGGCGCCCCCGGTTCGGGCAAGACGACGGCGCTGCTCGCCCGGGTCCGCGAGCTCGTGGCATCCGGCGTCGATCCCGATCACCTGCTCGTTCTCACGCCCACGCGGCCGGCCGCGACGGCGTTGCGAGATCCGCTCGCGCTCGCGGTGGGGCGCGCGACCTCGGGTGCGCTCGCGCGTTCGGTCGCGTCATTCGCGTTCCAGCTCGTGCGCGGCGCCGAGGTGCGTCGTGGCGCCGAACCCCCGCAGCTGCTCACGGGCGGCGATGAAGACCAGATCATCCGCGACCTGCTCGAGGGCGACGCTCTCGACGAGATCGACGGCGCCTCGCGGTGGCCCGACTGGCTCGGCCCCGCGATCAGGGCGACCCGGGGGTTCCGCGGCGACGTGCGCGCGTTCCTCGCCGAGTGCACCGACCTGGGGGTGTCGTCGGCCGACCTGGCCGACCTGGCCTCCCACCTCGACCTGCCCGTGTGGGCCTCGCTGGCGTCGTTCTCCGACGAGTACCGCGCCGTCCGCGCGTCGATGCGCGGGGCCCATCGCGACGCCGCCGACCTTGCTCGCGAGGCTGTCGCCGTGCTCGACGACGCCCGTGCCGATCGCGAGCTGCTGGGGCGCTTCACGTCGCTGCGGTGCATCCTCGTCGACGACGCACAAGAGCTCACCCCCGGCGGCATCGACGTGCTCGGAGCGTGCCGCGCGCTCGGCATCGGCGTGGTCGCCTTCGGCGACCCCGATGTGGCATCCGGTGCCTTCCGTGGCGCGACCCCGGAGAACTTCGCCCGGCTGGCTCGCGAGCTCGGCACGACGGTGGCCCTGGGGACGCCGCACCGGGGAACGCCCGAACAGGTCGACCTCGTGCGACAGGTGTCGTCGCGCATCGGCGCCGCCGGTGTCGTCGCGCACCGCCGGGCACCGCAGGGCGCGCCGGTGCAGGGGTCTGTGCGCACCTACCTCCTCCGCTCGCCCGCCGAGGAGGCCGACGCGATCTCGCGGCTGCTGCGGGAACGGCACGTCCTCGGCGGCGTGCCGTGGGGCTCGTGCGCGGTGATCGCGCACGACTCGCGTCAGGTGGCCACCCTCGAGTCCGAGCTCGCCGCGCGCGAGGTTCCGGCCCGGGCCAGCGGGCCCGGCCTGGCGCTCGGGGTGCAGCGACCCGTGCGCGACCTCGTACGCCTTGTCGAGCTGGGCATGACCGACCCCGACGAGTGGTCTCCCGAGGTCGTCGTCGATGCGCTGCTCGGCACGTTCGGCGGCCTCGATCCGATCGAACTGCGCCGACTGCGCACCGCACTGCGCCACGCCGAGGTGGCAGACGGCGGCGTGCGCTCGGCCACCGACCTGCTCGTCTCCGGCGTGCGGTATCCGCTCGAACTCGCCGCGGTCGACACCCGCGAGGCGCGGCGGGCCATCCGCCTCGGCGAGACCCTGTCAGCCCTCGGGGCTCAGGCGCGATCACGTGCGACCGCCCACGAGATGCTGTGGACGGCGTGGGAACGCAGCTCACTGGCGCGCACCTGGCGAGAAGCGTCACGGGGGCACGGACCCATCGCTGAACAGGCCGACCGCGACCTCGACGCGGTCGTCGCCCTCTTCCAGGCGGCGAAACGCTATACCGAGCGCGAACCCGACGGTGAGGCCTCGACCTTCCTCCGTGCGGTGCTCGACAGCGACGTGGCCGAAGACCGTATCGAGCAGCCCGCCGTCGTCGACACGGTGCGCATCCTGACCCCGGCCGCCGCCGCGGGCACGGCGTTCGACACGGTGATCATCGCCGGCGTGCAAGAGGGCGTATGGCCCAACACGCGCTTGCGCGGGGGACTGCTCGAGACCTGGCGCCTCACCGACGCGGTGCAGAACCCCGACCTCCCGGCCGCGGGCATGCTCGATCGACGGCGCGCGGCCATGCACGACGAGCTGCGCCTGTTCGTGCGCGCCCTCAGCCGCGCAGAGCGCATGCTCATCGTCACGGCGGTCGACGACGACGACACCGGCCCCAGCGTGTTGTTCGAGATGCTCCCCGCGCCCGAGCCGGCGGCATCCGTTCCCGAACACCCGTTGTCGCTGCGCGGTCTCGTTGCGCGCCACCGACGCTCGCTCACCGCTCCCCGCGTGCCCGCGGCCGATCGCACCCACGCGGCGGGGCAACTCGCGCTGCTGGCCGCGGCCGACGTCGCCGGGGCGGCGAGCGACGAGTGGTACGGCGT
>NZ_CAUQWC010000225.1:0-5399 GCF_963521695.1 uncultured Microbacterium sp. | reverse complement strand
GGCCAGCACCGCCGCGGCGCCGCTCGTGCGCATCGCCCCCGGCCTCATCCCCGCTGGACCGACCGACGTCACGCTGTCGGCATGGCTCCGGTGGACCGGCGCACCGCAGTGCACCTGGCCGTTCACGCTCGGCTCCAGCGTCGATGCGCACATCCTCGCGACCACGCAGTGCGGCAGTTCCGGCTACGGCGCCATCAAGAACGGCTCCGAGATCCGCGCGTCGGGCACCGCCCCGGTCGCCTCCTCGCGCTGGGTGCACATGGCGGTCGTCGTCACCGGCGGCAAGACCGTCCAGACCTTCCTCGACGGCGCCCTGGTCGGTCAGGCCGCGACGACCTACAACGCGTCGGCGGCGATGGGCAGCTCCACCTTCTCGGGCTACTTCGGCAAGTCGTTCTACGGACCCGACGCCTACTGGGCCGGCGCCATCGATGACGTGAAGGTGTGGACCTCGGCTCTCTCCGCGGGCCAACTGCAGCAGGCCGAGGGCGATGTGCACGTGGGCATCGCGCGGGGCGACGCGGCCGTCTCGCTCGGCGACACCTCCAACGTCACCTCCGACCTGACGCTCCCGACCACCGGTGCGGGTGGCTCGAGCCTCACGTGGACCTCGAGCAACCCCGCTGTCGTCAGCACGACCGGAGCGGTCATCCGCCCGGCCGCCGGTGCCGGCGATGCCAGCGTCGTTCTGACGCCCACCGCCACCCACGGTGGCACCGCTGTCACCGGATCGAGCATCACGGTGAAGGTCCCGGCGTACGCCCAGGGTGACAGTGCACAGGCCGAACTGGCCCGCGCCGTCGCCGACGGCGTAGCCGCTGATGCTGCCGTGGCAGGGCCGATCCGCGGCAGCGTCACGCTGCCGACGACCGGTGCCGACGTGGCCGCCACCGCTACGCGCTCGGGAGCGGCGAACGCCGCCATCACGTGGTCCTCGTCGAACGAAGCGGTCATCTCAACGACCGACAAGGGCACGGCCCCGAACGTCGTCGCCAAGGGCGCCGTCACGCGCCCTGCCGCCGACACGCAGGTCACGCTGACGGCGACGATCACCGTCAACGGCACCGCGCCGCTCGTTCGGACACTCGTGCGCACCGTTCCCGCCGCGGCCCCCGTCGCAGCCAGCGACCTGGACGCGTACCTCTTCGCGTACTTCACCGGCGACAGCATCCAGGGCGAGAAGATCCGCTTCGCGACCTCTGACGGCAACGATTCGCTGCGCTGGAAGACGCTCAACGACGCGCAACCCGTCCTCAGCTCAACCAAGGGCACGACGGGCCTGCGCGATCCCTTCATCCTGCGATCGAAAGAGGGCGACCGGTTCTTCCTTCTGGCCACCGACCTGTCGGTCGGCACCTCCGGTTGGGGCGGCGCGACGAACCGCGGCAGTCAGCACCTCGAGATCTGGGAGTCCACCGACCTGGTCAACTGGGGCGAGCAGCGTCACGTCGAGGTCAACCTGCCCAATGCGGGCATGACCTGGGCCCCGGAGGCGATCTACGACGAAAGCATCGAGGCCTACACCGTCTACTGGACGTCGTCGCTCTTCACGGACGGCGCCGCCCGTAACGTCGCCGACGGAAACGGACCGCAGATCCTCATCTCGACGACCCGCGACTTCCGCGATTTCACCACCCCCCAGCCGTGGTTCAAGGCCGCGGACGTACCCGGACTGAACGCCGGCAACGGACTGATCGACTCCACCGTGCTGAAGGAGGGTGACACCTGGTACCGCTTCACCAAGGCCACCCAGACCAGCGGCTGCGCTTCACCCGACATCATCGCGCAGAAATCGACCGACTTGCGCGCCACGACGGCATCCGGTGCCTGGTCGCTCATCGACACCTGCATCGGCCGCACCGCCGGCACGCCCGAGGTCGAAGGTCCGGAGATCTTCAAGGCCAACGAGGGCGACCGCGCCGGGTACGAGTACTTCCTCTGGGTCGACAACTACGGCGGACGAGGGTACATCCCCCTCGGGACGAACTCGCTCGAGGGTGACATCCAGTGGGCGATCCCGAACAGCTTCTCGCTGCCGGCCTCACCCCGCCACGGCTCGATCCTCGCCATCACGGCGCAGGAGCGCGACACCCTCGCCGCGAAATGGAACCCGTCGCTGCTCGTCACCTCGATCGACCCGGTCGCCGCGACCGCGCAGGCCGGATCCGCCGACGTCACGCTTCCCGGAACGGTGCAGGCCACCTTCAAGGACGGGCACCGCGAGACCGTCGCGGTCACATGGGACAAGGCCGACCTGTCGTCGCTGAAGAAGGCCGGCGACACCGTCCAGGTGCGCGGACAGCTCGCCAACTCGGCTGGCACACCCGCGATCGCAACCATCACCGCCACGGCTCCCCCGGGACCCGCCGTGAGTGCCGTGGCATCCGCCCGGTGCGTTGCGGGGAAGGTCGTCATCACCACGCGAGCGACCAACGACAGCGACGCCGTCGCCGATCTCACCGTGAACACGGCGTGGGGCGGCAAGGCGCACACCGCCGTCGCCCCCGGTGCCTCGGTCTCCACGGCAACCACCGTGCGCGCCTCGACGGTCGCGGCCGGCTCTGTTGAGGTGACGGCCACGGACGGGTCGGGTTCGCGCACGATCACCGCCGCCTACGCTGCCATCAGCTGCCGCTGACGAGTACGCACCGAGACGGTGCGTGAGGGGGGAGGGCCCGCGGGCCCTCCCCCCTCCGTCACCTCTGCCGGGTGAACGGGTCGGGCGCCGCGGGGGCGCCCGACGGCCCCGACACGCATCGAGGTGCGAAAGGTACGTCGCTTCGGACTCCCCCGTCTCCGACGGACGGCGGCCGGTTGGTCACCCGTCGGCGAGGGCCGCGAGTCGCGCCTCTTCGTCGGCGATGATCGCCGACTCGATGATCGGGCCGAGGGCACCGTCCATCACCTGGTCGAGGTTGTACGCCTTGTAGCCGGTGCGGTGGTCGGCGATCCGGTTCTCGGGGAAGTTGTAGGTGCGGATGCGCTCTGAGCGATCCATGCCGCGGATCTGCGACTTTCGCGCGTCGGCGGCGACCGCGTCGCGCTCCTCCTGCTGCTTTGCGAGCAAGCGTGCACGCAGCACGCGCATACCGGCTTCGCGGTTCTGCAGCTGCGACTTCTCGTTCTGCATCGATACGACGATGCCCGTGGGAACGTGTGTGATGCGCACCGCAGAGTCGGTCGTGTTGACCGACTGCCCTCCGGGACCCGACGAGCGGAAGACGTCGATCTTGAGATCGTTGGGGTCGATTCCGACCTCCTCGGGCTCGTCGACCTCGGGGAAGACGAGCACCCCGGTCGTCGAGGTGTGGATGCGGCCCTGCGACTCCGTCGCCGGCACACGCTGTACGCGGTGCACGCCACCCTCGTACTTCAGGTGCGCCCAGACGCCCTGCGCCGGATCGCTCGACGAGCCCTTGATCGCGACCTGGACGTCTTTGTATCCGCCCAGATCGCTCTCGGTGCGCTCGAGCAGTTCGGTCTTCCACCCCATCGACGCCGCGTACTGCAGGTACATGCGCAGGAGGTCCGCCGCGAACAGGGCGCTCTCGGCCCCGCCCTCGCCGCCCTTGATCTCCATGATCACGTCACGCGCATCGTCGGGGTCGCGCGGGATGAGCAGGCGCCGCAGACGCTCCTGCGTCTCTGCGACCCGCTGCTCCAGCCCCGGGACCTCGTCGGCGAACGCGGCGTCCTCGCGAGCGAGTTCACGCGCGGCGTCCAGATCATCGGAGGCCGAGACCCACGTCTCATGGGCCGAGACGATACGCGACAGCTCCGCATAACGGCGGTTGACGCGTTTCGCGCGTGCGGCGTCCGCGTGCACGGCGGGGTCGGAAAGCTCCTCCTGGACGGCTTTGTGCTCGTCGAGGAGCCCTCGGAAGGACTCGAACATCGCGGGCACCGACATCGCGCTGGCGGCCGGGGTCAGCGGATGCTGTTGTCGTCACCGCCGCGCGCGGGCGCCGGGATCGACTTCTGCATCTGCACGAGGAACTCGACGTTCGACTGGGTCTCTTTGAGCTTGCCGAGCACGACCTCGAGGGCCTGCTGGGGCTCGAGGCCGGCCAGAGCGCGGCGGAGCTTCCAGGTGATCTTGACCTCGTCGTTCGACAGCAGCATCTCTTCGCGGCGGGTGCTCGACGCGTTGACGTCGACGGCCGGGAAGATGCGCTTGTCGGCGAGCTGGCGGTTCAGGCGCAGCTCGCTGTTGCCCGTGCCCTTGAACTCCTCGAAGATCACGTCATCCATCTTCGAGCCGGTCTCCACCAGCGCCGTGGCGAGGATCGTGAGCGATCCGCCGTTCTCGATGTTGCGCGCGGCGCCGAAGAACCGCTTGGGCGGGTACAGCGCCGAGGCGTCGACGCCACCGGAGAGAACGCGGCCCGAGGTCGGCGCGGCCAGGTTGTAGGCGCGCCCCAGACGGGTGATCGAGTCGAGCAGCACGACGACGTCGCGGCCGAGCTCGACCAGGCGCTTCGCACGCTCGATGGCGAGCTCGGCGACCGTGGTGTGGTCTTCGGCAGGCCGGTCGAACGTCGAGGCGATGACCTCGCCGCGGACGGTCCGCTGCATGTCGGTGACCTCTTCGGGGCGCTCGTCGACGAGCACGACCATGAGGTGGACCTCGGGGTTGTTCGTGGCGATCGCGTTGGCGATCTGCTGCAGCACGATGGTCTTGCCGGCCTTCGGGGGCGCGACGATCAGCCCGCGCTGGCCCTTGCCCACCGGGGCGACCAGGTCGATGATGCGCTGCGTGAGCTTCTCAGGACCGGTCTCCAGGCGCAGACGCTCCTGGGGGTAGAGGGGGGTGAGGTTGTTGAACTCCACACGGGCGGCGGCGTCATCGACCGACAGGCCGTTGATCGAATCGACCTGCACGAGCGCATTGTACTTCTGACGCCCCTGCTGCTCGCCCTCGCGCGGCTGCTTGATGGCGCCGACGACGGCGTCACCCTTGCGCAGGTTGTACTTCTTGACCTGGCCGAGCGAGACGTAGACATCGCTGGGGCCCGGCAGGTAGCCGGTGGTGCGCACGAACGCGTAGTTGTCGAGCACATCGAGCACGCCGGCGATGGGAACGAGCACGTCGTCCTCGCCGATCTCGGTCTCGAACTCGTCACCCGTGGTGCTCTGGCCGCGGCGCTTGTTGCGCTGACGGTTGCGGCTGTTCGCCGCGCCCTGCTGCTGCTGGGCCTGCTGACCGCTCTGCTGCGCGTTGTCGCGCTGCGAAGCGCCGCCCTGACCGTTCTCACGCTGACCGTTGTCGCGCTGACCGTTGTCGCGCTGACCGCTCTCGCGCTGACCGCTCTCGCGCTGACCGCTCTCGCGCTGACCGTTCTCACGCTGGCCGCCCTGCTGCGCGTTGTCACGCTGCGACGCGCCCTGCTGGCCGCCCT
>NZ_CAUQWC010000224.1:0-5418 GCF_963521695.1 uncultured Microbacterium sp. | reverse complement strand
TGAGCGGAAGACTGCGGTTGCGCGAGTGGGAGACCGAGACGAAACGCGGCGTGAGCGCCGACGTCGTCGCCGATGCCATCGGTCACGATCTGCGATGGGGAACCACGCGCTTCGACCGCACGCCCAAGCCCGGCGCTCCCGCGGGAGCAGCGTCCGACTCCCTCGCGGGGACCACCGCCGGTGGCGGAGCAGAGGGGGAGGACGCCGCGGAGGAGGCGGCCTGGTCAGTGCCGGGTGCGCCGAACGAACCGGTCGGTGTCGGCGCGGGCCCGGGTGGCGCCGTCGCATCGGACCCCGACAGACCGTTCTGACGCCCGCCGGCGATGGGCGGCGGCCGATGGAGCGCGGCGTTCGGGTCCGTAGACTCGAAGCCGTGTCTCGCTCTCTCGGTCGCCCTCTCGCCGTCCTCACCCTCCTGGCTGTTCTGGCCGTCACGGGCTGCACCGGCGAATCTCCCGCGACACCGACCGACACGGTCGACACGGGCGCCACGGTGTCTTCGGCTCCGGCGGATGCCGCCACCGCCGCGCCGAGCTCGCCGGCTGCCGTCGCCCTCGTTCCGGGCGGCAGCGCGCAGCAGAACCTCCCCTTCTTCTCGCAGGTCGTCGCGACGGTGTGGGCGGGATCCGGTCAGGTCGACGGACGCGCCTACATCGACGCGCTGGCGGGGGCGGGGTTCGACAAGGGGGCGATGCAGGTGACACCCGACGAGTCGACGATCGGGAACGCCGCAGAGAGCATCGAGTTCTCCGTCCGGCTCGGCGCGGACTGCCTCGTCGGTCAGGTCGGACCCTCCATCGGAGATCCCGTCACGACGGTGCTGCCCGGCCTTTCGTCGGGCGGGTGCCTGATCGGGCAGACGCGGCCGATCGACTGGTGAGAGGCGTCCGACGCCCGTCGGCTCCCGCCGCACGCCGCCCCTAGACTGGACGGGATATGGCCGAATACATCTATTCCATGGTCCGTGCCCGCAAGGCTGTGGGCGACAAGCTCATCCTCGACGACGTCACGATGTCGTTCCTCCCCGGTGCGAAGATCGGGATGGTCGGCCCGAACGGCGCCGGAAAGTCCACGATCCTCAAGATCATGGCCGGGCTCGACAATCCCTCCAACGGTGAGGCGCGTCTGAGCCCCGGCTTCTCGGTCGGCATCCTGATGCAGGAGCCCGAGCTCGACGACACCAAGACGGTGCTGGAGAACATCCAGGACGGTGTGGCGATCAAGCCCAAGCTCGACCGTTTCAACGAGATCTCGGCCCTCATGGCCGACCCCGACGCCGACTTCGACGCGCTCCTGGCCGAGATGGGCACGCTGCAGGAAGAGATCGACGCCGCGGACGGCTGGGACCTCGACTCTCAGCTCGAGCAGGCGATGGACGCGCTGCGCACGCCGCCTGCCGACGCCTCGGTCGTCCCGCTCTCCGGTGGAGAGCGTCGCCGCGTCGCCCTCGCAAAACTCCTGCTGCAGAAGCCCGACCTGCTGCTCCTCGACGAGCCCACCAACCACCTCGACGCCGAAAGCGTGCTGTGGCTCGAGCAGCACCTCAAGGCATACAAGGGCGCGGTCATCGCCATCACCCACGACCGGTACTTCCTCGACAACGTCGCGGAGTGGATCGCCGAGGTCGACCGCGGGCACCTCTACCCGTACGAGGGCAACTACTCGACCTACCTCGAGAAGAAGGGCCAGCGTCTCGAGGTGCAGGGCAAGAAGGACGCCAAGCTCGCCAAGCGCCTCAAGGAAGAACTCGAGTGGGTGCGCTCCAACGCTAAGGGCCGCCAGGTCAAGTCGAAGGCGCGCCTCGCGCGCTACGAAGAGATGGCAGCCGAAGCCGAGCGCACGCGCAAATTGGACTTCGACGAGATCCAGATCCCCGCGGGCCCGCGTCTCGGCGGCATCGTCATCGACGCGAAGAAGCTCGAGAAGAGCTTCGGCGACCGTTCGCTGATCAGCAACCTCAGCTTCAACCTGCCCCCGAACGGCATCGTCGGGGTCATCGGCCCCAACGGCGTCGGGAAGACGACGCTCTTCAAGACCATCGTCGGCCTCGAGCCGCTCGATGGGGGGACCCTGAAGATCGGCGAGACGGTCAAGATCAGTTACGTCGACCAGTCGCGCGCGGCCATCGACCCCGAGAAGACGCTCTGGGAAGTGGTGTCCGACGGCCTCGACATCATCACGGTCGGCAAAACCGAGATCCCCTCGCGCGCCTACGTGTCGAAGTTCGGCTTCAAGGGGCCCGACCAGCAGAAGAAGGCCGGAGTGCTCTCCGGTGGTGAGCGCAACCGCCTGAACCTGGCCATGACGCTGAAAGAGGGCGGCAACCTGCTGCTCCTCGACGAGCCGACGAACGACCTCGACGTCGAGACCCTCAGCTCGCTCGAGAACGCCCTTCTCGAGTTCCCCGGCTGCGCCGTGGTCATCACCCACGACCGGTGGTTCCTCGACCGCATCGCCACGCACATCCTCGCCTACGAGGGCACCGAGGAGCACCCCGACCAGTGGCACTGGTTCGAGGGCAACTTCGAGGCGTACGAGGCCAACAAGATCGAACGCTTCGGGGCGGATGCCGCGAACCCGGCGCGTTCGACGTACCGCAAGCTCACGCGTGACTGACACCTCTGCAACCCCCGACTCGGGTCCGGCCGGTGCCGGACCCGAGCGGGTGCACGTGCCGATCCCCGTGCGGTGGGGCGATCTCGACGCCCTCGGACACGTCAACAACACCTCGATGTTGAAGCTGCTCGAGGAGGCTCGCCTGCGCGCCTTCTGGCGTGGCGACGGCGACGGCATCCCGCTGCCGACCGCGGTGTTCGACATGAGCGTGCTCGAGAGCGGGGGAGAGCGCGCCACGCTGATCGCGCGCCAGGAGATCGAGTACCTCCGCCCCGTGCCTTACAGCCAGCGCCCTCTCGACGTGCGCCTGTGGATCGGTGCGATGGGGGGATCGAGCGCCGACATCTGCTTCGAGGTCTTCAGCCCGACGGGCTCCGACGAGCCGGTGCTGTACGCCCGAGCGACCGTCGTCGTCGTCCTCGTCGACACCGCCAGCGGTCGTCCGATCCGCTGGAGTTCCGCCGAGCGAGAGGCGTGGGCGCCGTACACCGGCGACCCGATCGACTACCGCCGGCGGTCTGCCCGGGGCTGACCGCGGCGGCTCGGTGCGGCCTAGACGCTGTTCGCGTCGTCTGCCGGGCACGGTCTGCCGGGCGCCGTCTTCGACACCCCCGGCGTCGGTAGCCGGCCCCGGCCGTACGTAGCCTCGGCCGTCGCTCGCGGCACCCACAGACGACCTCAGTCGCGCGGCACCCGCACCATGATCTCTTGCGCCACGCTCGCCACGAGCAGACCGTCGCGCGTGTAGATGCGTCCGGTCGAGAGGCCGCGGCCGCCGCGTGCGTTGGGCGACTCCTGAATGTACAGGAGCCAGTCGTCGACGCGGCCGGGACGGTGCCACCACATCGCGTGGTCGAGGCTGGCGACCTTGAGCCCCGGCGTGCTCCACGCCACACCGTGGGCTCGGAGGATCGTCTCCTGGATGGTGAGGTCGCTGAGGTAGGCGAGTGCGGCACGGTGCACCGCGGGATCGTCGGGCAGGGGGCGACGCGTGCGCATCCACACGGCTTGCCGAGGCACGTGTGGACCCTCGACCGAGGTGTACAGCGGTGAGGGGACGTGCAGCACATCGGCCGGACGCTCGGAGAACATCCGGCGACTCAGCGGATGCAGACCCTGCGGATCGAACTCCGGAAGGTCTTCGGGGAGCGGGATGCCGTCCGGCATGGGCTCGGCGTGCTCGAGACCGGGGTCGTCGTCTTGGAACGAGGCGATCATCGAGAAGATCGGCACGCCCGCCTGGTAGGCCTGGGTTCGGCGAGTCGAGAAGGAGCGCCCGTCGTGGATGCGGTCGACCGAGAAGGTGATGCCGTCGGCGGGATCACCGGGACGCAGGAAGTACCCGTGCATCGAGTGCACCGTGCGTTCGGGTGGCAGGGTGCGCGATGCTGCCACGATGGACTGCGCGAGCACCTGGCCGCCGTAAACGCGGCCGAACGGCATGGCCTGTGACACGCCGGTGAAGATGTCTTCGGTGGTCCGGGCTCCGGCGTCGCGGAGGTCGAGGACCGCGAGCAACGACGCCACGGGATCGACGGCGTCGGTCACGCTGACTCCATTCCGGTACGGCGGGCCCGCACCGCTTGGTAGTTTAGGGCGGGTGTCAGCGCGTCTGTTGTTCCCCGATCCGCAGGCGGCCGCCGACCTGCTCACCTTCGCGTCCCGCGCGATCCGCTTGGGCGACGGGACGGTGCGACTCCGGGCCGAAAACGGCGTGCTCGTCGCGACTGCCGCGCCTCTGGCGCCCCGCGGTCTGTTCGACACCACGCCCACGGTGCTGGGACTGCGGGTGTCGGCCATCGACCCCGAGCTCGAGTGCGATGTGGTCGTCGACGCAGCGGCTCTGCTGCCGGCCCCCGACGACGCGCAGGCCGTCATCCTTCCCGAGACCGCGACCTCTCCCGCGTGGGCGGGGATCTCGCCGCCGCGCAGCGGATGGGACCAGACGGATGCCATCGACGCCGCCGTCCTGGCATCCCGCGCGCAGTACGGCGTCGCCGCCGTCACCGATGCCCTGCCCGCCGATGCCGGGGAGGACGTCGTGCGTGTCGTTCGCGCGCAGGTATGGGGTCAGCCCGACGAGGCGCTGGGCGGGTTGCCGCTCGGAACGGCCTTCGCCGCTTTCGCCCTCGGATTCATCGCCGGGGGCGAGATGGCGGCCGTGAGGACGAGCGGCGCGTGGACGCGCGTCACCCTCGCTCGCGGTCACGTGCTGGTGCGGGGGCCGGTGCGATCCGGACTCACCGCCGTGCGCGCGACGGGCGCCTGACCCAGCAAGCGCATAGGTGGCCGCCATACGATGAGAGCAGCAAGGGGAGTACTCCCGTCGCGATGCATCCGTCATCACGAGGCCACCGCTGGTCTCCGGGTGCGTCGGTCCGATTCGGGCGGAGGAGACCTTGACGTCGCAGCCTCGCGCTGCCCGTCGAAGGGTGACCCTGTGGTCTCGTTCTCCCGTCTGTTCGATCTCGCGTCCAAGGCCGTCGACAAGGCATCGTCGTCGTCCTCGCAGCGTCCCCCGGCTGCGGGCGGCGGCAAGGACTGGCGCGACATGGTGCGCTCCGCAGCGGATGCCGTCACCGGCGACAGGCGCACGGGTTCGTCGGCCACGATGCCGCCCGCCCCGCCCACCGGTCACGGTGCCCCGCCCGCGCCGACCGGGCGCTACGCTCCGCCCGCGGCATCCGGAAGCTCGTCGAGCCTCTCGCCCGACGATCGCGCCGCGATCGCACGCTACGACTACCTGCTGCGCACCGCCGACCCGGACCGGGTCGAGCAGATGCACCGCGAAGCGTTCGAACG
>NZ_CAUQWC010000223.1:0-5514 GCF_963521695.1 uncultured Microbacterium sp. | reverse complement strand
GTCGTGCGAGACGAAGGGGTAGGTGAGACCGCGCTCGCGCTGGAGGCGGCGGAGCCGCGCCCGGGGTCGGCAGCGCGGCGTGTTATGGACGCTCAACGCCGGGGGGCGCGGGGAGAGTCCGGCGCGGGCGTCTTCCGCAGTCGCGCGTTCGCGGCGGCCGCGGCGTCGGTCATGCGATCGAGGAACGCCCGGACGACGCGCAGCTCGTCGGCCGTGGTCACCCGTGTCGCCGCGGCCACCTCGGCACCCGCGAATCCGAGGAACCGTTCCATCCCCCCGAGCGCCGTCGCGGTCGGGTGCAGGGTGACCCGTCGGCGGTCGGCGTCATCGCGACGACGGGTGACGTGCCCGGCGCGCTCGAGCCGGTCGATCAGCACCGACACCGCCCCCGACGTCATCCCGATCTGACGCGCGAGCTGCGCGGGCGCCACCGGCTCCCCCGACTGTGCGGCCCAGACGATCTGCCCGAGCGCCTCGGCATCCGACACCGGCAGGCCCATCCACGCCGAGAGGTGCCGGTTGAGCTCATCGGATGCCATCGTCCAGTCGCGCAGGCGGTGCATGACCGCGACCTCGAGGTCGGACCAGGTCACCGAGAGCGAGTTCAACGCGGACATGCAATGACTTTACAGTCAAGTGACTTTACTGTAAAGCTATTTGCATCGATCACGAGGAGTCGCCATGACCGCACCGCACGCCCTCATCACCGGCGCCAGTATCGCCGGACTCTCCGCCGCCTGGTGGCTGCGACGGATCGGGTGGGAGGTCACCGTCATCGAGAGAGCGCCCGCCTTCCGCGACGGCGGGCAGAACGTCGACGTCCGCGGCATCGCCCGCGAGGTGCTCGATCGCATGGCCCTGACCGACGCGATCCGCGCGAAGAACACCACCGAGACCGGGACGGTCATCGTCGACGCGCACGACAAGGTCATCGCCGAGCTCCCCTCCGACGGACCCGACGGGGCGACGGCCGAGCTCGAGGTCCTCCGCGGCGATTTCGCGCGCGCGATCCTCGAATCCCTCCCCTCCGGCGTCCGCTTCGTCTACGGCGAGGCGGTGGCGGAGGTCGACGAGTCGCGCGAAGACCGCGTCTCGATCGTCACCGAGGGCGGCGAGCGCCTCGACGCCGACCTGCTGATCGTGGCCGAAGGCGTGCGCTCGCGCACGCGCAACCTGCTCTTCGCCGAGTCGGAGGTCGACGCCGACCCCCTCGGCATCACCATGGCCTTCGGCACCATCCCGCGCACCGGCGACGACGACGACCGCTGGCGCTGGTACAACGCGGTCGGCGGACGCCAGGTGCACCTGCGCCCCGATCCCTACGGAACGACCCGCGCGATCCTGTCGTACGCGGGCGACGACGGCCTCGCCGAGCGCGACCGCGACGACGCCCTGCGCGTGCTGCGCGAGCGCTATGCCGACGCCGGGTGGCAGGCCCCGCGCGTGCTCGACGGCTTCGACTCGTCCGACGACGTGTACATCGACGAACTCACGCAGATCCGGATGCCGGGGTGGCACCGCGGCCGCGTGTGCGTGATCGGCGACGCGGCGTGGTGCGTGACCCCGATGGGCGGGGGCGGCTCATCGCTCGCACTGACCGGCGGATACGTGCTCGCGGCCTTTCTGTCGCAGATCGACGGACCCGTCGACCGCGACCGCCTCGACGAAGCGCTCGCGTCGTTCGACGGATGGATGCGTCCCCTGGTCGATCAGATCCAGGGCATCCCGCGCGGGATGCTGCGACTGGCGTACCCGCACACCCGGCTCGGCCTGGCCGCGCGCGGTGTGCTCATGAAGGCCATGACCGCGCCGCCGCTCTCGCACCTGGCCGCACGATTCGGCCAGGTCGCAGACACCGATCAGAAACTGCCGACGCTCCGCGACAGGGCGGCCTGACGTCGGCCACGGCCGCCGGTGACGCGGCATCCGGAGCTCTCGGCATCCGGCGATCTCCCGAGCCCTCGACGGGTCTGGCGTCCGGTCGGACCTCAGACGTGGAAGACCGCGTGCACGTCGCCGCCCAGCGCCTCGCGGCCGCCCAGGCCGTCGATCTCGAGCAGCGTCGCGATGCCGACGACCTCGCTGCCGACGGCCTGCAGCAGGTCGCGACCGGCGCGGAGGGTTCCGCCGGTGGCGAGCACGTCGTCGAGCAGCAGCACGCGGGCGCCGGCGGCGTTGTCGTCGTGCATCTCGATCTGCGCCGAGCCGTACTCGAGGTCGTACGACATCGACGCCGCCGGACGCGGCAGCTTCCCGGCCTTGCGGATCGGCATGAGGCCCACGTTCGCGACGATGGCTGCGGCTCCCGCCAACAGGAACCCGCGCGCCTCGACACCCGCGACGGCGTCGATCCGCCCGACGAAGGGTTCCACGAGCGCCTCGACAACGGTGCGCAGGGCAGCGGCATCCGTCAGCAGCGGCGTGATGTCGCGGAACACGATGCCCGGTTTCGGGTAGTCGGCGATGCTGGTGATGAGCGATTCAGCGCGGGCGAGGGCAGAGGCGTCGGGCACCCGCTCAGCCTAATCGCGCGGTCCGTCCCCCTCCCCCTTGTTGAGTGTCCAAGACACGCCGCGTTCCCCCCGCGGTGTGCGGCGTGTTCTGGACACTCACACACCCGGCGCTCAGCGCCGCGCGTCCGCCACTCCGCGCCACACCCCTCGTCGAGTGTCCAAGACACGCCGCACACGGACCCGGGAGGCGGCGTGTCCTGGACACTCAACGAAGGGAGGCGCGGCGGGTGCGAGCGGGATTGACAGCACTGCAAGCGCTTGCACTATCGTGGCCGCATGACTTTCACGCAGGAAGACGCGCGCGCCGACCTCGCCTCGGCACCCGGCTCGGAGTGGTGGCGCACCGCCGTCATCTACCAGATCTACCCCCGCTCGTTCGCTGACGCGTCGGGCGACGGCCTGGGCGACCTCCCCGGCGTCACCGCGCACCTCGACGACCTGCAGACGCTGGGGGTGGATGCCATCTGGCTGAGCCCCTTCCAGACGTCGCCGCAGAAGGACGCGGGCTACGACGTCGCCGACTACCGCGATGTCGACCCGATCTTCGGCACCCTGGCCGACTTCGACGAGATGCTCGCGGGCGCCCACGAGCGCGGCATCCGGGTCATCGTCGACCTCGTCCCGAACCACTCCAGCGATCAGCACGTGTGGTTCCAGGAGGCCCTGAAGGCGGGCCCCGGGAGCCCCGAGCGCGCGCGCTACATCTTCCGCGAGGGCAGGGGCGAGAACGGCGAACTACCTCCGAACAACTGGGAGAGTGTCTTCGGCGGCGGCATGTGGAAGCGCGTGACCGAGGCTGACGGCTCGCCCGGCCAGTGGTACCTCCACATCTTCGACGAGAGCCAGCCCGACTTCGACTGGACCAATGAAGAGGTGCGCGCGGAGTTCCGCGACATCCTGCGCTTCTGGCTCGACCGCGGTGTCGACGGGTTCCGCGTCGACGTCGCGCACGGTCTGATCAAGGCCGAGGGCCTGCCCGACTTCACGCCGGATCACGAGGGCGGGTCCATGGGAGGCGACGCCGCCGAGGTGCCCTACTGGGGTCAGCCCGGCGTGCACGACGTCTGGCGCGAGTGGCACGAGGTGCTCGCCGCGTACGACGGCGATCGCGCGCTGTGCGCCGAGGCGTGGTTGCCGACCGTCGAGCAGACGGCCCTGTGGGTGCGGCCCGACGAGATGCACCAGGCGTTCAACTTCCACTACCTCGAGACGGACTGGGATGCCGCCGCCCTTCGCTCCGTGATCATCGAATCGCTCGAGGAGTACGGCGCCGTCGGCGCGCCCAGCACCTGGGTGCTGTCGAACCACGACGTCGTGCGCCACGCCTCGCGCCTCGCGCTGACCGCCGAGAACCCACAGGGCGCCGGCATCGGCCCGAAGTCCCCCGGCAAGCCCGACCCCGTGAAGGGCCTGCACCGGGCCCGCGCCGCGACGGCGCTCATGCTGGCGCTGCCGGGTTCGTCGTACTTGTACCAGGGTGAGGAGCTCGGCCTTCCCGAGGTCATCGACCTGCCCGACGACGCCCGTCAGGACCCGACATGGTTCCGCACGGAGGGCGAGCGCTACGGTCGCGACGGATGCCGTGTGCCGATCCCCTGGACCGCGGACGCCCCCGCGTACGGCTTCAACTCCACCGGCGCCTCGTGGCTGCCGCAGCCCGCCGAGTGGGCGGAGCTCGCGCACGACGTGCAGATCGACGACCCCGCTTCGACCCTCACGCTGTACCGGGCCCTGCTGGCCGAGCGCCGCAGCCGCAACCTCGGCGCCGGCGACATCGAATGGCTCGACGGATTCGGCGACGACGTGGTGGCACTGCGCAACCGCGGCCTGATCGTGATCGCCAACCTCGGCGACGACGCGGTGGAGCTGCCCGAGGGCGAAGTCATTGCGGCGAGCGGGCCGCTCGACGGCGACCGCCTCCCGACCGACACGACCGTCTGGATCGCGGCGGCGTAAGCCGCGGCATCCGGAACTGCGAGACCGTGACCGGAATCGACGACGTCGCCCGTGCGGCGGGAGTGTCGACGGCCACGGTCTCGCGGGCGTTGAGCGGGCGCGGCACGGTGTCGAGCGCGACGCGCGAGCGCGTGCTCGCCGCGGCCGGGAGCCTCGGTTACGTGGTGTCGGCGGCCGCGTCGACCCTCGCGACCGGCCGCTCGCGGGCCGTCGGGGTGGTCGTGCCGTTCCTCGACCGGTGGTTCTTCAGCACCGTGCTCGCGGGCATCTCCGATGCGCTCGTGCGGCGCGGCTACGACATCACGCTCTACAGCGTGAGCGCCGACCCGGCCGAACGGCGTCGCGTCTTCGACGACCACCTGCGGCGGCGACGCATCGACGCGGTCATCACCATCGCCCTCGAGCTCGATGCCGAGGAATCGTCGTCGCTGCGCAGCCTCGGCGTGCCGATCGTCGCGATCGCCGGCCCCAATCCCCTGCTGACCACGCTCACCGTCGACGATCTGGCCGTGGGGCGCCTCGCGACCGCGCATCTGCTCGGCCTCGGCCATCGCCGCCTCGCCCACATCGGAGCGGATGCCGTGGCCGACGCCGCCTCGTCGGTGCCGGCCCTGCGACGCCGCGGCTTCGAGCAGGCACTGGCCGACGCCGGCATCGAGGCGCACGGCGTGGCACCGGCCGACTTCACCATCGAGGGCGGATCGAGCGCGGCGGCCCGCCTGCTCTCGTCCGACGATGCCCCCACGGCCCTGTTCGCCGCCTCCGACGAGATGGCGATCGGCGCGATCCTCGCCGCGCGCGAGCTCGGTCTGCGCGTACCCGACGACGTCTCGATCATCGGCGTCGACGGGCACGAGCTCGGCCGCTGGTTCGGTCTGACGAGCATCGATCAGTTCGCGCGCGGGCAGGGCGAGCGTGCAGCCGAGGTGGTGCTGCGCGCGCTCGACGGCGCCCGACCGGCCCGGGGTCTGGGCACTCTGCCGTTCGAGCTGGTCGACCGCGGCTCGACCGCGCCGCCGGGGCGCTGATCCGTCCGGCTCACCGA
>NZ_CAUQWC010000222.1:0-5551 GCF_963521695.1 uncultured Microbacterium sp. | reverse complement strand
ATGGGGTAGACCGACAGGCGCCCCGCCGCGCCCTGTTGACAGCTCGGGTCGGTCGGCAACTGCAACTCCTTCACCCCAGCGTCGGACAGGAGGGATCGCGAGGTCGCCGCCTTGATCCTCATCGAGAACACGCTGACCGGACGATCACCAACCCGGTACGGAAACCTCACGGTTGATGAACAGTGCGAGATAGCAGAAGCCGCAACCCAGCGCCACGGCCTGAATCTCCGCCACCTCATCACCCTGTGGGACATCCCACGCTGGGACCGAGGATCCCGTCTGATTAACATGCTCGACTGCCTCAAGGAACAACCCGCGCACATCCTCATCGTGCCGAGCCCCTTGTACCGCGGATTCACGGAGACCGCCACCAGAAAGCACCGACGCGTGCTGGAACGACACGGCACCACACTCCTGATTACGGAGCAGTGAGGTCACCCCGTGGGGCCAGACGCGCACCCAGCCGTCTGGCCCCACGCCCCATCACCAACCTCAGGACCCGCCTACCAATAGATGTTTTCCCCAGATAGCGATGCAAATTTCACATCACCAAACATCTCGACTTAAGAGGTGAAGTGAGCGTAAATCAAGGAGCTACGTCCGCCATGAAGCGGGCAGAAAGGAGGCACTTATGACGAACGAAACTTCCGCGACCGCCACCGACGTGGACTACTCGCCGGAGCGCGGCGCTGAGGTCGTGGACGTCGAGCGTTTCGCGAACGCACCGCAGATGCGTCGTGGCAGAGCGCAAGGCAGCACTGCAATGGGACTACAGGATGCCGGCCGCGGAGTGCGGGCCGTCGTCTACCTCCGCGTAAGCAGCAAGAAACAGGTCGACACGGACTACGACCCTGAAGGGATATCGCTACCCGCACAGCGTCTGGCGTGCCATAAAAAGGTCGAGCAGATGGGGCTCGAGATCGTGGGCGAGTACGTCGACGCCGGGCTGTCCGGCACCGAGGCTGCCGGTCGCCCGTGCTTTCAGCAGATGTTGGAACGCATCCGCGCCGATCGAGACGTCGACTACGTCATCGTCTACAAGCTGTCCCGCCTCCACCGGAACCGGTACGACGAAGCCTTCACGATGATGCAGCTGCAGCAGCGCGGCGTGACTCTCGTTTCGGCAACAGAGAGCATCGACGGGAGCCCGGTAGGTCAGCTCATGCAGGGCATCCTGTCGGCCTTCAACCAGTACCGCTCTGCGGAAGACGGCGCTGATATTGCCTACAAGCTGGGTGAGAAAGCCAAGAAGGGCGGCACCGTCTTCATGGCACCGCTCGGCTACATCAACACTGGAGAACGGGTCGCCGACCGCGAGATTCGCGTTGTGAAGCCCGACCCCGACCGAGCCCACCTAGTCAAGCTGGCCTTTGAGCTTTACGCGACGGGCAGCTACAGCATCCCGGCGCTGGCCGACGAGCTGTACCTTCGGGGGCTCACGACGCGGGCGTCCGCGCGTCGGTCGTCCAAGCAGCTTTCAGACAACCAGCTGCTGCGACTTCTGCAGGATCCGTACTACCTCGGTTTCACCCGGTTCAAGGGTGATATATACCCGGGACGTCACGAGCCGCTCGTAGATGGTGACCTCTTTGGCCGTGTACAGGACGTTGTTGCAGCTCGGGCGACGGGGGAGCGGCAGCGGGTTCATCATCACTACTTAAAGAGCACCCTGTATTGCGGTCACTGCTTCGCGACCGACAAGACATACGGGCGCGTGATCATCGCGCACGTCAACGGCCGCGGCGGGGCGTATGACTACTTCTTCTGCCGCCGGAGTCAGGAAAAGTTGTGCGACGCGCCGTATATGCAGATGGCTCGCATCGAGGATGCGGTGGAACGGTACTGGGGGCGCCTCAGGGTCAGCGCTGGCTTCATCGAGGCAGCTCGTGCCGGACTGCGCCGAACGGTTGAGAGCGACCAAGCGACCGCGCGTTCGCTGCACACGCAGCTGACGGAGAACCTGCAGAAGCTCGCGCAACAGGAGGAGAACCTCCTCGACCTCGCCGCGGATGGCACGCTGCCCCGAGAAGTCATTCAGAAGCGTATGAATGGCATCCTCCGGAACCGGGCGACCATGAGCGCGCGGCTTGAGAAGACAGAACAGAAATTGGCAGCGGTCGTCGACTATCTCGACGCGGCGCTGTCGCTGCTGGTGCGTCCAGGGGAGTTGTACGCGAACGCGACCGACGAGCAGCGTCGGATGCTGAACCAGGCCGTTTTCTCCCGCATCTACGTATACGTGGACGAGGTGACCGAGGTCGAGTTCAACGAACCGTTCGACATCCTGATGGCGGCGGAGGAGTTGTTCGACAACCCAACAAAAACCGCCCCGGAGGACCGGGGCGGGGATGTTTCTACGGCGGCAGCGACTCTCGCGAACATCGCTCTTGGCGATATTTCGAGTAACGCTGACGTGGTGGGCCCGGAGGGGCTCGAACCCTCGACCCGCGGATTAAAAGTCCGATGCTCTGCCAACTGAGCTACAGGCCCTGATGTTCCCAGCTTACCGGGAGCGGCTATCCACTCGTGCTCATCGCCGCGTACGGGCCACGATCCAGAAGAGGTACGCGCCCCCGACGACGCCGGTGAGCAGACCCACGGGGATCTGCAGGGGCGCGAGTGCGCGTTGGGCGACGACGTCGGCGATGACGAGGACCACCGCGCCGGTCAGCGCCGAACCGAACAGGGGGATGCCGCTGGTGCCGAGCGTGCGACGGGCCAGTTGCGGCGCCGCCAGGGCGATGAAGCCGATCGGGCCGGAAACCGCGGTGGCCGTTCCCGTCAGCAGCGCCGCCACCACGACCAGGAGCAGGCGCACCCGGCCGGTGCGCACGCCCAGGGAGCGCGCCGTGTCGTCGCCCAGCTCGAGCGCGCGGAAGTCGCGGTGCACGAGGGTGAGCACCAGGCTCAGGATGCCGAGGGCGCCGAGGAGGAGGGCGACGTCGTCCATCGAGGTGGCGGCGAGGCTCCCGTGCAACCACTGGTCGGCGTTGCGCGCGATCTCGACGGGCGCGCGGGTGAGGAGGTAGTCGTTGACCGCCCCGAGCAGCGTCGAGAGCGCGATACCCGCGAGGATCGTTCGTTCGCGCGAGACGCCGACGCTGCGCGCGAGGAGCATGACCACCACCACCGTGAGCAGCCCGCCCATCCACGCGCCCGCGGCGGGGGAAGCGGTGGGGGCGATGACGATGAGACCGACCAGGGCGCCGGTGGCGGATCCGGCGGTGAAGCCCACGATGTCGGGGCTCGCGAGCGGATTGCGGGCGAGTGTCTGGAAGACCGCGCCGGCCAGCCCCAGGGCCGCACCGATCGCCAGGGCCGCGACGACCCGCGGGACCCGCAGCCCCATCACCACCACGTTCGTGCGGCCGTCGGCACTGCCGGTGAGAGCCGAGGCCACGTCGCCGAGCGACGCCTGGAACGACCCGGTCGTCACACCGACGATGGCGGCGAGCACCGCCACGACGACGGTCGCCGCCGTGACGACGGCGTACCGGCGGTGTCGCGATGCGACGGCAGGGCGCGTCACGACGACTTCCGTACGACGAGCCACAGCAGCAGGGGAGCACCGACGAACGCGGCGACGATACCCGCTTCGACCTCGCCCGGAAGAGCGATGACCCGACCGATCACGTCGCTGGCGAGGGTGAGCGCGGCGCCGGTCGTCGCGGCCAGGGGGAGCGAGGTGCGCACGCCGCGGCCGACGGCACCGCGGACGATGTGGGCGACGAGCAGTCCGATGAAGGCGAGGGGCCCCGCGGCCGACGTCGCTGCCGCACAGAGGACGGTGATGGCCGTACCGGCGATGACGACGACGAGCACCGGGGACACCCCTAGCGAACGCGACAGGTCGGCGCCGAGCTGCAACTGATCGAGCCCGCGGGCGACCGCGGCGGCCAGAACCACCCCCGCGATCGCGAACGGCAGCAGCTGGGCGGCGACGTCGGGGTCGCGTCGCTCGAAGGACCCGACCGCCCAGAAACGGAGCGACTCGAACGTGTCGTCGTCGGCGAGCGTGATGATGCGGACGACCGCGCCGAGGCAGGCGCTCAGCGCCACCCCCGCCAGAACGAGGCCGATCGTGTCGCCGCGCCGCCCCGGCCGTGCGGCGGCGTTCACCAGGAGAGCCGCTCCCGCCGCTCCGGCGAAAGCGAACCAGACGTATCCGGCGGCGGTGCCCACGCCGAAGAACGCGATGGCGACGACGACGCCCACCGCCGCCCCGGCGTTCACGCCCAGTAGCCCGGGGTCGGCGAGGGGATTGCGGGTGACGGCCTGCATCAGTACTCCTGCGACCCCCAGGCAGGATCCAACGAGGAGCGCGGTGAGCGTGCGGGGGATGCGGAGGTCGAAGACGATGACGCCGACGGCATCCCGCTGACCCGAGAACAGCGCCGATATGACGTCCGTCGGGGCGAGAGCGCGCGACCCCACCGCGAGGCTCGCGACGACGAGCCCGACCAGGATGACCACCGCGAACAGGGTCAGTCCGGTCGCACGCCGCCGCGCCCTCCGGCGGCGGTGAAGCAGATGTGCCGCGGTCGCCGGTCGGGCGGCCGCGGACAGATCGATCACGAAGGTAAGGATACCCTCAGTAGGTGACCGAGCTTCGTTCCCCGTCCTTCCCCGCCCGTTTTCGTCCACTCGTCGCCGCCCTCGGAGCGGTGGCCGTCCTTGCGCTCACCGGCTGCGCCGGCGCCGCAGCTCCCGCATCCACCGTCGACGCCGAAGCCGGCGCCACGGGGGAGTGGGTCGTGTCGCGTGACCTGGAGCCCGGTATGGGCTCGACCGAGCCCGACGGTGTCTTCCCCCGCGATGTCACCCACTTCGAAGGCGTGACCGAGATCCCCACACGACCGTCCCGCATCGCCATCGTGTCCACCGGCCAGCTCGATGCGCTCCTCACGCTGGGTACGGTGCCCGCCGCCGCCACCCGCGCCGAGAACAGCGGACTGGTGCCGCAGTATCTGCTCGACGCCTTCCCCCAGGATGCCGCGGCGCTCGCCGCCATGACCGACATCGGCCAGCGCACAGAGCCCGACCTCGAGGCGATCGCCCAGGCCGCCCCCGATCTCATCCTCATCAACGCCACGCGGGGCGCGGAGCTCTACGACGCGCTGTCCGCGGTCGCCCCGACCGTGGTGACGAAGGGCAACGGGGTGAACTGGAAGAGCGACTTCCTGCTCATCGCCGACGCGCTCGGCGATGAAGGCACAGCGCGCGGCATCCTGGATTCGCTCCAGTCCGACAGCGCGGCGTTCGCGGCGACCCACCCGGAGGGCGAGCCGACCGTGTCGTTCCTGCAGTCGACGGGCGATCGCACGCGCATCATGGGCGTGCCCTCCTTCGCCGGTGGTCTCGCGGAAGACCTCGGGCTCGGTCGCCCGGCATCCCAGCAGTTCGACGAGACGTCGCAGGAGGTCAGCGCGGAGCAGATCGACCTTGCCGATGCGGACCACGTGTTCTACGCCGGCACCGGCCAGGGCATTGCTTTCGTCGAGGAGGCGCCGCTGTGGCCCACGCTCGACGCCGTGTCGGGCGGACGTACCGT
>NZ_CAUQWC010000221.1:0-5606 GCF_963521695.1 uncultured Microbacterium sp. | reverse complement strand
CGATGACCAGCACGGCGTATCCACGCTCCGCGAACTCCTGGGCGATCCCCCACCAGGCGAGGGGTTCCCCGCCGTGGCGATCGGGCGCGACCAGCACGAGCGCCTCGACGTCCTTTCTCAGCGCCGCCAGTTCGAGCAGCAGCCGGATGCGCACGGTCGGTTCGACATTGCCGATGGGAAGGCCGGCGGACGCGTCGAGGCCGATGCCCTCCAGCCACCGCGCGGCGGCGAACGGCGTGGGGGCGTGCCCGGCGAACATGAGCTCTTCGGCGACGACGCCGGTGACCGACACGTTCGGCTCGGGTTCCGACACGATCGGGGCGTCGACGAGGGCGACGCGGCGGCGGAGGGTTCTGGCATCCACCCGTCCATCGACGGTGACGGAGCCGGAATCGATCTTCATACGACCGGATGCCACGAGGCCCAGCACCGTGGGGCGCTGCTCGGTCTCGGCGACGACGAGACTCGCCCGGCCGGTCTCGAACGCGGTCGTGGTCGCGGGCAGGGCGCTGCGGCCCTTCGCGACGGCGTCGACGACGACCCTCACGACGTCACCAGCTCGGGGTGCTGGGCGAGCAGGTGGCGCGCCTCGGTCCAGGAGAGCCCGGCGATGCCGAGCACGGCGCAGACGGCGATCTCGCGTGCCGTGGAGCTCTCGGCATCCACCCGGGAGACGACCGTGCGGCCGGTCTCCTCCAGCAGGCGCGACAGCGTGGGGGCGGGCAAGTCGGTGCGCAGCTCCCCCGCCTCCTGCCCGCGGCGCACGATCTGATCGATGCGGCGGCGCAGCGGTGCGAGGGCGGCGGAGGTCTCGGGCAGATGCGTGTCGTCGAGGGCGAGGGCGGCGGCCGCCTGCACGTGGGCGGCCTCGCGCCAGAGCTCGGATGCCAGGCGTGCGAGCGCGACGCGGGAGTCGGCGTCGTCGATGTCGGCCGCGATGGCGTTGAAGCGCGTCGCGCCGGCGGCGATGACCTCGCGGACGATGGCGTTGCGGTCGTCGAAGTGCCCGTAGAGGGCGCGGCGCGACAGGCCGGCACGGCGAGCGATGGTGTCGATCGACGCGCGGGGGTCATGGCCGATGGCGGCGGTGGCCGCGCTCAGGATGCCGGCGCGGTTCTCGACGGCGTCGCGGCGGGTGGAGGTGCTCACGACAGGTGAGTGTACGCCGAAACTGCACGCCTGTGTGCAACTTACAGAAAGGCGGCCTAGTACGCCCCATCGGCACCCGCCGCGGTCCACGCGGCACTCAGGGCGAAAAGGGTCGGCGCGTTGTAATGCTCCATCGCGGCGGCGACTCGGCGCCGACCGGTCCGTGCGTTGATGCCCAGCTGGTTCGACGCGCCCGCGAGCGTGTAGCCCTGCTGCATGAGGCGCAGGATCGACGTCCACGGTTGCGCGTCGACGCCGACGGGGGATGCGCGGCGCCACAGCTCGTCGAAGTACGCGCGCACCATATTCGCCAGGCCCTCATGACGCACACCGAGAACGCTGGTGGGGGTGGTCTCGCCCCACACATAGGGCAGGGCGAGGTAGTCGCCGTCGACCCAGAACCACGCCGGGGCCTTCTCGAGGGAGCGGTACTCGAGTCCGGTGGGACCGTACAGCGCCATTCGTTCGAGGACCACCGGATCGGTGGTCACCGATGCGGGGACGATGATCCGCACGTTGTCGCGGGCGCTGAGTGCGGCGCCGAATCGCAGTGCCCGGTCGGGGGATGCCGCCATCAGCCGGTCGACGCTGGTGAAGACGGCGACCAGCGAACTCGACGGGGTTCCGGAAAGCTCCCACATGAGGTCCTCGGCGGCGTACGGGCCATGCCGCAGCACCGTGGGGACCAGGTCGGCGGACGCCTCTCCGACCGACCAGGCACGCAGGATCGAGGGGAGGTTCTCGAGGATGCGCTCGATACCCGACATCGCGTCTTCGGCGGCCGCTCGAACCCGACGGGTGTGCACCGTCACGGCCTCGTTGGCCCAATCGGCGGGGGGCGGGTAAGCCAGGACGTCGTCGACACCGCCGATGAGGCCGCGTTCGCGCAACCGCTCGATGGCGGAGACGACCTGCGCGGTGTCGAGGTGGGTGGTGAGGACGGCGTCGGCGACCGTCGCCGGGCGCCCACGCAGGAGGATCTCCAGCAGGGTGTCGTCATCCATGTGCTTCTCCGAAGTGTGACCGGTCGGACTCCCCATCATGGCCGGAGCGCTTTCTCGCGGTGACGGCTTGCCCTCGGCGAAGAATTGCGTCTGTGCGCCACCTGCGTCGGCCCGTTCGGGGCTCGAGACGAGGGAGAGACGGTGCGCGCGAAGTCTGATGTCGACACCTCCGCGCGAGTGGGGCGTCGCCTCGCGTCATCCTCCGACGGCGATGGTCAGGATCGCTGCGCCGGCGAGGCCGAGACCGGCCAGCTGCACTCGGCCGACACGTTCGCGGACGATGGCGATCGCGAACGCCACTGTCACGGCCGGGTAGAGCGAGATGACCACGCTCGCCAGCGACAGCAGCCCGGTGCGGAACGCGTAGAGCATGGCGACGTTGGCGACGGCATCGAAGACGCCGATCATGACGGCCAGCCAGAACAGCCCTCCCCCCACGGGTTTCGCGCGGCCGAGGCGGAGCGCCGCCACGATGATGACCCCCGCGGCAACGGCCCGGGCGAAGGCCAGCGGCCACAGGCCGCCGTCGGCGGGCATCTGACCCGTGAACACGAAGCTCAGTCCGAACAGCACGCCGGATCCCACGGTCAACCGGGCCACCCGCGGGGTGAACCGGCGCGCGTGGGTTCCGCCGGAGCCGCTGCGGCTGACCAGGGGGATGGCGATCACGGCCAAGACGATCCCGACCACCGCCAGTGCCGACGGGCGTTCGCCGAGCGCCACGCCCGCGATGACGGGGATCGCCGTGACGAGGATGGCGGCGACCGGCGACACCACGCTGATCGGACCGTCGGCGAGAGCGAGGTAGTACCACCAGATCGCCACCGCGGTGGCGATCCCCGACGCCCCACCCCACAGCAGCGCTTCCGGTGACAGGTGTCCGCCGACGAACGGCGCGGCCGCCGCGATGAGGAGGGTCGAGACGGGATAGGTGAGCAGGATGACGCGCAGAGCGTCGATCCGCCGTGATGCGATCGCGCCGAAGAAGTCGCTCGTGCCGTACGCGACCGCCGAGACGAGCGCCAGGGCGACCGAGATTATCCGTGGTCGTGATCGGCGCGAGGTGCCCTGTGCCGCCGGCGGGCGGCGGGAAGGGTGACCAGGCAGAGCACGGCGACGGCGCCGAGGGCGACCAGCGCAGCGGCGATGAAGATGTCGACGTCGTGGCCCCACACGTCGTGTCCCACCAGGATCAGGTCATCCCAGAAGGCATACGCGAAGGCGGCGACCGCGACCAGCTTGCCGAGGTGATCCACCCAGGTGATCTCTTCGCGGTTATGGGCGACGGCGCGCAGCACGCACCCGAACCCCGCGATCCCCAGGACCACCACCGCGAGGATGCCGACGGTCGTGTTGCGGTCTTCGTGTGCGATCTCGTGGATCCAGGTGACCGTGGGGATGGCGACGAGGCCGGCCAGCAGGACCGCCAGAACGGGGAACACCGGATGCCCGCGGCCGAAGCGGCTCACCACCGGTCGGTCGGATGCCGTACGGACGGCGGGCTCTGAACTCATGCGTGACTTTCGGTTCGGGACGTGTGAATTGCACACCCTGTCGTGGTGCCCCGCAAGAGCCGCTAGCGGTCATGGCCGGAAGAGGACATCTCGGCGTCCGCACGCCGGTGGGGAGGGGGGTCAGCCCAGCACGAAAGACAGCACCAGCGTCATCCCGAGCGCGACGACTGACGCGAGCGAGACGCCCACCGTCACCGTCTTCAACGCGCCCCGCACCGTCTGGCCGAGGAAGGACTGCAGCAGCCAGAACGTGTTCGACGTCACGTGCACGCAGAACAGCGCTCCCGCACCGGCGGCCAGCGCGACCAGCAGGGGGTTGAGTCCCATGGTGGAGGCGATGGGCGCGATGATGCCGGCCGCGGTGATCGCCGACAGCGTGACCGAGCCGACCGCGATGTGCAGGACGGCGGCCATGGCCCACACGACCAGCAGCGGCGCGAACGGGGTGGCCTGGAAGGAGCTCTGCAGCACGTCGCCGAGGTCGCCCTGCGCGATCACCGCGGCGAGCGAGCCGCCGACGCCGGTGAGTACGAAGATCTGCCCGCCGTCGTGGAAACCCTTGACCACGGCCTTCTCGACGCGCTCCCGCCCGACGGCCGCACGAGCGACCGCCCCGGTGAGGATCACGGCGAGAAGCAGCGCGATGACGGGGCTGCCGAGGAACTGCAGCGGAGCGACCTCGATCTTCCGCACCGCGAGCACGGCCTGCGCGGCGATGAGCAGCAGCGCCACCAGCATCGGCGCGAACAGCAGCAGCAGGGGCCGCTCCCGGGTGGCGGAGGGGGCGAGAGAAGTGGATGCCGTCGGCGCGAGCGTGACGAGGGGTGTGGGCGCGGGGGCATCGGTGTCGCGGGGCAGTCCGCCCACGCCGGTGAGCACGGCCCCGCCGTCCGGCACGTCGTCGGTGGTCGCCGTCTGCTGATCGCGCGCGGGATTCCAGAAGCCGAGGCGGAAGAACACGCTCATCAGCAGGATCGACAGCGCCACCGTCGGCACGACGACCGCGAACCCGCCGAGCAGCATCTCGCCGAGCGGAACGCCGACGACACCCGCGAGGGCCACCGCGGCGAAGCCGGGCACCATCATCACGATCCCGACCTCGAGCGACACCGCGAAGGTGACACCGATGATCCCGGTCCCGGCAGGGCCCAGGCGGACGGCGATGCGTCGGGCGAGGGGCGCGGCGATCACGATCATCACGTCGACGAAGATCGTCTGCAGGTAGGTCGCCAGAGACAGGCCGAGGGCGAACGGGATGCCGCGGCGACCGAACACCCGCATCAGGGCTTCCACGAGACGGGTGACGGCACCCATCTCGTTGAGCATCGCGCCGATCAGCACCCCCCACGCGATGAGGAGCCCGGCATCCATCATCACCTCGCCGAAGCCCTGCGTCATGGTCGAGACGGTGTCGAGCGGACCGAGCCCGGTGAGGATGCCGATCGCCGCCGCCCCCACGGCGAGGGCGATGACGGGGTTGATCCGCAGGCGGACGATGGCGACGACGACCGCGAGGATGACGGCGGCGACGACGGTCAGGGTGTACCACCCGGGCATGGCTCTCCTCGATGCGTTCGGGCGGGTGCATCGATTCCTTGCGGCGGTGTCCGCGCGGAACGCGGGCTCTCACCTCGACCCGTGGATGCCGACACGTGTATCCGGCAGCTCAGGATGGCGGAACCCGACTCCACGCAGCAAGGCCCCGAAGCGGTCATGTCCGCTAGCGGACACGTCTGTCACCCGTCACGGATCCAGGATGCGGCCGTGAGCGCTGATCGCAGGGGTGCTCCGGCCGCCTCACGGCTCGCCGCACACGAACGCGCGACGCCGCCCGCACCCGGCGGACGGCGTCGCAGCGAGCGTGCTCGTGTCAGTCGGTGCCGGCGTCGAACGCGGCGCCCTCGCCCGCGGCGTCGGTGGCGTCGGCGAGGCGCTCACC
>NZ_CAUQWC010000220.1:0-5618 GCF_963521695.1 uncultured Microbacterium sp. | reverse complement strand
GCATCGTGCTCGGCAACGACGGGCAGAAGATGTCGAAGTCGCTGCGCAACTACCCGGACGTGCGCGAGGTCTTCGATCGCGACGGCTCGGATGCCATGCGGTGGTTCCTCATGTCGTCGAGCGTGCTGCGCGGCGGCAACCTCGTCGTGACCGAGGAGGGGATCCGTTCGGGCGTCCGCGAGTTCCTGCTTCCGTTGTGGAACGCGTGGTACTTCTTCGCCACCTACGCGAATGCGTCGCGCCCTTCGACGAGCTCAGGGACCGGCGGATACGAAGCCGAGTGGCGCACCGACTCCACCGACGTGCTCGACCGCTACATTCTGGCCCTCACCCACGACCTCGTGCAGGGTGTCGCAGCCGACCTCGAGGGGCTCGACTCCACGACCGCCGCCGAACGTCTGCGCGACTTCGCCGAGGTGCTGACCAACTGGTACATCCGCCGCTCGCGCGACCGGTTCTGGGTGGGAGTGACCGACGACCCCACGAGCCGCGAGGCCTTCGACACCCTCTACACGGTGCTCGAGACGCTCACCCGCGTCGCAGCCCCCCTGCTGCCGCTCGTGACCGAGCGCGTCTGGCAGGGCCTGACCGGCGGTCGCAGCGTGCACCTCGCCGACTGGCCCGACGCCTCGGCGTTCCCCGCCGCGACCGACATCCGCACCGCGATGGACACCGTCCGCGAGGTCTCGAGCGTCGCCAACGCCCTGCGCAAGCGCGAGGGCAAGCGCGTGCGCCTGCCGCTCCCGCGTCTGACGGTCGTGACCCCGGATGCCGCGAGCCTGGCGCAGTTCGACGACATCCTCCGCGAGGAGCTCAACGTCAAGAGCGTCGAGCAGGTCGCCCTGCAGGACGGCACGGCGGCTGAGTACGGCATCACCCACCGCCTGGCGGTCAACGCCCGCGCCGCGGGTCCGCGCCTCGGCAAGCAGGTGCAGCAGGCGATCAAGGCCGCCCGTGAGAGCGACTGGAGCGAGGTCGACGGACAGGTCGTCGCCGGTGGCATCCCCCTCGAACCCGCTGAGTACGACCTCGTGGTCGAGACCGCCGGTCGCCCCGAGGGCGAGGCTCTCGCTGTGCTGTCCTCTGGCGGCTTCGTCCTGCTCGACACCGTCACCACCCCCGAGCTCGAGGCCGAGGGCCTGGCGCGCGACATGATCCGCGGCATCCAGGACACCCGTAAGGCCGCCGGCTTCGACGTGAGCGATCGCATCTTCCTGTCGCTGACGTTCGTCGAGGACGCCGAGGCCCAGGCGGTCGCCCAGGCCTTCGACGTCGCGGGGGTGGCATCCGAGACCCTCTCCGAAGCCGTCGTGCTGGCCGGGCCCGAGGGCCGTCTCGTCGAACGCGGTGCAATCGCGCCGGCCGAGTACGAGACCGTCATCGCCGCGAAGACCTACGCGAACGTCGGCGCCGTCACGGTCGCCGTCGCGCGGATCGGAGCCCCCGCATGAGCGACCGCACCCGGGCCGACGCGGTCTACAGCGCACTGCTCGAGCGGCAGGGCGAGCAGTGGGTGCAGCCGCGCGTGGAGCGCACGCGACGCGTGCTCGAGCTGCTCGCCGACCCGCAGCGCACGTATCGCGTGATTCACGTCACCGGCACGAACGGCAAGACCTCGACCAGTCGCATGATCGAGAGCCTGCTGCGCGCAATGGGGCTTCGGACGGGCCTGTTCACCAGCCCCCACCTCGAACGCTTTACCGAACGCATCCTCATCGACGGAGAACCCGTGGCGGATGCCGCGATCGCCGACGCGTGGGACGAGATCCAGCCGTTCGTGGGCCTGGTCGACGCCGAGCTCGCTGCGGCCGGAGACGCCCCGTTGACGTTCTTCGAGCTGCTCACCGTGCTCGCGTTCGTCGTGGCGGCCGACGCGCCGATCGACGTGCTCGTGCTCGAGGTGGGCATGGGCGGGGAGTGGGACTCCACGAACACCGCCGACGGCGACGTCGCCGTGTTCACGCCCATCGACATCGACCACGTCGACCGGCTGGGCTCGACGATCGCCGAGATCGCGACGGTCAAGGCCGGGATCATCAAGCCCGGTGCGGCTGTGGTGTCGGCCGCGCAGCCCGACGAGGCGCTCCGCGTCATCCGTGCCCGCGCCGAGAAAGAGGGTGCGACGGTGTCGGTCGACGGCGACGGTTTCGCGCTCGAGGCGCAGACCCTGGCGGTGGGCGGGCAGCAACTCTCCATCCGCGGGGTCGCCGGCCGCTACGCCGAGGTCTACCTGCCGCAGTACGGCGCGCACCAGGGCCGCAACGCCGCGCTGGCGGTGGCCGCGGTCGAATCGCTCATCGGCGGGGGTACCCAGCCGCTGGCAGCCGACGTGGTCGCCGACGGCCTCGGCAACGCCACCTCGCCCGGCCGCCTGCAGCTCGTCGGCACCGCGCCGACCGTGCTCGTCGACGCCGCCCACAACCCGCACGGGGCGCGGGCCCTTGTCACGGCCCTCGACGAGGCGTTCGATATCGACGAGTGGGGCGCCGTGGTCGGGATCCTCGACGGGAAGGATGCCGTCGGCATCATGTCGGCGCTCGTGCCCGCCGTGGCCCGCGTGTTCGCGACCGTCCCCGACAGCGACCGCGCTAGCGACCCCGACGTGATCGCCGACGTCGCCGAGGCGGCCGACCTCCCCGTGACCGTCCACCCCACCCTCGAAGACGCCGCCGACGCCGCGCGCGCGTGGGCCGTGGAATCGGACCGCCGCGCCGTCGTCATCGCCGGCTCCGTCGTGCTGGCCGGCGAAGCCCTGCGTCTGTCGGCGCTGGAAGACTGGAAGTCGGGGTGGCAGGCGTGAGCCCCCGCGAACCCCGCGCTCCGCGCCCCCGCCGTCAGCGCGGTGCGCAGGAGTCGCTCGGCGCCGTCGTGCTCGGCTTCGAGTCGGTCATCGTCTTCCTCGGCGGCCTGGTGGTCTACGGCCTCGAGGTGCTGCCGTTCGGCATCGAACCCTGGTGGGGCATCGTGGGCGGAGTCGTGATGGCGATCGCGATGGTCGCCGTCTCGGGGATGCTCCGTCACCGCTGGGCCCTCTTCGCCGGATGGGGGCTGCAGGTGCTTCTGCTGCTCGGCGGTTTCCTCGTTCCCGCCCTCGCCGTGGTCGCCCTCATTTTCGGCGGCATGTGGGCGTATGCGACGATCAAGGGAGCGGCCCTCGATCGCGCGAATGCGCGGCGCGCCGCTGACCCCGACCTCTCGAACGGAGATTGACCCATGGCCACCGAAGAGACCCTCGTCCTCGTCAAGCCCGATGGCGTCGCTCGCGGCCTCACCGGCGCGATCCTCGCCCGCATCGAGGCAAAGGGCTACGCGCTCGTCGACATCCGCCTCGTCGAGCCCGACCGTGAGACGCTCGCCCAGCACTACGCCGAGCACGAGGGCAAGCCCTTCTACGAGCCGCTGCTGGAGTTCATGCTCTCCGGCCCGTCGGTTGCCATCCGTCTCGCGGGCAACCGCGTGATCGAGGGCTTCCGCTCGCTCGCCGGCACCACCGACCCCACCACCGCCGCCCCGGGCACGATCCGCGGCGACTTCGGCCGCGACTGGGGCCTGAAGGTGCAGCAGAACCTCGTCCACGGCTCCGACAGCGTCGAATCCGCCGAGCGCGAGCTCGCGATCTGGTTCGCCTGATCCCGGATGCCACGATGGCCGCTGCCCTCACCGGGTGGCGGCCATCGTTCTTCGTGGAAGGTGCGGTCGTGCGGTGGGCGCGGGACGCGGCGCGCGGGCGGTGCGCAGCCTCCCTGATCTGCGCAAGGTCAGCGGCATCCGGTGCGTTCGGACTGAGGATGCCCTGATCGTTGAGGATGTGCGTGCGGATGCTCGTGAGCGTGCGGTTGTGCGGTGGGCGCGGGACGCGGCGCGCGGCCGGTGCGCAACCTCCGTGATCTGCGTAAGGTCAGCGGCATCCGGGGGCTTCGGACTGGGGTTGCGCTGATCGCTGAGGATCTGCGCGGCAGAGTGATCGCGCGGACGCGAACGGCCGGGTGGGTCCGTTCCGCGTCGTCCGGTCCCGTCGACAGGCTCAGGGACCCCTCGACGAGCGGGCTGAGCCCGTCGACGTCGCCGGTCACCGGTGCTCCGTTGCGCTCCCGCACGTGTCAGAACTGCGCGAGCACGTTCAGGCGCACCTGCGCGAGCACCGCGACGACGACGAAGGCGGCCAGCGTCATCAGCGGCACCCACACCATCAACCGGTCCGCGACCTCACGCACCCGCGCCCCCGGGATCACGCCCTCGCGCAGCACGTGCAGCGTGACGACGAAGAACGACGGGATCACCACCGACCACGTCACCATGCACCACGGGCACAGCGTTGCGAGCACGAACAAGCTCTGCGCGATGAGCCACATGACGAAGGTCAGCGCAAGGGCGAAACCGAGCCAGAACAGCGCCCAGAACCAGCGGGCGAACCGGGCTCCGGCCAGCAGCGCGACCCCGACGACGATCGGGGCGATCCACGCCGAGAGACCGATGATCGGGTTGGGGAAACCGAAGACCGCGCCCTGAGACGACTGCAGGTTCGCCGAGCACTGTACGAGCACGCTGATGTCGCAGGATGCCGCAGCTCCCGGGTTCTCGAGCTGGTGGAAGCGCTCCATCGTCAGCGAGAAGGCCGCCCACCAGCCGACGATGCCGGCGAAGATCAGCCAGGTCGCGACGACGACCGGGCGTCGGGGGGTGACGGTTTCGCTCATACGGCAATCCTGCCACCGCGACTTTTCCGAGCGCTGAGGACGTGGCATCCGGATGCCCGTGCGCGTGCGCGCGGCGGACGATCGGCATTCCGCGCAGGGCGAACCGACGTGTCCGCTGGCCCTGGCGCCGGTCCGTGCGATAATGAAGGCCGATGTGCCGCGGCCGCGCCGCAGGAACATCACCCAGAAGACTTCGGGCGACGACCGCCCTTCGCAGCACGAGCCGCAGGCCTGCTGCAGACCGAATGAGTTCGCGGCCCCGCCGGGTGCGGCGCTGCATGAGATTTCGTCGGGCGACGCGCGGTGTCGCCCGCCAGGGAGAACCCCCGACATGGCCGATGTGACAGACGATCAGACCCCCACCGACGAGAGCGCGGCCGACACGTCCGCCACGAATGCGCCCGACGCTCCGGCCGTCGAGGGCGAGAGTTCGGCCCAGGTCGACTCCGCCGACATCGACGGCTCGGCTGCCGATGAAGACGAGGCGGCGGTTCAGGATGCCGAAGACGCCGTCGCCGACGACACCGGGGCCCCCGCGGTGCTCGAGGCCGACGATGCGCAGACCGCTCCGGTCGAGAGCGACACGGCGGAGAGTGACACCGCGGTGACCGACACCGCGGATGCCGCTCCCGACGAGGTCGCGCCCGTGGCGCCCGCTGCCGACGAGGCTTCTTCGGCGGAGTCCGCGGCGATCGAGGCACCGGGAGACATTGAGCCCACGGCTGAGGCGGCGACGCCGACGGCCGACGAGACCGAAGCCACGCCCGAGGCTGCCGTCCAGCCGGAGCCCCAGCCCGGAGCGGCTGAGCCCGAAGCGACTGAGCCCGGGGCGGCTAAGCCCGACACTGCGGCCGCACCCGAGCCGCCCGCCCGTCCGACCGCGGTGTCGCTCGGCCTGCTGCCCGAGAACTTCGTGTCGGC
>NZ_CAUQWC010000219.1:0-5649 GCF_963521695.1 uncultured Microbacterium sp. | reverse complement strand
TTGCTCACGCGGGCGAGGTCGCTGCCGCCCACGCCGTAGCGGGTGCGGAGGAACTGGAGGGCCTCGACGCCCTGGATCGTGCGGGGACCCGCGGCCCAGTCGATACCCGTGTTCTCGTCGCGCATGTCGCTGGCGAGGCAGATCTCGACACCGCCGATCGCGTTGGTGATCTCGATCACCCCGCCGAAGGTGACCATCGCGCCGAACTGGATCTGCTGGCCGCTCATGTCGGAGATCGCCGTGATCACGCACGACAGGCCGCCGTAGGTGTAGAGCTCGTTGATCTGCAGGTACCCGCCGTCGAAGCGACCGCCGTCCGAGGTGTCGCACGCGGGTGCCTCGAACACCAGGTCGCGGGGGAACGACACCACCGTGACCTTTCGCGGGGCGTCAGAGATGTGCACGAGGATGTTCACGTCGTTGAGACGCCCCTCGGAGTCGGGCCCCTCGCAGCGCTCGCCGAAGAGGGCGATGAGGTTCTCTTCGCACGCGTCGATGCCGACGACCATCATGTTGACGCCGCTCTCGAGCCGGCCGAGGTCGGGCGGGACCGGGGGCTGGTTCTCGACGGCGACGGCCTCGTCGACGAATTCCGACGTGAGGTCGTACGCGGTGTACGAGGCGACTCCGATCGCCGACACGACGGCGACGACCGCCGCCACGGCGATGAGGGTGGCGAGTTGCCCGAGTGGATGCGGGGAACGCAGCCGGGCGTGCTGTGCGACGGTGCGGCGGCGCCGGGGCATGGCTGCTCCTCCTCGGGTTTCGTCGCAGTCTAGGGCCGCGGGTCGCCGTCGACGGAGCGACGCGGCGCCACCTCGCTGTCGGAGCGCCTGGGGACTCCGACGTTTCCGGACTCCGTCCAAACTGAACGTTGGTGATCAATCCCCTCTGCGTTATGTTTGTCCAATGCGCGCCATTGATGCCGCGCAGATCGCTCATTCATCCCCCCGTTTGGAGCGCACTATGGGTCGAACCCTGCGTTCGGTCGCGGCCATCACCCTGGCCGGACTGTTCACCGCCACCGGAGCCACCGCCGTACAGGCCGCTGACGTGGGCGTGGGGGTGACACCCCCCACCCCCATCGAGTCGAGCACGGGCCGCTACATCGTCGTGCTCGACGAAGCCCCCGTCGCGACCTACGGCGGCGGAGAAGCCGGCTTGGAAGCCACCAAGTCCGAGGATGCGAAGCTCGATCCGGACTCCCCGGCGGCGCGCGAGTACTCGGCCTTCCTCGAGCAGCGCCAGCAGGACGTCGCCGACGAGGCCGGCGTCCGCCCGGACACGACCTACACGGTCGCGGTCAACGGCTTCAGCGCGACGATGGATCCGAACCAGGCGGCGAAGCTCGCCGCCACGGAGGGCGTGCAGAAGGTCGTCCCCGACGAGATCCGCCACCCGCACGCCGTCCCCTCCACCGAGTTCCTCGGGCTCGAGGGCGACAACGGCGTCTGGCAGCGCGTCGGCGGCGTCGACGCCGCGGGTGCAGGCACCGTCGTCGGTGTCATCGACACCGGCATCGCTCCGGAGAACCCCTCGTTCGCGGGTGAACCGCTGGGCACCACCGCGGGCGACGAGCCCTACCTCGACGGCAACGACGTCGTGTACCGCAAGGGCGACGGCTCCGACTTCCGCTCGCCCCGCGTCGCCGAGGGCAACGGCTGGTCGCTGTCGGACTACTCCACCAAGCTCGTCGGCGCGCGGTACTTCGACCAGGGTGCGGCCGCCACCGGTTTCACGTTCGAGGCCGACTACGTCTCGCCCCGCGACGGCGACACCCACGGCTCCCACACGGCCAGCACCGCGGCCGGCAACACGGGCGTGGACGCCGACGTGGAGGGCGTCGACTTCGGCGCCATCTCCGGCGTCGCCCCCGCGGCCAAGGTCGCCGCCTACAAAGCGTGCTGGGCCGGCCCCGACCCGCTCGTGACGACGGATGACGTCTGCGCCCTGAGCGACCTGCTCGGTGCCATCAACGCCGCCGTCGAAGACAACGTCGACGTCATCAACTACTCCATCGGCGGAGGAGCTGCCACCTCCACGTTCGCCCTCGAGGACCAGGCGTTCTTCAACGCCGCAGCGGCCGGCGTGTTCGTCGCCGTCTCGGCCGGCAACTCCGGTCCCGACGCCTCGACTGCCGACCACGCGTCGCCCTGGTACACCACTGTCGCGGCCTCCACGATCCCGACCTACGAAGGCACGGTGACCCTCGGGAACGGCTTCGAGGCCGCCGGTGCCTCCATCTCGGTGCCCGCAGATCAAACCGTCACCGCTCCCGTGGTCTACGCCGGCGACATCGCGGCATCCGGAATCGATCCGGCGAACGCGGCCCTGTGCCTGCTCGGATCACTCGACCCCGCGAAAGCTGCGGGCAAGATCGTCGTGTGCGACCGCGGACAGAACGCCCGTGTCGAGAAGTCGCAGGCCGTGAAGGACGCCGGGGGCGTGGGCATGATCCTCGTCAACGTCACCCCCGCCTCGGTCGACAACGACTTCCACGCGGTGCCGACCGTGCACCTCGACGCGCGCTACCGCGACGCGCTGCTGGCCTACGTGCGAGAGACCCCGGATGCTACGGCCACCCTCGTCGGCGAGAACATCACCGACGAAGTGACCCCGACCCCGCAGGTCGCGGGCTTCTCGAGCCGCGGCCCGATGCTGGCCGACGGCAGCGACATCCTCAAGCCCGACATCTCGGCGCCCGGCGTCGCGATCCTCGCCGCGGCCGCCAACGCCCCCGGCGCCGACCCGGCGTTCGAGTTCCTCTCGGGCACGTCGATGTCGTCGCCGCATGTGGCCGGTCTTGCGGCGCTCTACCTCGGCGAACGCCCGCAGGCGACCCCCGCCGAGGTCAAGTCGGCGATGATGACCACCGCCTACGACACCGTGGACGCCGAAGGCGCCGCCGTCGAGGATCCGTTCGCCCAGGGCGCCGGACATGCCGACCCGACGAAGTACTTCGACCCGGGTCTGCTGTACCTCAACGGTTCCGCCGACTGGGCGGCGTTCCTCCAGGGCAAGGGCCTGTACGACTTCGGCGTCGCGCCGATCGACGGCAGCGACCTGAACCTCGCGTCGATCTCGATCGGTTCGCTGGCGAAGCCCCAGACGGTCACCCGCACGGTCACCTCGACGCAGGCCGGTTCGTTCTCGGCATCCATCGAGGTGCCCGGAGTGGATGCCGTGGTCGAGCCGTCGACGCTGGAATTCGCCGCAGCGGGCGAGGAGAAGACCTTCACGGTGACCTTCTCGCGCACCACGGCCGAAGCCGAGCAGTGGTCGACCGGGTTCCTCACCTGGACGAGCGGTGATACCCAGGTGCGCTCGCCGATCGCGGTCCGACCGACGACCGCCGAGGCACCCGCCGAGGTGTCGGGCACGGGCCTGTCGGGCTCGGTCGACGTCGGCATCCTGCCCGGTATCAGTGGCGAGCTGCCCCTGAACCTGTCGGGTCTGAGCGCTCTGACGCTGCTGACCGACCCGGAGAACCCCGTCGAGGGGCACTCCGGCGACCAGGACTCCGGTGACGCCGACGGCTACGTCCGGTGGGTCGTCGAGGTGCCCGAGGGCACGACGCTCTCGCGCTTCGACCTCGACTCGTCCGACGACGCCGGCAGCGACCTCGATCTCTTCGTCTCGCGTGTCGTCAGCCCCGACGACCTGCGGTACTACGAGCGGTTCACCTCGGCGACGGCCTCGGCCGACGAGCAGGTGTCGCTGTCGAACCCGACCCCGGGTACCTACCTCGTCGAGGCGAACGTGTACTCGTTCACCGCGCCGTTCACGTGGGACATGACCTACGCCAACGTCGCCCCCGGCGGCGAGGGCCAGCTCACGGCGACGCCGAACCCGCTCACCGTGCAGCAAGGCGTCGAGACGACGTACGACCTGTCGTGGCAGGGTCTGGCTCCCCAGACCCGCTACCTCGGCGTGGTGACCTACGGCGAGTCCGCGGTGCAGACCGTGCTCACGGTGGATTCCGGAGAGGCGGCGCCGGTCGTCGTCGAGGCCCCCACCGTGTCGGGCACGGTCGCGATCAACCGCACCCTGCGGGCGACCCCCGGCACGTGGAACCCCGCCGATGTGACCACGACGTACCAGTGGCTGCGTGATGGCGAACCCATCCAGGGTGCGACGTCGCAGACGTACCGCGTGCAGCGCGCCGACCTCGGTCGCGTCCTCAGCGTGCGGGTGACCGCGACGTCGCCGACCACCGGGCTCTCGGGAACGGCCGACAGTGCGGGTGTGGCATCCGTCGTCACCTCTCGCACCGAGGTGACGGTGAGCCCGTGGGTCGGGCGCACCACCGACACGTACAAGGTCAACGTGAAGATCCGGCCCGCCGGTGGTCCCGCGGCGACGGGCGACGTCGTCGTGACGGTGGCGGGCAAGGACTACCCGGCCACCCTGCAGAACGGTGCCGCGACGGTGACGCTCGACGCGCAGACGCGCGGCGCCAAGGTGGTCAAGGTCACCTACGGCGGCAGCACCACCGTGCAGCCCTCGAGCGCGAGCAGCGCGTTCATCGTGCTGCGGTAGTCGCCGTCGGACCACAGTGGCGCCCGGGCTTCGGCTCGGGCGCCGCTGTGCTGCGTGCGGGGGCTCGGGCGCCGCTGCCGTCGAGGTCCTCGTGCGGTGGCTCGGCGACGTCGACGGGCCCAGCGTCCTGTTCGTATAGAGGTCCCTGAACTCGTCGAAGGGACCGGGCGCCTTTGCGGTTCGGCGGGGGGCTTCGACGGGCTCAGCCTCCCGCGTCCGTCAGGCCCGGCGCCGCCGCGGGGTGAGGCGCACGCCCGGCAGCGGCGGTGCCGGGATGCGCTCGGGGCCGTGATCGACCACCGCGCCGAAGCGCTCACCCTGCGCCTCCCACGCCTCGCGGGCCTCGACGATCTCGTCGTGCGAACGCCCGACGAAGTTCCACCACATCACGATGTCGGCCTCGAACGGCTCGCCGCCCAGCAGGAACACCCGCGCGCCCTCGTCGCTGCGCAGCTCCACGTGGTCGCGGCCCTTGCCGAGGTAGATCAGTCGCGTGTGATCGACGGATGCCGTCGTGCCCAGTTCGACCGCGGGCGAGGGGTGCCGCGCGGCGTCGGCGTCGGTGGCATCCATTCCCGTTTCGGCGACGGCGGTGCCGGTCATGCCGTAGACGGCGTACTCCCAGTCCGCGCGGAGCGGGACGCTGACGCCGACCCCGGCGGGCAGGCGCAGCTCAGCACCCACGATCGGGGTGTGCACCGTGGCGGGCGACTCGACCGCGCCCAGCGACCCCATGACGACGACCGCTTCCGCCCCGTCGCCGAGGTCGAGCACCGGGAGGTCTTCGTGTCGTTCGAAGGCGGGCCTGCCGTGGCGGCGGGACTCCGGCAGCGCCACCCACAGCTGGAGGGCGTCGAGCGGGATCGGCTGCTCGCCGACCGAGTACTCCGAGTGGGCGATCCCCGCGCCGCTCGTCATGAGGTTCAGGGCGCCGGGGCGCACCACGACGTCGCTGCCCACGGCATCCCGGTGCCGCACCTCGCCGATGATCGGCCAGGTGACCGTTTGCAGACCGATGTGCGGGTGTGGTTCGACGCGCATGAGGGTGTCCTGCGGACCGAAGCGGTCGAGGAAGCACCAGGCGCCCACCATGGGCAGCGCCCGGTGGGG
>NZ_CAUQWC010000218.1:0-5717 GCF_963521695.1 uncultured Microbacterium sp. | reverse complement strand
GCGCACAGGGGCGCGCGATGACCGCCCCGGTGCATGAAACGTGACCCGGACCGGGCTGCCCACCGCGCGGGTCGGGCGCGGCGGCGGCCGACGCCGAGACGCCGGGGTGTGAACCCCGAACGGTGGAGCGGCTCTCAGTCGAGCACGCCGCCGAGGTCGTACGAGCTCACCGTCTCGAGCTGCGCGAAGGTGCAGGAGCGTGCGTCGCGGTCGGGGCGCCACCGGTCGAACTGCACCGTGTGGCGGAACCGCATGCCCTCGAGCTGGTCGTAACGCACCTCGAGCACGAGCTCGGGGCGAAGGCGCACGAACGACACGTCTTTGGATGCCGAGAACCGCGAGCGGTCAGTCTCTCCGACGACGGCTCCGCCCTCGGCATCCCGTTCCACGAGGGGAGCGAGCTCGTCGATCAGCTCTTTGCGCCGTTTGTCGGTCCAGGCCGAGACGCCCCCGACACCGTGCAGCCGGCCTTCGTCGTCGTAGAGCCCGACGAGCAGCGAGCCGACACCCTCGCCCGACTTGTGGATGCGATAGCCCAGGGCGACGACATCGGCGGTGCGGGCGTGCTTGATCTTGAACATGGTGCGCTTGTTGGGCGCGTACGGCAGCGCGAGCGGCTTGGCGATGACGCCGTCGAGGCCCGCCCCCTCGAACTCGGCGAGCCACCGCCGGGCGAGGTCGGGGTCGTCGGTGGTGCGGGTGACGTGCACGGGGTGCGGCACGGCCCCGAGCAACTCTTCGAGCTGCGCGCGGCGCTCCGAAAACGGCTCCGCCTGCAGGTCGCGATCGCCGCGCGCGAGCAGGTCGAAGGCGATGAACATCGCCGGCGTCTCCTGCGACAGCATGGTCACGCGCGAGGCCGCGGGGTGGATGCGCTGCGACAGCGCCTCCCAGTCGAGACGCTGCGCGCCCGGCTCACCGCGCGCGACGACGACCTCACCGTCGATGAGGCACGGCTCGGGCAGGATCTCGGCGAACGCCGCGACCAGCTCGGGGAAATAGCGGGTGAGCGGCTTCGCGCCGCGGCTGCCGATCTCGACGTCTGTGCCGTCCCACGACACCAGGGCACGGAAGCCGTCCCACTTGGGTTCGTAGCTGAAGCCCCCGGCGACCTTGGCATGCTCGGGCACCTCGGGTACCGATTTCGCCAGCATCGGTGCCGGAATGTCGTATGGCATGAGCGTCAGCTCTCGTCACCCGACAGGGGCACGGGGTCTTTGCGCTTCTTGCGCTGCGCCCACCCGGCCGGCTTGTCAGGGCCGTTCCAGACGGTGATGATGCCCCACACGACCGCCGTGAGGGGGACGGCGAGCAGCGTGCCCAGGATGCCGCCGATCGCCGTTCCGCCGGCGAGCACCACCAGCACGACGAACGAGTGCAGCTTCATCGAGCGTCCCATCAGCACGGGCTGCAGGAAGTTGCCCTCGAGCTGGTTCACGAGCACGACGATGCCGACGACGATCAGGGCCACGATGGGGCCGTTGGTGACCAACGCCACGAGGGCTGCGAGGATGCCGGCGGTCACGGCACCGACGATCGGGATGAACGCGAGCAGGAAGACCAGCACGGCCAGCGGAAGAGCGAGCGGAACCTGCAGGATCGCCAGACCGATACCGATACCCACGGCGTCCACCGCGGCAACGGATGCCGTGCCGCGGACGTACGAGCCCAGCACGGTCACGGTCTTGTCGCCGATGCGGCGTGCGCGGTCGTAGTCGCTTCCGTGGAACGGGCGCAGCACGAACTCCCACATGCGGGGGCCGTCTTTGAGGAAGAAGAACAGGATGACGACCATGAGCACGAAGCCCGTGACGAAGGAGGCGACCGCGCCCACGCCGGCCAGAGCACCGGAGCCGAAGGCAGAACTCGTGACGAAGCCCTGGACCCCCTGGATGACCTGATTCACCTGGTCTTGCGAGATCGCGAACGGCAGCGTGTGATACCAGTCCTGCGCTTTCTCGAAGCCCTCGACGGCTTGGGAGCTGAGCGAGTCCCACTGGTTGACGACGGCGTTCACCACGAGCCAGCCGAGGGCCGCCAGCACGGCGACCACGGCGAGGAGCGTCAGCAGCGTCGCGATAACCGACGGAACGCCCTTGCGCCGCATCCACATCGTGACGGGGCCGAAGGCCGAGGCGAAGATGAGCGCGAGGATCAGCGGGATGATCACGAGCGTCACCTGCTGGATGCCCCAGATGAGACCGGCGACGAGCACGACGACGATGATGATCTGCACGGCCCGCACGGCGAGGCGCCCGAAGCCGTCGGACCAGAGGCTCTTCGGTGGTGCCTGTACCGCCTTGGCGACGGATGCGACCGCGTCGCGAGGCGCGGGATGACGAGAGAACAGGCCCATGCTCACAAGGTAGCGGGGGCCTCCGACATGGCGTGCGCGCTTGCGCGGCGTCCCGGGCCCGGATAGGACGCCGGGTGCCCGGCATCCGGGGTCAGACGAACGCGCTCATCCCGGTGATGTCGCGGCCGAGCAGGAGGGCCTGCACGCTCTCGGTGCCCTCGTACGTGTGGATCGCCTCGATGTCGGCCATGTGCTGCATGACGCCGTTTTTGAGCAGGATGCCGTTGCCGCCGAGCAGGTCGCGCGCGATCGAGGCCACCCGACGTGCGGCGCGGGTGTTGTGGTACTTCGCCAGGGACGCCTGCGTGGGGCGCAGGCCTCCCGTCGTCTCGAGGTCGGCGAGGCGGCGGCAGTAGAGCTGCATCGCGGTGAGCTCGTCGAGCATCTGAGCGAGGCGCTCCTGCACCATCTGAAACGCCGCGAGGGGCTTTCCGAATTGCATGCGTTCGGTGGCATACGTCCGCGCGATCTCATAGCACGCGGTCGCGTGCCCGAGGGCCGACCAGGCGACCCCGGACCGCGTGGCGTACAGCACGCGCGACGCGTCTTTGAAGGTGTGCGACCCGGGCAGCACGGCGTCGTCGGGCAGACGCATGTCATCCATCGAGATGTGGGCCTGATGGATGCCACGCAGCGACACCTTGCCCGTGATGACGGTGCCCGAGTAGCCCGGGGTGTCCTGCTCGACGAGGAAGCAGCGCACTTTGCCGTGGTCGTCGGCGCCGTCGTCGTCGACCCTGGCCCAGACGAAGGTGATGCCGCCGGAGGCGCCGTTGCCGATCCACTTTTTCGTGCCGCTGAGCGACCAACCGTCGCCTGTGCGGGAGGCCGTGGTCTCGAGCGATACGGAGTCGGAGCCGTGGTCGGGCTCGGTCAGGGCGAACGCGCCGAGCACCGTGCCGTCGGCGAGGGGCTTGAGCCACCGCCGTTGCTGCTCGGGAGAGCCGAAGAGCGCGAGGGTGCGGAGGGCGAGCCCTCCCTGCACGGCGAGAGCCGTCGCGAGGGAACCGTCGTGACGAGAGACCTCCATGTTGACGAGGCCCGCGGCCAGCGGCGACGTGTGCGGAAGCTCGGGGTGCTCGATGCCGTCGGTGAACAGTTCGAGTTCGCCCATGCGCCGGACCAGCTCGACGGGGTAGGTCGCGGCATCCCACTCGCCCTGCATGCGCGTGCCGACCTCGTCGGCGAACGCCTTGGCGCGGTCCCAGACCGCACGGTCGGCGTCGGGGATATCGGCGAACACCGCGTAGTAGTCGGTGTCGCGACGGCTCAGGAGGTCGTAATGGGCGACGCGCTCCCCGGGGAGCGTGCGGGCATCGGCGTCGATGGTCATGGTTCCCAGTATCGCGCAAGTTGGGACTGGGTGTCACCGTCTGCGCCTCGTCGGTCTGGACGGGGTCGGTTCTCGCGTCGAGCGTCCGAGACACCCGGACGTTTCGCCGGGCGTCCGGGTGTCTCGGACAGCGAGGCAGGGGTGGGGTGCGTGCGACGTCGAGTGTCCGAGACACCCGGACGGTCGCGCGGGGCGTCCGTGTGTTGTGGACGCTCGGCGGTCGACCGGCACGACCCCCCGACGGCGGCAGAATGCCGAGCGGGTAGGGTCGCGGCGTGAGCTCGCTGACCTTCCTCCCCGCCGTCGACCACCCCGAGCTGCTCGCGGCGCCCGTCGTGGCCGCGATCGACCGGTTGCCCGCCGATGTCGCCGCGCGCATCGAGGTGGCCGCGGTCGATCCCGCGCTCGCCGACACCGCCGCGTTCTGCGAAGCGTACGGCCAGAGCCTCGACATCTCGGCGAACTGCCTCGTGGTGCAGGGCACACGCGGCGCCGATACCCGCACCGCCGCGTGCCTCGCGCTGGCCACCACCCGGCTCGACGTCAACGGCGTCGTGCGCAAGCTCCTCGACGCGCGCAAGGCGACGTTCGCCCCGATGGATGCCGCCGTGACGGAAACGGGCATGGAGTACGGGGGGATCACTCCGCTCGGCATCCCGTCCGACTGGCGTCTGCTGCTGGACGCGCGGGTCGCCGCCCTCCCGCGGGCCATCGTCGGCGCCGGGATTCGCGGCGCGAAGCTGTTCTTGCCGGGCGAGGTGCTGGCATCCCTGCCCTCGGCCGAGGTCGTCGAGGGGCTCGCCAAGCCGCTTGCGTGAACGGCGGCCGGACTCCGCGCGTCAGTCGGGCAGGCTCGCGCGGAGCCGCCGCGTGACCTCGGCGGCGGGCATCCGGCGCGGGAACACCGCGACGACCAGGTCGTCGCTCGCGGCATCGGCACCGTCGGGGTGCACTCCATAGCGACGGAGGGCGTCGTCGAGCGCCCGCCGCAGAACGGATGCCGGCACTCGGGCCCCGCGCATCAGCCGGCGCAGCACGTGGTTGTGCACGGCGGTGACGAGGGCGGCGAAGCCGACGGCGTCCAGGGGGTCGAGGCCGGGGAGCGCATCGCGCAGGTACTGGTCGAAGAGGCGTTCGTAGCGGAAGACCGTGACGATCTCGCGGTCGCGCAGGCCCGAGACCTCGCGCACGATCTTGTAGCGACGGCGGGCGAGCTCGGGGTCGGCGGCGAAGTGGCGGAACACCCGCACCGACGCTTCGCACACCGCCGCCCACGGGTCGTCATGCTGCTGCGACAGGTATGCGCGCGTCTCGGCGAGGAGCACTTCGTGGTCGGCGAAGACCACGTCTTCTTTGCCGCCGAACTGGCGGAAGAACGTCGAGCGCGACACCCCCGCGGCCTGGGCGATCTGCTCCACCGAGGTCTGGTCGTAACCGTGCTCCACGAACAGGTCGATCGCGGCGGCCACCACCGCCGTGCGGCTCGAGGGGGCGGCGCTGTCGGTCACGTGCCGAGCATATCCGCGGCCCGCGCTCACGCGGGGAGGGCGCTCGCGCGCGGTGGGGCGCCCGCCGCTAGACGATCCCACCCCACGAGGCAACCGGATGCCGCGTTGGCGGCGCCGGCGGTGGGATGGACTCATGACCTCCCCCCTGTGGAACAGAGTCCAGACCTCCGTCGCAACGCCGTTCGAGGCGGATGCGCGGCACGACGTCGTCATCGTCGGGGCGGGGATCACGGGCCTCTCGACCGCGGTGATGCTCGCCGAAGCGGGCGTGGACGTCGCCGTGGTCGACGCCGGCGAGGTGGGTCAGGGGGCGACGGGGGCGTCGGTGGGAATGGCATCCCTCTTGCAGGGCACGACGCTCGCGACGTTGCGGCGGCACCACCCGGCTGGCTTGGTCCGCGCGTACGTCGACGCCAACCGCGCGGGCCAGGAGTGGCTCGCCGACCGCGTCGGCGGCGCCGCCGATCGCCGGACGGCGTTCACCTTCGGGCGCGGACTCGCCACCGACGTCGCCCTCGAC
>NZ_CAUQWC010000217.1:0-5794 GCF_963521695.1 uncultured Microbacterium sp. | reverse complement strand
GCTGCGCGTATCCCGGCTGCGCGCCCGGCGAGCCGTACCCCGGCTGCCCGCCGTACCCGGCCCGCCCACCCGGCACGATGTACCCCTGCTGTCCGCCGACCGCCCCGTACGGCAGTGGTGCAGGACGAGCGACGACCCGCCCGACGCCGACCAGATAGGGATCGTCGAGCTCGGGCGCACCCGCGTCGCGCGCTTCGACGTAGGTCTGCAGGTCGTGGTCGAGCGCTTCCACGCGCATCCGGGCATTGACGTAGACGAGCGCCGCCGACGTCGACTGCACGACGAGCGCGATGCACTGCACGAGCAGGATGCCGAACTGACCGATGACCTGCACGACGATCAGGCCGACGACCGCGCCGGTGTCGGTCTCGCCGGTCGGGGCGATGATGACCGGCAGGAGGCTTCCGACGAGGCTGAAGGGGATCGAGATAATCTGCGCGACGATGCTGAACGCCACCGAGATCACGATGAACACGCCGAGCGTGGACCAGAACCGCCCGCGCGTCAGCCGCCACGACCGACCGATGGCACGGAACACCGGCGCGCGCTCGAGGATGATCACCGACGGCACCAGGTAGAGCTTGGCGGCGAGCCAGAGCGACAGCACGACGAGTCCGAGCACCGCCAGGACGCCGATGAGGATGCCGAGCCACAGCACCGACATCACCAGCAGCGCGACGATGCCGGCGAGTGCACCGATCGCGACGACGGTGGCGAGGACGGTGAGGGCGCTGTAACCGATGAGACGCCAGACGACGGGCTTCACACGCGCCCACACGGCCTTGAGCGACGGCTTCTCGGCGACCACGGCATGTGCGACCTCGGCGACGACGACGCCCTGCACGATGACGCTCAGTGCGCCCGTCGCCACCCCGAGGACGAGGGCGGTGGCACCGGTGAGCACCACCGAGCCGGCGAGGATGGCGTCGAAGTCGTCGCTGCCCGGGGCGACGGTGTCGAGGCGCGTGAAGCTGGCGACCGCGGCGGCGGCCACGGCGGCGGTGAGCACGATGTAGGCAACGGCCTGAGTGATGAGGGCGAAGCCGAGCAGGACCTTCGGGTTGTGGCGCAGAGCGACGAAGGAGCGGCCGAGGATCGTGCCGAACCCGTACGGGTGCAGCGGCACGATGCCGGGGCGGGATGCCGGAGTCCAGGCCGGGTACGCGGTCACGGTTGCGCCTCCTCGTCACATGGCGGTCTGTTCATCGTGTCACACACCCCCGACACGCTCGCCTCTCGTGCAGGCAGGTCGACTACTCTCGATGGGACATGCCCCCACCGGGGCGTCCTGCCCGTTTCCGAGCGGGTCCGAGCTGGAAGACGTACACCCGAATGACTTCACGGATCCTCGTTGTCGACGACGACACCGCGCTGGCCGAGATGATCGGCATCGTGCTGCGCACCGAGGGATTCGACACCGTCTTCTGCGCCGACGGTGCGCAGGCCGTGGACGCCTGGCGCACCGAGCGCCCCGACCTCATCCTCCTCGACCTCATGCTCCCCGGGGTCGACGGCATCGAGATCTGCACGCGGGTGCGTGCGGAATCCGGCGTTCCGATCATCATGCTGACCGCGCGCACCGACACCGCCGACGTGGTGAAGGGGCTCGAGTCGGGCGCCGACGACTACATCATGAAGCCCTTCAATCCGAAGGAGCTCGTCGCCCGCATCCGCACGCGCCTGCGGCCGGTGCAGGCGGCGGCCGACGAGACCCTCCGCATCGGTGATCTGACCGTCGACGTCGCCGCCCACGAGGTGCGGCGAGGCGATGCTCCCATCGCGCTGACGCCGCTCGAGTTCGAGCTGCTCGTCGCTCTCGCCGAGAAGCCGCAGCAGGTCTTCTCCCGCGAGATGCTGCTCGAGCAGGTGTGGGGCTACCACTACAAGGCCGATACGCGTCTGGTGAACGTGCACGTGCAGCGTCTGCGCGCCAAGATCGAGGCCGACCCCGACAATCCGCGGATCGTGACCACCGTGCGCGGCGTGGGATACCGCGCCGGCGCGGTGGCCTGAGCACCTCATGACGGGGGCGGTCCGCACCCTCCCGCCTCGGCCGCGCGGCCTTCGCGACTGGCGTCTCGCCCGTGACCGCCTGCGCTCGCTCTGGCGCCGATCGCTGCGTTTCCGCACCATCGTCATCACCGTCACCCTGACGGCGGCGACGATCCTCGCGACGTGTCTCGCGATGGCACTCGTCATCCAGAACGAGCTCTTCACCGCACGAAAAGACCAGGTGCTCCTCGAGGCGCAGCGCGCCACCGCGGCGGCGCAGGCGACGCTCGACGCCGCGGTGGACTCCACCGACCCGGCCGCCGCGCAGACCCTGATGAACGGCATCGCGACCCGCCTGTCGCAGCAGTCCTCCAGCGATCTCATCGCGCTGTACCGCATCGGCCCACCCTCACCGCTGGCTCCTCAGCCCTTCATCTCACCCGCGTTCGAGTCGGGTCTGGTCACCGAGGCGCTGAGCACGCAGGTGCAGTCGAGCCCCGACCTGCAGTGGTGGCAGTCGGTGGCACTGCCCTCCGACGGCGGCCGCGAGGTCCCCGGCATCCTGGTCGGACATCAACTCCGGTTCCCCGCCTCGGACGGCGTCGATTCCTACGAGCTCTACATGGGGTACGACCTCGTCAGCGCCTCGCAGACCCTCTCCTTCGTGCAGGTGCTCCTGTGGGTGGTGGGACTCGTCCTGGTCGTGCTGATCGGGGCGATCGCCTGGTTCGTCCTGCGGTCGGTGACCACACCGATCGCGGATGCCGCCGAGACCAGCGCGAAGCTCGCGGCGGGCGACCTGGGGGTGCGGTTGCCGGTGCGCGGAGAAGACGAGCTGGCGACGTTGAACCGCTCGTTCAACGCCATGGCCGACAGCATCGAATCGCAGATCAAGGAGCTCGCCGATCTGTCGCTGGTGCAGCAGCGTTTCGTCTCCGACGTCTCGCACGAACTTCGCACCCCCCTGACCACCATCAAGCTCGCCGCCGACATGATCAACGACCAGCGCGAGGAGTTCGATCCGGTGACGGGCCGCGCTGCGGAGCTGCTGCACGCGCAGGTGCAGCGGTTCGAGGTGCTGCTCACCGATCTGCTCGAGATCAGCCGGTACGACGCGGGGTCGGTGCAGCTCGAGCTCGAGCCCACCAGTCTCGCCCATCTCGCCGAAGACGTCATCCTCTCGATGGAGCAGCTCGCCGAGGGGCACGGCTCCGATGTGCGGCTGGTCGCCCCCGGCGGCTACACCCCAGTCGACATGGACGCCCGTCGCGTGCGCCGCATCGTGCGAAACCTCCTCGGCAACGCCATCGAGCACGGCGAGGGGCGCCCGATCGTCGTCTCGGTCGACAGTGATCGGGATGCCATCGCTCTCGGGGTGCGCGACTTCGGTCTCGGCATGCGCGCCGACGACGTCGAGCGCGTCTTCGACCGCTTCTGGCGCGCCGACCCGTCGCGGGTGCGCACCATCGGAGGCACCGGCCTGGGGCTGTCGATCGCCCTCGGTGACGCGCGCTTGCACGGCGGCACCCTGGCGGTGTGGTCCGAGCTCGGCCGGGGGTCGAATTTCGTGCTGACCCTGCCGCGCACCGGCAGGCCGGTGACCGGCTCGCCCCTGCCGCTCGAACCCGATGACGAGCAGGGGGGCGCCCTCGAGGCGCTCGGCCTCACGCAGCCCATCTCGACCCGTCCCGGAGTCAGGAGGCCGTCATGAGGCGCGCCCTCGCCCTGGTCAGCCTCGCACTCGTGCTCGCCCTCACCGCGTGCACGGGTCTGCCCACCACCGGCTACGTCAACCCGGGCCGCGGCCCGCAGACCGACGACACCCAGGCCTTCGCGTTCGTCCCCGACGGCCCGCAGGACGACGCCACCCCCAGCGAGATCGTCGAGGGGTTCCTCCGCGCCGGTTCCGGTCCCGCCGACGACTGGGCCACCGCGAAGCTGTTCCTGGCGGCGGGCACCCAGTGGGACCCGCGGGCACGCGTGACGATCGACCGTCTGGCCGACCGTCGCGCCACGGCCGCAGCCGACGGCACGTCGGTCGCGGTGTCGGTGGTGGCGACGGCCGGGGTGGATGCCGACGGTGCCTACGCCCCCGTCGCGTCCGCCACGGCCGAGACGCTGTCGTTCACCCTTGCGCGGGTGGAGGATCAGTGGCGCATCACCGCCGCCCCCGACGGGGTCGTGCTGTACGAAGAGGTGTTCCCGACCGTCTATCAACCGGCATCCATCGCGTACTTCGATCCCACGTACAGCTTCATCGTGCCCGACGTGCGCTGGTTCCCCCGCGCCCTGGTCGCCAGCCGTGTGGCGACCGCGCTCGTCGACGGGCAGCCCAGCACGTGGCTCGCGGGTGCCGTGGAGTCGGCGTTCCCCGATGAACTGTCGCTCGTGGGGCGCTCGGTGACCCTGTCGCAGAACGGCGTGGCTCAGGTGCAGTTGCCGCGGGCGGCGCTGAGCCTCGACCGCACGCGGCTCGACCGCATGCAGACCCAGCTCGCCCGGAGCCTCGCGACGGCCGGGATCAGCGACGTGCAGATGACCGTCGAGGGCACCCCCATCACGGCTACCGAGGTGCCGGTCCGCGTCACACGCGTCGATCCCTCGCCGGCGGTGCTGACCTCGATCGGTCTTTTCGGTTCGCTCGCGGGCGATGCGGTCGAGCCGATCGACGGTCTCTCCGACGCCGTCGAGTCGCTGGCGCCGTCCGCGATCGAGCTCGAAGCCGATCGCAGCCTCGCCGCGATCCGCACGCAGCAGGGGACTGTCGCGAGCGCGCTCGCCGACGGGCGCACCTTCCTCCTCGATGACCGTCCCGGCCTCATCGCCCCCTCGATCGACGCGGAGGGCGCGATCTGGAGCGTTCCCGCGGCGGCACCCACGCAGATGCGGGCCACCACCGCCGAGGGCGTTCCGCGCGACGTCGGCAACGCCTGGCCGGATGCCGCGGAGATTACCGCCATGCAGATCTCGCGTGACGGCACGCGTATCGCCGCAATCGTGACCGTCTCGGGCACACGCGAGGTGTGGGTCGCCGGCATCCAGCGCACCAACGGCGACATCGACCTGGGCCCGCCCCACGTCCTGTCGTTCGCGCAGCCGGGGGCGTTCGATCTCGCCTGGCTCGACGACACCACCGTCGGCGTGCTCTCGAGCGTCGACGGCGCGAGCACCCTGCACGAACTGGGCGTGGGCGGCCGCGGCACCGACTCGGTGGCGCCCGAGGGCACCCGCACGGTGGCGGCGGGAAGCACGAGCGTCCGCGTGCTCGACGATCAGGGACGTCTGTTCAGCCGCCGCGGGAGTTCGTGGACGCTCGTGGCCTCGGGCATCCGTGTTCTGGCGGCGCAGCAGGGCACCACCTCCTGACGCTCCTCCCCAGGCGGCGGGCGTCCACCGACCTCGCGTGCGGTCGATCGCGCCGGGGCCCGGCGCGGAAGGCTGGCCGCATGGCCCCTTCCGTTCCGATCGCCTCCGCGCTGCGCGACGCCCTGACGTTCTGGCTGCCGCTCGCCTGCGCGGGGTGCGGCGATCCCGACGTGTCGTTGTGCGACGCGTGCCGTGTCCACCTGGCTCCGCGGCCGTCACGCCGCGAGCGCGAGTCCGATCTCGCCGTCGTCTGCGGCCTGCCCTTCGAGGGCGTCGCGGCGCGGGTCATCCGGGCTTTCAAGGAGGAGGGGCGCACGGCGCTGGCGCGCGACCTCGCCCCCGCGCTGGCTGCGGCGCTCACGGCATCCGTCCCACCCGGGGCGCGGATCACGACGGTGCCCTCGTCGCGCGCGGCGTTCCGCCGGCGCAGCTATCG
>NZ_CAUQWC010000216.1:0-5827 GCF_963521695.1 uncultured Microbacterium sp. | reverse complement strand
GCGTCGGTGTGCGCCCGCTCCGCCTCGCGCACCGCCCGTTCGGCGGCCTTGCGGGCGCGGCGGGCACCGAGGTCGTCGCGCGGGGGAGGCGTCGGCATGGCGTCGGGGAGGGAGCCTGCGACCGCCTGGCCGAGGGCGTCACCCTCGAGAGCGGCCAGGTCGATCGCTGACACGAGGCGGCCCGTCAGGATCGCGGCGGCGGCCGTCTCGTCGACGATCGCGGCATTCACGCTCTTCTCCACGGCATCCGCCATCGCCGCACTCAACGGGGTGCCCGCGTCGGCGGCCAGTTCACCCGCGCGGCGGGCGAGTGCCGAGACCAGCTGCCGTCGCTGTCGTCCGAGCCGCGCGAGCTCGGCGGCATCCCGGTCGTCCTGCGCCTCGTGCAGCGCGCGCGACAGCTCCACCGCTTCGCCGAGCTGTCCGTCGCGCACGAGCAGGTTCACGGCCCACGCGGCGACGGTGGGCTTGCGCAGCTTGGCGATGCGGCGGCCGACACCTCCGCCGATATCGGCGGCGCGTTCGTTGCGGGCCGCGGTGAAACGCGCGGGCGGCAGGGCGAGCAGATCGGCGGCGACCTCGTCGAGGCGTGCGTCGTCGTCGCTCATCCCTCTATTCTCCCCACCCGGGAGGGGCGCGACCAGCCGCTCGCCGCGCGCTCAGAGCGAGACGATGCCCGGACGCGGACCGCGGATCTCGCGATGAAGTCGTTCCATGCGCGCGTCCAGTTCCGACGCGGTGTCGGCGGCGTTCTTCAATTCGTCCAGCAACTCGACCGGCACGAGACGGTCGTACTTGTAATAGATCTTGTGCTCCAGGCTGGCCCAGAAGTCCATCGCGATCGTGCGGAACTGCACCTCGACGGGCACGTCGACGCGCCCCGTCGACAGGTAGACGGGCACCTCGACGATGACGTGCAGGCTCTTGTAGCCGTTCGCCTTCGGCTGGGCGATGTAGTCCTTCACATCGCGCACGGTGATGTCGTCCTGCCGAGTGAGCAGGTCGGACAGGCGGTACGCGTCGTCGACGAAACTGCACGTGATGCGGATGCCGGCGATGTCGGTGATTGCGGACCGGATCGAGTCGAAGTCGGCCTCGATGCCCTTGCGCCGCACCTTATCGACGAGGCTGTCGGGCGACTTCACCCTGCTCGAGACGTGCTCGATCGGGTTGTACGCGTGCATCTCCTGGAACTCTTCGCGCAGGATCGAGATCTTCGTCTCGACCTCGGCGAGCCCGAACCGGTACTCCATCAGGAAGCGTTGGAACTCGTCGCGCAGTGCCCGAAGCGCCGCACCGGAGACGGTGATCTGCTGATCGTCCAGCGCATCCGACATGGGCACGACGGTACCGACGATGACTACGAGGCCGCTGAGAGCCTCACCGTGGCGGCGGCTCCGATGCTCGCGGGACCAACTCGCCATCGATGACGTCGATGCCGATCAGGCTGCGGAAGACCTCCGGCAGGTCGGGGTCGTCCGCGGGCTCGGAGTGCCGAGGGATCGGGGGGTGTGTCACGGCGCTCTCCTTCCGTGCGTCCCCCCACTTTGTCAGGTGGCCCGCGCACCCCCGGGTGGTCTTGACACCGTGATATCCGGCGCGTACTTCGCGCATGCTCTGGCGTATCGTGGCGGCATGGGGACCATTCACTACGGCGGAAGCGGCACGGTCGTCCACATCGAGGACCGTGCTCTCGCCCACCTCAAGGTCGTGATCTCGACGAAGCTGCGTCGCGGAGAGAGCTTCACGCTCTCATGGCGTCACCGTGACGACGAGGAACGCGGACGCAGCACGCTGTGGCTGCACCCCGCGATCCCCCTGCGCTTCGTCTTCGACGAGGCCGAACCCGCAACCCTGAGCCGCGAATGGATCGAGCGTCTCGCCGACTCGGCCAACTCCTCGGGCGGCATCCTGCTCGTTCCGGAAGACATGAGTCCGGCCGCGCATTCCGGCACGGCCTGAGCCCGCCTCGCAGCGCGGCGGGCGCTCGCGGAGGCCGCGGGATCAGCCCTCTTCGACGTGAGCGTCTTCGCTGGGCTCGGGTGTGATCGCGAGGCCGTTCGGGCCGGATGCGGCGAGCATCAGGTCTTCGACCCAGACGCGGTTGATCCGCGGCTGGCGGCTGCCGTAGAAGTGGAACTGGATCGGCACCGAGGGGTGCATCCAGAAACTGCGACGCCCGCTGCCGTCACCGACCTCGACGTCGAACATGAACGACTCGGACCGGCGCAATTTGTTCATCACGACGATGCGCAGGTGCGCCAGCGTGCGGTCATCGATGTCGACCGCATTGGCCACGGTGTCGTAGATGAATCTGCCCATGTTCACGAGCCTAGTCGAGGAAGACAGAGCGCCCTCCGCATTCTCGGATGCCATGCCGGCTCGCCCGAATCAAGCCCTCGGGCCGGTGTCGCACGGCGAGACTAACGTGCTCGTGTGGGAACGCTTTACTACGGAGACGCCGCGACGCCGATCAAGATCGACGATCGTGCGTTGGCGCACGTCAAGGTCGTCATCGCCACCAAGCTCCGTCGGGGCGAGAGCTTCACGCTGTCGTGGACGCACGGACCCGATCAGGAGGTGGGACGCAGCACGGTGTGGTTGCACCCGTCGATCCCGCTGCGCTTCGTGTTCGACGAGCCCGAGCCGGCCCTTCTGAGCCGCGCGTGGATCGAGGCCCTCGCGAACTCGGCCAACTCCTCGGGCGGGCTGCTCCTCGTCGAGGAGCCGCCGCACCCCGGGTCGTGAATCAGGCGTGCGGTTGATCGAGGATCTCGCGCGCACCCTCTTCGACAGCGGTCGGAACGACGAGCGGGCGACCCGCTGAGAAGGCATCCCACTCACGGAGGACGACGCCCTCGATGTGCGCGGGGTCTTCGCCGGGGTACTCCGCGCGCAGACGCGTGACCACGTCGTGGAACGACGCCACCGGAATCCCGTCGACGACGGCGACGATCTTCGCCGGGCGCGCGGTCGGGCGCTCCTCGACAGCGCTTTCGTCCATGCGTCGATGGTTTCATGCCGCCCGGCCGTGGCCTAATACTCTCGGGAAAAGTAGCTAGGCGACCTTCTCGGACGCCGACTCATCGTTGCGCGACGGTCAGTGCGCGAGATCGGCGTCGACCGGGTGCGGGTCGACCTGATCGACGGCATCCTGCAGCCGGCCGAGGCAGGCGATGACGGCCGCGCTCTCTTCCGGGGTCATGTCGACCACGGCTGCCATCATGCGCGAATGCATGGACCCGAGGGTGGCGCGCACCTCGTCGTCACTGGCGGACGTGGCGACGATGAAGATGCTGCGGCGGTCGGTGGGGTGCGGCACCCGCACCACGTGGCCAGACTTCTCGAGTCGGTCGACGATCGCGGTGGTGGAGGCGGTCGACACCCCCAGGTAGCGCGTCAACTCGCTGGGCGAGACCTGCCTCTCCTGACCCGCCGCCCTCAGCAGGTAGCGCAGCACGAGGAGCTCGTTCTCGCCCATCGACATCGAGTCACGGGTGCGTCGCCGCATGGCCACTTCGGCGGCCCGATACACGCGGAAGGCCTGGAGCACGTCGACGGCGCGTCGACGGCGATCCTCTTCGCCCGCGCCGTACCAGTAGCGCGACGACTCCGACCCGTTTTCCACCAGGGCATCTTATGACAGCCCAGCTCGTCCAGCCCCCTGCCCACGTATGTGGAGGGCGGGTACGATTCAATTAGAGCGGCTGACTACTTGATCGGCACCGAAGACACTAACCCATCGAGATATCCGAGGAGGCGAGATGCGAGACCCGGCGACAGCGGATGACGTGGTGAAGGCGCTCAACGACCTCACCGATTCGGGCATCGCGTCCGAGCGCGCGGCGCTGCAGTCCCTGGGCATCGGTCCCAACGATGCGAAGGTCCTGCGGTTCCTGCTGCAGCGCGCGGACGACGCCGAGCCCGTCACCCCCCGCATGCTCGCCGCGATGCTCGGCATCTCGTCGGCGGCGACGACGGCACTCATCGACCGCCTCGCGGACGCGGGCTGGGTGGCGCGGGAGCCGTACCCCGGCGACCGGCGCTCCATCGTCGTGCGCGAGACCATCGACGCCGCGTCCCCCGCGCGCCGCATCCTCGCCGTCCGACGCGCCTCCGCCGTCGCCGCGGCCGCGCGCCTGGGTCCCGAGGAACGGCGCATCGTCGCCGACTTCCTCGACGACATCGCCCGCAGCGAGACCGAAGACATGGGCGAGATGTGCCCCAACGACGAAACGCCCCGCACGACCTGAATCCCAGGTGTCGGGGCGCTTCGCGCGATCGGTCAGCTGTTGCCGCGACCGGTCTCGTTCTGCAGGCGCTCGATCTGCTCGGAGGCCTCGGCCTTGTTCAGATCGGCGGGGATCTCCTCGCCCGCCTCGCGAGCGAGCGTGTCGAGGTAGCTGCGCTGGGGAGCAGTCATCGGCTCGTCGCCGGTGACCCAGTCGGACGGGTCTTTCTCGGCGGGGTTCTCACCCTCGCGGACGGCACCCAGGGTCTCTTCTTCACGGGAGGAATCGCTCATGACCCGAGGCTAGGCGCGTTCCGTGACGCCGGGCCCGGGATTGACAGGGCGTTCAGGCGTGTACGGCATCCTGGTCTGATGGCCGATGACTCCCGCCCCGCCGACGTGCAGGTCGACACGTACCGCCGAGGTGACGCGCGCACGCGCGTGACGCGCGTCTCGACGGGGACGGACTCGGGCCGGTCGTTCGTGCTCGTCGCCGGTATCGGGGTCGCTTCGTCGTACTTCGAGTTCCTCGCGCCCCTGCTGGCCGAGGAGGGAGAGGTGTACGCCCTCGACCTGCCCGGCTTCGGCGGTGTCCCGGCATCCGGTGAGCAGCCGACCGCGCAGTTCTTCGCCGATCAGGTGGAGGGCGTGCTCGATCACTACGGTCTCACCGCGCCCGTGCTGATCGGTCACTCGATGGGCACGCAGGTCGTCACCGAGGTCCTCGCTCGACGCCGCCACTTGACGCACGCCGTGCTGGTGAGCCCGGTGGTCGATGAGACCGAGTCGAACGCGCTGCTGCAGGCCGTGCGCTTCGCGCAGTCCACCGTGCGCGAGTCGATCCACATCGCTCTCCTGGCGGTCTCGGCCTACCTGCTGTGCGGATTCCTCTACTTCTTCGAGACGCTCCCGCACATGCTGCGATACCGGATCTCCGATCGCATCGCTGAGGGCCGTGCCACCGTGCTGCTCGTCCGCGGGGAGTTCGACCGCCCCTCTCCCCGGCGTCTCCACTCGCGTCTGGTCTCTCGCGCACACGCTGCCCGACGGTGGGAGATCGAGGGGGCCGCGCACTGCGTCGTCAACAGCCACGCGGTCGGCGTCGCTCGGCTGACGATGCGGCACGTGCACGACGAGCTCGCACCGAAGGGGCGGATGCCGGCGGCCGAGGCCGCGGTCCCGCCCGCCGCGCACGCCGACATCCGCATGGTGCTCGGGGCGATCGCGAGCCGGCTGGCTGAGTGGATCAGCGCGGCGCGCAAGGACGAGCACGGCGTGCAGCGGGCGAAGGCCCGGCATTCGCGCGTGCTGTGGAGGGCCTACCGGCCCGGCTCCCGCGACTGACGCCGACGGGCTAGCGATCCTCGCTCCCCGTGATGAGCGGATGAGCGGCGAGGATCGGAGGGCCCGGCGAGCCCGTCGGCCCTCCACTCCTCGCCCACCCTCCGCCGGTCACCGGTCAGCGCGCGGGCGACGTCGCGTCGAGCGCGCGTTCCAGGGCGACCGCCGTCGCGAGACGGGCGGCTGCGGGCACCGCGGCGAGGAAGCCGCCGACGAACGTGTCGCCGAGCCCGATGGTCGTGGGATGCGCGGTGT
>NZ_CAUQWC010000215.1:0-6003 GCF_963521695.1 uncultured Microbacterium sp. | reverse complement strand
ACGCCGCACAGACCCGCTCGCGCGCCACGCCGCACACCCCGTCACGCCCCTCCCACCCCGTCACGCGCCACACGCCGCACAGCCCCGCTCGCGCGCCACGCCGCACACCCCGTCACGCCCCGCTCACGCGCCACAACCCCCGCACGCCATAAACCCCCGCATGCCGTCAGCGGGCTACGCCCCACCCCCGGTCGAGGATGCGGAAACCCGCCTCGATCGTCGCCGCGGCGTCATCGTGCTCGAACGCGAGGATCTGCAGCTGCAGCACCATGCGCGCGTAAACGCGGGTCTCGGCATCCGGTTCGCTCTGCCCGGTCGTCTCGGCGATCGCGTCGGCGAGGGCGTCCTCGTGGCGCAGCCACATGCGCGACGCGTAGTCCTGCAGCGCGGGGGTCCCTGTGATCAGCTGCATGAACTGCCGGCGGTTCTCACCCGTGGGGTCGAATGCGAGGCCGATGAGCTCGCGCCGGTAGAGCTCGTGAAGGGCTTCCGACACCGAGGTGCCGACGGCGCGGTCGCGCACGGCGCCGACGAGCATGTCGCGCTGCGCGTCGTCCTCGTCGAAGACGAGGGCCTCCTTCTGCGGGAAATGCGCGAACACGGTCGTGGGCGACACGTCGGCGGCCTCGGCGACCTCGCGGATGCTGACCTCGTCGAACCCGCGCTCGACGAAGAGAAGCGTCGCGGCATCCGAGATCGCCTTGCGGGTGGCGGCTTTCTTGCGCTCGCGGCGCCCGATCGTCTCGCTCATGCCCCCACTTTATCGGATCGACTCAAAAGTCGTATTGACGCCAAAACTGGTACGAGTACAGTTACGGTGTGACTTCACCCTTTTCCTCTTTCGACCAGGGCCGCCGCGCCTGGGTCATGCTTGTCGTCATCACGACGCTGACGACCGCGGGCATGACCGTCGTGCTACCCGTCCTGCCGTTCGTCGTGCTCCGCTACGTCTCGAACCCGTCCGATCTGGCCGTGTGGGTCGGCATCCTCGAGACCGTCAACGCGCTGTGCGCATTCCTCGTCGCACCGTTCCTCGGCCGCATCTCCGACCGCTTCGGCCGCCGGCCGGTGATCATCGTCGCCGGCTTCGGCGCGGCACTGGGCTTCCTGCTCTTCGGCATCGGGGGCGCGCTCTGGGTGCTCCTGCTCGGTCGCATCGTGCAGGGCGTCACCGCGGGCGACCTGCCCGCCCTCTTCGCCTACCTCGCCGACATCACGCCTCCCGACAAGCGCGCCCGACGCTTCGGCGTCCTGGGGGCGACGGCCGGCATCGGCACGATGGTCGGACCGGCCCTCGGCGGATCCCTCGCGGCCATCGACGTCGACCTGCCCGTCTTCGTCACCGCCGGCCTCGCGCTGACGATCGCGATCGTCAGCATCTTCCTCCTGCCGGAGAGCCTCGCGCCGAACAAGCGCATCGCCTCACTCGATCTGCGGGCCGTGCACCCGTTCGCGGTGTTCCGCGGCGTCTTCCGCCGCCCCGAACTGCGCGGACTCATGCTGGGGCTGGTGCTGGTGGGCCTGCCCTTCGGCTTCTTCGTCAACAACTTCAGCGTGCTCGCCCTCGACGCCATCGACTGGAACCCCACCGCGATCGGTCTGCTCACCGCGTGCGTCGGCGTCATCGACATCGCCATCCAGGGCGTGCTGCTCGGCGTCCTGCTGCCGCGCATCGGCGAGCGGGGCGTCGTCGTCAGCGGCATCGTCACGCAGACGGCCGGGCTGGTCGCGCTCGCCGGAGTCGCCTCGCTGCTCGCGCAACCGTGGCTGTTCATCGTGGGTGCGCTGACCCTGGCCGCAGGGCAAGGTGCGGCCCAGGCCACGATGGACGGCCTGCTCTCCAACGCCGTGGGCGACGACGAGCAGGGCTGGATCGCCGGTGCCGCGCAGTCGCTCAACGCCGCCGTCGGCACCGTCGCGCCCCTCATGGCGGGGTTGCTGTACGCCCACGTCGCCCACACCGCGCCGTACGTGCTGGGCGCGGTGCTCATGGCCGCCGCAGCGGTGGTCATCGCCCGGGCCCGCTTCACCAGCCCCTCCCTCCGGGTGAAGACCCCGGATGCCGCGGAGCCGGTGCCCGTCGGCGAGTGACGCCCGAGGGCGCTCCGGATGCCGCGAAGAGGTCGTGGCATCCGGAAGCCCTCAGGCCGGAGTGCTCCAAGGCATGGGGCGGGCGGGATCGCGCGACGCGTCGTCAGGGAGGTGGGGGAGCGTCTCGCCGCCCGCGCGGATGCAGAGCCAGCGCAGTTCGACGCTCCCCTCGGGGATCGCCCTCCAGGTGCGCCAGACGTTCTGGCCGACGCGCACGACGCTTCCCGGGCCCACGTCGATCACGTCGTCGTCGAGGCCCATCTGACCGCGGCCCTCGAGGAACACGTACAGCTCCTCCACATGGGTGTGGGTGTGCCAGTACCCCGCCTGCTCCCCGGGGGCCAGGGCGTTCGCGGTCATACCGATGAACTGCATCGTCAACTCGTGGTCGACCACGCGGCGCCCGTCGCGCGAGCGCGCGGGCGCGAACCCGCCGAAGTGCTCGCGCCAGGCATCCAGCGCCCCGATCTCGGTGATCTCGTAATCGCTCATCTGCTCGCCCTCTCATCGGTCGTAGGGCCATCCTGGCCCCGCTCGCCGACGCGCTTACTCCTCCAGCTGCCCCAGCGATGGCGCGGCCACGAAGCGCGCGACCGGCTCGATCGCGTGCTCGAGCTCGAGCACGACGATCTCGTTCGCACCGGTCCGCGTGGCGGGACCGGGCACGTAGAGCGTGTTCTGCGGCACGTTGTTCCAGTACCGGCCGAGGAAGAAGCCGTTCACGAACGCATAGCCCTTGCCGAAGCCGGCCGTGTCGAGGAACAGGTCGGCGGCCGCGTCGCGGGTGAAGGTGCCGCGCAGCAGCGCGCGCCCCACGGTTCCCTCGCCCGTGCCGGCGGCAGACGTCAGGTCGATGGGCGTCGCCGTCCACCCGGTGAGCGGCGAACCGTTCACGGTCACCGAGCCGATCAGGCCCTTCGCCTCGCCGAGACGGTCGGCGTAGTTGACGCGGCCCTGATCCTCGACGAGCACGGTGAGGCGCGAGCCCGCGGGGATCGTGAGGGCTCGCTCGTGCAGCGACCGTGACAGGCGCCCGACGGGGGTGCCGTCGACGTGGATCCACGCCAGGTCGCGCACCTCGCCGAAGACGAGGGCGGACGGCCCCGAGGACGCCGGGAGGTCGACGTCGTACCGCACGAGCGGCCCGAGGTGGGCGAGGTCCTCGAACGACGACGGATCGTCAGTCCGGTCGACGGCGGTGGCATCCGGCATCCAGTCGCCCTCGCCCGAGAGCGTCACCTCGAAGGCGGGGGCCTCCGGCCGGGGGGCCGCGTCGAGGGGCGGCACGGTCGCGTACTTCGCGATGACCTCGCGGAACGCATGGAACTTCGCCGTGGGGTGGCCCGACTCGTCGATGGGGGCGTCGTAGTCGTAGGAGGTGACGATGGGGTCGAATCGGCCCTTGTCGTTCGCGCCGTTGGTGGTGCCGAAGTTCGTGCCGCCGTGCACCATGTAGATGTTCACCGAGGCGCCCGCCGCGAGCAGCACATCGAGGTCGTGGGCGGATGCCGCCGGGTCGGTGGTGTGGTGGATGCTGCCCCACCAGTCGAACCAGCCGTCCCAGAACTCGCTGCACATGAGCGGGCCCGTGCGCTGGTGCTCCCGGAGGGTCTCCAAACGCTCCTCGCTGCGCGAACCGAACGACCCGGTGAGGTGGAGTTCGGGCAGGCTCCCAGCCTCGAGCATCCACGGCATCGGCTGGTCGACGGTGGTCAGCGGCACCGTGATGTCGGCATCCTTCGTCACTCGCACCAGTTCGCGCAGGTAGTCCTTGTCGGAGCCGTACGCGCCGTACTCGTTCTCGATCTGCACCAGCACCACGTTTCCGCCGCGGTCGATCTGGCGGGGCGCGACGATCTCGTACACGCGGCGCAGATACTCCGACACCGCTTCGACGAACTGCGGTTCGGAGCGACGGATGCCGATCCCCGGCGTCGAGGTGAGCCACACCGGCAGGCCGCCGTTGTGCCACTCCGCGCAGATGTACGGGCCCGGGCGCACGATCGCGTGCAGGCCCTCCTCGGCGATCAGGTCGAGGAAGCGTCCCAGGTCGTTCCAGCCGGTCGCGTCCCATTCGCCGCGGACCGGCTCGTGGGCGTTCCACGCCACGTAGGTCTCGATGGTGTTGAGTCCCATGGCCTTGGCCGTGCGGATGCGGTCGGCCCAGTGCTCGGGGTGGATGCGGAAATAGTGCAGCGTGCCGGAGATGACCTGGTGCGGTCGCCCGTCGAGCAGGAAGTCGGTCTCGCCGATGGTGAAGGTCGTCACGGTTTCTTTCGGGGATCAGGCGGTGAGGCGCGCGGTCAGGCGAACCCAGGCGAGGGCGGGGAGGGTGAAGCGCAGGATGCCGTCGGCGCCGGCCTCCACGGCCAGCGGCGCGGGCGCGACGGGCTCGCCGTCGACGGAGTTCGTGGTGTGGCGGTCGCCGCCCTCGGGGATCGTCACGATGACGGCGTCGACCTGCTCGACCGCGCCCAGGTCGAGCTCGACCTCGGTGGCCGCGTCGAGATCGCGGTGCGCGAGGAAGACCGACACGTCACTGCCGTCGACGGTGGCGACGGCGTCCACCGCGTCGACCGACCCGTGGCGCGCAGTGTCGATGACGGCACCGTCGACCCGCGGGAGCACCACCCGGCCGGATGCCGCTTTGGCGGTGAGGGCGAAGGGGTGGAACGTGCTCTGTCGCCAGGCCGCTCCGCCGCCGGGTTCGGTGCGGATGGGCGCGATGACGTTCACGAGTTGCGCGAGGTTGGCCATCGAGACGCGGTCCGAGCGACGAAGGAGCGTGATGAGCAGGGAACCGACGACGACGGCGTCGGTCACGGTGTAATCGTCTTCGATCAGGCGCGGGGCGATCGGCCAGTCACCGGTGAACACGCGGGGCTTGTCGACCTCGTTCCAGCGGGTCTGGTTCCACACGTTCCACTCGTCGACGCTGATGCCGATCGTGCCCCCGTCGGGGGTCTTCGCGCCGGTCTCCTCGATGATGTCGACGACGTCGGCGATGTAGCGGTCGAGGGCGGCACCGCTGGCGAGGAAGCTCGCCGGGTCGTCCGGGTCCTCCTCGTAGTACGCGTGCACGGAGATGTGGTCGATGAGGCCCGCGGTGTGCTGGAGCACCGTGCGCTCCCACTCCCCGAAGGTCGGCATCTCGTGGTTGGAGCTCCCGGCGGCCACGAGCTCGACCGTGGGGTCCAGGAAGCGCATCATGCGCGCGGTCTCGGCGGCGAGACGGCCGTACTCATCGGCGGTCTTGTGGCCGATCTGCCAGGGGCCGTCCATCTCGTTGCCGAGACACCACAGCCGGATGCCGAAGGGCTCGTCGCGACCGTTCGCCCGGCGGCGGTCGCTGAGCGCGGTACCGGAGGGGTGGTTGGCGTACTCGAGCAGGTCGGCGGCCTCGGCGACGCCGCGCGTGCCGAGGTTGACCGCCTCCATGACCTCGAAGCCCGCGGCATCCGCCCAGTCGGCGAACTCGTGCAGCCCGACCTGGTTGCTCTCGGTGCTGTGCCACGCGGCATCCAGCCGCACCGGGCGTTCGTCCCGCGGACCGACCCCGTCCTCCCAGCGGTATCCCGAGACGAAGTTGCCGCCGGGATAGCGGACGACGGTCGCGCCGAGTTCGCGCACGAGATCGAGCACGTCGGCGCGGAAGCCCGCGGCGTCCGCGCTCGGGTGCCCGGGTGAATGGATGCCGTCGTACACGCAGCGGCCCATGTGCTCGACGAACGAGCCGAATAGACGGCGCGGCACCTCGGCGCCGACGGCTGCGCGGTCGACGGTGATGCGGGTGGGGGGGATCATGACTCTCCTCGGGAGGGAAAGGGGAGGGGCGGGCCCCCCACGGACCCGGCGGCCCCCCCCCCGGCTGCTGGGTACTTGTTGACCGCGAATCCCCGGTCGTTTCCCTAA
>NZ_CAUQWC010000214.1:0-6032 GCF_963521695.1 uncultured Microbacterium sp. | reverse complement strand
GGCCCGCCCGCTGACGCCGCCGCCGGCGCCGGCGCCGGCGGCACGAACGACAGCGGCGGGCGACACCGAAGTGCCGCCCGCCGCGGTTGTCAGGGGTCAGGAAACCGAGATCGTCACGATCGGGCTCCACCCGATGTTGCCCGCTGCGTCGACGGCACGCGAGCGGATCTGGTAGCGACCCTTCGGGTACTGGCTGGAGTCGAGCGTCGTGCGCCAGAGCCCGTCGCTGCCGCGCACGGCATCGCCGAGCTTGGTCGAGCCCGCCCAGAAGCTGACGCCCGTCACACCCACGTTGTCACCCGCCGAGGCGACGAGGTCACCGCGGCCCGAGATCGTCGTACCCGTGGTGGGGCTGACGATCGAGGTGGTCGGCACCGTCTTGTCCGGCCCGGCGGTCGGCGACGGGGTCGGCGTCGGAGTGGGCGTCCGCGTCGGGGTGGGCGACGGAGTCGGCGACGCGGTCGGCGTCGGAGACGCGGTCGGAGTGGGCGTCGGCGTCGGCGTGGGCGTCGGCGTCGGCGGCGGAACGGAGCCGGTCGGTGCGACCGTGGCCAGGTAGCCGTAGTACTTGCTCGGCGAGGAGCCGGCGGCCGAGGGGCTGCCGAACCACGTGTGGCCCTTCGCGTCGGCGGCGGACGCCTGTGCGATGACCTGGCGGATGACCTGAGGAGTGCTCAATCCGGGGCAGCTACCCGAGGCGAAGCAGTTCAGGACCACGCCGCTGAGAGCCGCGGTGGCCATCGATGTGCCCGACTGGATGTACCCGAAGCGGTCACCCTTGAGGGTGGTGTACGGGCACGTGCCGGGGGCTGCCAGCGTGTGGGCCTTATCGGCGTCGGAGACGGCGAAGTTCGTGTTCAACCAGGGCGAGTCGTCCTTGGTGGAGAGGCCGCAGGTGCTCGCGGCCAGTCCGCCGGGTTTGCCGTCGTAGTCGGCCATGTTGGTGGCCACCAGCACCTCGTCGTACGAGCCGGGGAGGACGCGACCCAGATCGGTGGCGCCGTTTCCGGCTCCGGAGACCACCACGACGCCCTGCGACGTCAGCCGGCAGATGGACTGGTGAAGCGCGTCACTGTTGCTGTAGCCGCAATTGCCATCGTCGACGCCTTCGAAGCCGAGGCTCATGTTGGCGACCTTGATGTTGTAGGTCGCTGCATTGGCGACGACCCAGTCGACACCGCAGAGCACCGAGGAAAGCGTGCCCTTGTTCTTCGCATCCATCACGCGAACCGAATAGATCGGTGCGCCGGGGGCGACGCCGACCGTGCCGAAGTCGTTGTCGTAGGCAGCGATGTAGCCCGAGACGCCCGTTCCGTGACCGTTGCCGTCGCGCTCGTCGCTGGTGCCGAGGCAGTTGACCGCTTTGACGAGGTTGTAGTCGATGTGCGGGTTGACGCCCGAGTCGATCACCGCGACCGCGGGTCCGGTCCAGGCGGTCTGCACCCCATCGCCCGCGTTGACCGGCGCCTTGTCCGCCTGCACGGTCTTCGGCGTGGGGGTGTTCATCTGCGCGAAGCCCTCGACCTCGACGTCGGCCGTGAGGATGCTGACGCGGCGGTCGCTCGCCAGCGCGGTGGCCTCGGCTGCGGTCAGCGTGGCCGCGAAACCGTTCAGCGCGGCGGTGTACCGGTCGTCGATGTCGACGCCGTAGCGCGATGCGAGCGCAACCGTATCGACGCCGTCGGCGAGCCCGATGATGTAGTCGCCCGCGGGACGCGTCGCTGCCGACGCCGGCGCTGCGCCGACCACACCGGCGAGCAGAACGGCGGCCACAGCCACCATCGCGCCCGCAGGACGGAAAATCTTCGAAGCCATTCTCTCTACCCTCGTGAAAGATTCAGGGCGGAGACATAGAAAATCCGCCATTGGACAGAATAGGGGTAGAACGTTTCAACCAGGTGACGCGAGGCGAATTGTTTGGTATTGATGCAAAACCGGTCCCCGACCACTCTGATCGGTGCGGGTAACCCGTGCGCACGCGGAGGCTCCCCGAGGGGAGACGCCGAATCGGCGTCGGCATCCGTGCGCCTCGCTCGGGGCCTGGGTCACCCGAGACCTAGCGGGCGCGCCCGCTACCACCCGAGGAACATCGCATAGCTGAGGGACCCGCCACGGACGAGCGCGGTGACTCTGGAGACGGCCGTGACCGCGGTCGGCGAGGTGGCGGCGCCGCCGGTCGTGCCGTTGCCGAGTTGCCCCGACTGGTCCGCACCGGCCTGCTGACCCCGAAGACCCCCGTGAAACGCGGGGGCCGGCTGCGTCGCCCGATGACGGGGAATGAATACGCGAAAGGCGCGTTGAGTAGACTCCGAAGAGCAACAACGTGCTCCGGGGTCGGTGGGAATCCGAACCGGCGGTGACAGTCCGCGAACCCTCCCGCTTCGGCGGTGGGGCCGATCCGGTGGAATTCCGGAACCGACGGTGATGCGGGGGTCCTCCCCCGCTAGTCCGGATAGGAGGCAGCACGGTAGGCGCGACGCGCCTTCCCGCTGGCCCTGCCCCGACACCGCGGGAAGGACAGGGAAATGGCATCCGCCGTCGAGATCGACGCCATGCGGCGAGCACTGCAACTCGCCCGGCGCGGCCCGCGCGGGCTGAATCCGCAGGTGGGTGCGGTCGTCCTGTCCCCCGCCGGAGACGTGCTCGCCGAAGGATTCCATCGCGGCGCGGGTACCGCGCACGCCGAGGTCGACGCTCTGTCGCAGCTGGCGCCGGATGCCGCGCGCGGCGTCACCGCGGTCGTCACCCTCGAGCCGTGCAACCACACCGGCCGCACGGGACCGTGCGCCCAGGCGCTCATCGAAGCGGGGGTGGCCCGGGTCGTCTACGCCCTCGACGACCCCACGGATACCGCCGCCGGTGGCGCCGACCGCCTCCGCGGCGCGGGGGTCGAGGTGGAGACCGGACTCGAACGAGAGGCCGCCGAGGCGTTGATCCACGACTGGGTCACCCTGCAACGCACCGGCCGCCCGCACGTCACCGTCAAGTGGGCGCAGAGCCTCGACGGACGCGCCGCCGCCGACGACGGCACGAGCCAGTGGATCACCGGCACCGCCGCACGCCGCGACGTGCACTCCCGCCGCACGATCGCCGACGCGATCGTGGCCGGCACCGGCACCGTGCGCGCCGATGATCCCGCCCTGACCGCACGCGCCGACGACGGCTCGCTGCTCGAGGCCCAACCGATCCCCGTCGTCGTGGGCGAGAGCGAGACGACTCCGGATGCCGCGGTGCGCCGTCATCCGCGCGAGCCTCTCTTCTACGCGACGCACGACCTGCGCGCGGTGCTCGCCGACCTCGCCGAGCAGGGCGTGCAGCGCGTGTTCGTCGAGGGCGGTCCCACCCTCGCCAGCGCGTTCATCCGTGAGGGACTCGCTGACGAGGTGCTCGCGTACATCGCCCCCGTGCTGCTCGGCGGATCCCGCCTCGCGCTGGGCGACATCGGCGTGTCGAGCATCGCGGGAGCGCTGCGGCTGGCCGTGGCATCCGTCCAGCAGCTCGGCGACGACCTGCTGATCGTCGCCACTCCCCGCGTGGCCGCGGAAGACAACTCTCCCGACGCCGCACGCGTCGGGAGCCACCAGAACGAAGGAGACGCCTGATGTTCACCGGAATCGTCGAAGAGATCGGCGCCGTCACCGCCGTCGAACCGTCCGGCGACGGCGTGCGACTGACGCTGCGCGCCCCGCTGTCGGTGTCGGACGCCGGACACGGCGACTCGATCTCGGTCAGCGGCGTGTGCCTCACCGTCGTCGACCAGGGCGACGACTGGTTCACGGCCGACGTCATGAGACAAACCCTCGACATGTCGACTCTCGCCGACGTGGCGCCGGGCCGCTCCGTCAACCTGGAGCGGGCGACGGCCGCGCACGGGCGCCTCGGCGGACACATCGTGCAGGGCCACATCGACGGCACGGGCGTCGTCCGCGAGGTACGCCCCGGTGCGCAGTGGAGCGTCGTGCGGGTCGGCATCCCGGCGCACCTCGCTCCCCTCGTCGTCGACAAGGGCTCGATCGCGATCGACGGGGTCTCGCTCACCGTCAGCGCTGTCAGCGAGGCCACCGACCCGCAGCCGTGGCTCGAGGTGTCGCTGATACCCGAGACCCTCGCGGCGACCACGCTCGGCCGCGCCGAGGCCGGAACCCCCGTCAACCTCGAAACCGACATCCTGGCACGGCACGTGCAACGCATGCTCGCCTTCCGCACGACCGCCGACACGTCCGGCGACACCGAAGAGAACCCCGCGGCCGCGGCCGCAACGACCGAGAGGGGCTCCGCATGAGCCTGTCCACCATCCCCGAGGCCCTGGAGGCCCTGCGTCAGGGGCGGCCCATCCTGGTCGCCGACGACGAGAACCGCGAGAACGAGGGCGACGTCATCATCTCGGCGGAGCTCGCCACCCCCGAGTGGCTCGCCTGGACGGTGCGCTGGTCGAGCGGCTACGTCTGCGCGCCCATGCCCGGCGAGTGGGCCGACCGCCTCGACCTCCCCCCGATGGTCGAGGTGAACCAGGACGCCCGCGGCACGGCCTACACCGTGAGCGTCGATGCGGCATCCGGAGTCACCACGGGCATCAGCGCGGCCGACCGCGCGCGGACCCTGAACGTGCTTGCCGACCCGGAGTCGGTGCCCACGAACCTCATCCGTCCGGGGCACGTCCTTCCCCTCCGGGCCGTCGACGGGGGCGTGCGCGAGCGCGCGGGACACACCGAGGCCGCCGTCGACCTCATGCGGCTCGCGGGCCTCGAGCCGGTCGGCGCGATCGCCGAGGTGGTGGCCGACGACGGCAGCATGATGCGATTGCCCGGACTCTTCGAGCTCGGCGAGCGCGACGGCATCCCGGTCATCACGATCGAGCAGCTCATCGCCTACCTCAACGAGACCGACCCGCTGCCGGCGGCGACCCCCGCGCGTCGGCGGGTGAGCTTGCGGGCCGAGTCCAACGTGCCCACCTCGCACGGCACGTTCCGCTTCCTCGCCTACAAGGACCGCGTGACCGGTACCGACCACCTCGCCGTCGTCTCGGGCGACCTCACCGAATCCGCGCCGCTCGTTCGGGTGCACTCCGAATGCCTGACGGGCGAGGCCTTCGGCTCGCTGAAGTGCGAGTGCGGTCCGCAATTGGAGGCCGCGCTCGACACCATCGACCGCGACGGCGGCATCGTCATCTATATGCGTGGCCACGAGGGCCGCGGCATCGGGCTGATCAACAAGCTGCGCGCGTACAACCTGCAGGAGCGCGGCATGGACACCGTGGATGCCAACCTGGCCCTGGGCCTGCCCGCCGACGCCCGCGACTACGCCGCCGCCGCCGGCATCCTCGCCGACCTCGGAGTCGATAAGGTGCGACTGCTGACGAACAACACCGACAAGGTCGCGCAGCTGCGCGGCTTCGGTCTCGACGTCGTCGAACAGGTGCCCCTCCTCGTCGGCGTCGGTCCCAACAACCACCAGTACCTCGAGACGAAGCGTGACCGCATGGGCCACATCATCGGCGAGGACGACCTGCGCGACGCCCTCGCGCACGCGAAGGAAGAGAGCGCCTGATGGCCGGCAGTGGAGCACCCGAGACCGGCGGCGTGGACGCCTCCGATCTGAACATCGTCGTCATCGCCGGCACCTGGCACGAGGTGATCACCGACGGCCTGATCGCGGGCGCCCAGCGGATCCTGGATGCCACGGGAGCCACCTACCGCGTCGTGCGGGTTCCCGGCTCCTTCGAGCTGCCCGTGGCCGCGCGTGCCGCATTCGACGGCGGGGCGGATGCCGTCGTCGCCCTCGGCGTGATCATCCGGGGCGGGACGCCGCACTTCGAGTTCGTGTCGTCGGCCGCGACCGACGGTCTGACGCGAGTCGCCCTCGACGCGGGCAAGCCCGTCGGCTTCGGTGTGCTGACGCTGGACGACGAGCAGCAGGGCCTCGATCGTGCCGGGCTCGAGGGCTCGAAAGAGGACAAGGGCGAGGAGGCCGCCGACGCGGCGATCCGCACCGCTCTCGTGCTGCGGGAGCTGCGCGGCTGACGCGCACCGGCC
>NZ_CAUQWC010000213.1:0-6041 GCF_963521695.1 uncultured Microbacterium sp. | reverse complement strand
CCCTCGACCTGCGCAACGCCGCAGCCGACCTGCTCGCCGCCGGCGGGCGGGGTGTGCGCGGCCTCGTGGGCGACGACGTCAAGGTCACCGCGGGATACGAGGCGGCGATCGCCGCGGCCTTGGGTTCGCTCGCCGAGGGACTGCTCGTCGACGATGCGGCGGCGGCGTTCATCGCCGCGCGCGTCGCACGCGAGGGCGACCTCGGTGTGGTCGAGATCGTCATCGCCGGCGCTGCCGCACTCGACGGCTCCCCGGCGGACACGGCGACGGGGGTGGCGAGGGCCGTTCCCGCGACTGAGGTCGTCATCGCGTCACCCGGGGTGCTCGGCATCCTGAGGCGAACGGTGGTCGTCGACGACCTCGCCGCCCTGCGTGAGGCGCAGTCGTCGCTGCCCCCCGACGTCACCGTCGTCACCCGCGCCGGGGAGGTCGCGACGGCCCGGACGCTCCGGGCGGGATCGGGGTCAGGACGGTCGCGGCTGGAGCTCGCCGCCGAGCGCGATGCGGCAGCCGAACGGCTCGATGAGATCGTCGTCATCGCCGATTCCCTGCGAGAGGCCCTCACCGACGAGCAGCGCGCGCTCACCGACGCCCGCCACCGCACCAAAGAGTCGCTGTCGACGTTGCGCGCCCACGATGCCGCGCTGGCGGCCCACGCTGAGAGGGTCAACCGCGTCACGGTGCGGCACGAGGCGGCGGTCGCCGAGTGCGATCGCCTCGCCGCGGGACTCGCTCAGACGGAGACCGCGGTGGCCGAGGCCGAGGACGCCGCTCGTCGCGCCGACGACGCGCTCGCGCGCGCTCTCGAGGCGCCGCGACCTCTGCTCGACGCCTCGGCGCGCGAGGGCATGGCCGCCGAGGTCGACGCCGCACGCGAGACGGAGATGCGAGCGCGTCTGGACATCGAGGCGCTGAAGGAGCGCGTGCGGGCGGGTCAGGCCCGCATCGTCCAGCTCGAACAGCAGCGCGAGCGTGAACGCGCGGCCGCGGCGGAGGCCGCCCGTCGCGCGGTGATCCGGCGCGCCCAACGCGAGATCGCAGCGGAGGTCGCGAGTAACCTTCCCGCTCTTCTCGACTCGGTCGACCGTTCGGTCAGCCAGGCCCGGGTCGAACTCGCGGCAGCGGAATCCGCGCGCACCGCGATCACCGAAGAACTGACGCGCGCCCGCGCCGATGAAGCGGCCGTGCGGGACCGTCTTGCACGCCTCACCGAGAGCGTGCACGGCCTCGAACTGCAGATGCACGAGAAGAAGCTCCACGTCACGAGCCTGTTGGAGCGCGCACAGTCCGAGCTCGCTCTCGACGAGAAGGTGCTCGTCGCAGAATACGGCCCCGATCAGCTCGTTCCCGCCGACCGAGGCGGTGACGGCGTCCCGTTCGACCGCGCGGCTCAGAAGCGCCGGCTCCAGGATGCCGAGCGCAAACTGTCGCAGCTGGGCCGGGTCAACCCGCTCGCGCTGGAGGAGTTCGCGGCCCTCGAGCAGCGGCACGCCTTCCTCACCGAACAGCTCGCCGATCTGCAGCAGACCCGCGCGGACCTGCAGACGATCATCGCCGACCTCGACGAACGGATGCAGACGATCTTCGTCGCCGCGTTCGAAGACACCCGCGTGGCCTTCACCGAGATCTTCCCCATCCTCTTCCCGGGCGGCTCGGGCAGCATCTCGCTCACCGACCCCGACTCGCCGTTGACCACCGGCATCGAGGTCGCCGTGCGCCCGGTGGGGAAGAAGATCGAACGATTGTCGCTGCTGTCCGGCGGCGAGCGGTCACTTGCGGCGGTGGCGTTCCTGACCTCGATCTTCACCGCGCGGCCGAGCCCGTTCTACATCCTCGACGAGGTCGAAGCGGCCCTCGACGACGCGAACCTCGGGCGTCTTCTCGGCGTGTTCGAGAAGCTGCGCGCGAGCAGTCAGCTCATCGTCATCACCCACCAGAAGCGCACGATGGAGATCGCCGACGCGCTGTACGGCGTCTCGATGCGTCAGGACGGTGTGTCAGCCGTGGTCGGCCAGCGCGTCGGTGATCGCGCGGCCGTCCGCGCCGCCGCCCGGGACGAGGCGGCGGCCGTAAGCTGAGGCAATGGCTGAGAACTCCTGGTCGCTGGGCCGCGCGCTGCGCGGGTTGTTCGTCAAGCCCACGATCGATGAGACGACGTGGGACGACCTCGAGACGGCGCTGCTCACCGCCGATTTCGGCCCCGACGTCACCGAGCGGCTGATCGACGAGTTGCGCGAGAAGGTCGAGCGCTTCCGCACCACCGATCCGCGCGACCTGCAGCGGATGCTCCGCGAGACGCTCGAGGAGCACTTCGCGAAGTTCGACACGACGCTCCGTCTCACCGAGCGCCCCGCGGTCGTGCTGGTCGTCGGCGTCAACGGCGTGGGCAAGACGACCACGATCGGCAAGTTCGCCAAGTTCCTCCAGCGCTACGGTCGCACGGTCGTCGTCGGTGCGGCCGACACCTTCCGCGCCGCGGCGGTCGACCAGCTCGCCACGTGGGCCGAGCGCGGGGGAGCGACCATCGTGCGCCCGCAGCACGAGGGTCAGGATCCGGCATCCGTCGCCTTCCAGACCGTCTCCCACGCCAAAGAGACCGCGACCGAGATCGTGCTGATCGACACCGCCGGGCGCCTGCACACCAAGGGCGGCCTGATGGACGAACTCGGCAAGATCAAGCGCGTGATCGAGAAGCAGGCGCCCATCAGCGAGGTACTCCTCGTGCTCGATGCGACGACCGGCCAGAACGGTCTGATGCAGGCGCAGGCCTTCCTAGACAGCGCGGGGGTCACGGGTCTCGTGCTCACCAAGCTCGACGGGTCGGCCAAGGGCGGATTCGTGCTGGCCGTGCAGGAGCTCACCGGCATCCCGGTCAAGCTGCTCGGGCAGGGCGAGGGCATCGGCGATCTGACGGGCTTCACCCCGCACGTGTTCGCGGCCTCGCTCGTCGACTGAGCAGGGTCTTGCGCGACGCGGGGTGCCTCGCGCAGGCGGCCCCTCGCGAATCGATGCCCCTACCGCACGGCGAGCTGCGGGCGGGTCGTCTTCCCGAAGCCCGGACAGACTGCTTACATGGACGCATGGCCATCGAGCACGACTTCTTCGGACTCCTAGAATCCGGCCCCGACGGGTCGATCTTCTGGAGTGAGAACGTGGAGTTCGGCGACCAGAGCGTCACCGTCGATCTGACGGCTCCCGATCAAGACGACGTGTCGGTCGAGGCCCTCGACGTCGCGGCATCCATGGTCTCGTCGCTCGAGTCGATCGACCTCGCCGCCCGCAACGCCATGGTCGACGAGTTGGACTCCCGCACCAGTGAGGTGACCGAGTACATCCTGCAGCAGCAGGCGACGCTCGGCGAGCAGCTCGACGACCTGCTCACCGATGTGACCGGCGACACGCACATCGATGTCATCAAGGCGTTGCAGTTGACGAGCATGACGATCCTCGCCGACGAGCACGGCGGCGCCGACCCGTTCGCGGTGCTCGAGTACGCCCTCGACCCGGATGCCACCGACGACGTGCTGCTGGTCAACCTCGCCTCCGACGGTCACGTGCAGTCGGTCACGAGCGCCGACTGAGCGCGGAGACGCCGGGCACCACCGTCATCGGCCCCTCGCTCCGTCAGTGGAGGGGTGAGCGCCCCCCTCCGGGGACGAGTTCGGTCGCCGCCCTCACACCGCCTGAGCGAAACCGGCGTCGGCGTCGACGATGTCCTTCGCGAGGTGCGCGAGGTGCGGCGGGATCTGCTGCCCCTTCGACACCATCGACTGCGCCCACAGGCGCCCCGCGCGATACGACGAGCGCACGAGGGGACCGGCGAGCACGCCGAGGAATCCGATGCGCTCGGCCTCCTCTTTGAACTCGACGAACTCCGCCGGCTTCACCCAGCGCTGCACAGGCAGGTGGCGGGGCGTGGGGCGCAGGTACTGGGTGATCGTGATGATGTCGGTGCCCGCGGCGCGCAGGTCTTCGAGGGCCTGAACGACCTCTTCGGGTTCTTCGCCCATGCCGAGGATGAGGTTCGACTTGGTGATGAGGCCGGCATCGCGAGCGGCGCTCAGCACGCCGAGGGAGCGCTCGTAGCGGAAGGCCGGGCGAATGCGCTTGAAGATGCGAGGAACCGTCTCGACGTTGTGCGCGAACACCTCGGGACGCGACGAGAACACTTCTTCCAGCAGCGCGGTGTTTCCGGAGAAGTCGGTCGCGAGGATCTCGACGCCCGTGCCGGGGTTCTCGGCGTGGATGCGCCGCACCGTCTCGGCGTGGAGCCACGCCCCCTCGTCGGGCAGGTCGTCGCGTGCGACGCCGGTGACGGTCGCGTAGCGCAGCTGCATCCGGGTCACGCTCTCGGCGACACGACGCGGTTCGTCGGTGTCGTAGTCTGCGGGCTTGCCGGTGTCGATCTGGCAGAAGTCGCAGCGCCGCGTGCACTGGGAGCCGCCGATGAGGAAGGTCGCCTCGCGGTCCTCCCAGCACTCGAAGATGTTCGGGCAGCCCGCCTCCTGGCAGACCGTGTGCAGATCCTCGGTCTTCACCAGGTTCTGCAGCGCGGTGTACTCCGGGCCCATCTTGGCCTTGGTCTTGATCCACTCGGGCTTGCGCTCGATGGGGGTCTCGGCGTTGCGCACCTCGAGGCGCAGCAGCTTCCGCCCGTTGGGGGCGGTGGATGCCGCAGCCCCCGCGTTGCCGGTCCCGCAGGCGCTCACGCGGCCACCGCCGCGTACTCGGCGCGGAACACCCGCTCGATCGAGGGGACGAGGTCGGCGGGGGAGACGTCGGCGCCGATCACCTCGCTCACGGTCGTGACCCCGGCATCCGAGATCCCGCAGGGGACGATGTGCCGGAAGCCGGCGAGCGAGTTGTCGCAGTTGACCGCGAAGCCGTGCATGGTCACTCCCTTCTCGACGCGGACGCCGATGGCCGCGACCTTGTCCACACCGAGCGGTCGCTTCACCCAGACGCCGCTGCGTCCATCGACCCGGAAGCCGTCGACGCCGTGCGCGTGCAGCGCGTCGATGAGCAGAGCCTCGAGCCGGCGCACGTGGGCGACGACGTCGATCGGTTCGGGCAGCCGCACGATCGGGTAGCCGACGAGCTGGCCGGGTCCGTGCCACGTGATCTTGCCGCCGCGGTCGACATCGACGACGGGGGTGCCGTCGTCGGGTCGCTCGTGCGCCTCGGTGCGCTTGCCGGCGGTGTACACGGCCTCGTGTTCGAGGAGCAGCAGCGTGTCGGGCCGCTCGTGGGCGACGACGTCGGCGTGGACCCGCCGCTGGTGGGCCCACCCGTCGAGGTAGGGCACGTAGAGCGGAGCGAGGCCCGCGTGGTGGATGTCGAGCATCGACCGCCTCCGATGTTGGATTGCGTCCAACAATACACGGAGGTGACCCGTCTAGTCTGAATCGGTGACCCCCGAACCGCGCAGCGGACGCCCGCGCTCCTCCTCGCGAGAGGTGCTGTCCGAGGCGGCGTGCGAGCTGTTCCTCGAGCAGGGCTACGACGCCACGAGCGTCTCCGACATCACGCGACGCGCAGGGGTGAGCCGCTCGAGCTTCTTCAACTACTTCGCCGCCAAGAGCGACGTGCTGTGGTCGGGCTTCGACGAGCAGGTGGATGCCGCGGGGCGGCGCCTGCGCGCGGGCGAACCGGCCGACGAGGCTCTCAGCGGCATCGGAGACGGTCTGGCGCCCGATGCGCTCGCGCTGGCGATCACCAACGCCGACGCGATGGGGATCACGGGCGAGCTCGATCGCGACCGGGCCGTCCGCCAGTTCCGTCTGCAGCGGGAGCTCGCGGCGCGGTTCGTGCGCGACGGGATGCCGCAGCTCTCGGCGGAGGTGCGCGCGGGTGCGCTCTCGGCGGCGGTGCTGGCGGCCGTCTGGGCGTGGGCGGACCGCACGGCGGCGGAGCGTGCGCTCCGCGACCTGCTCGCCACGGCCATCGCGCTCGCCTGAGGGGCGAGGCGCGCGGGACGGCAGCGGCTTCGGCGGAGCCCGCGTAAACTCGTCACATCATGGCGACTTTCGGCACCCTCTCCG
>NZ_CAUQWC010000212.1:0-6043 GCF_963521695.1 uncultured Microbacterium sp. | reverse complement strand
CGCATCATGTCGCGGCCGTCGTCGGTGATCCGTTCGGGGCCCCACGGCGGCATCCACACCCAGTTGATGCGAAAACGGTCCACCACGTTGTCGAGAGACTGTGCGGTCTGTTCTTCGAGCACGTCGGTCAACGGGCAGCCGGCCGAGGTGAGGGTCATGTGGATGACGAGGGCGTCGTTCTCGTCGTCCCATGCGAGGTCGTAGATGAGCCCCAGGTCGACGACGTTGATCCCCAGTTCGGGGTCCATGACGTCTTTCAGGGCCTCGGTGACCTCGTCGTACTTCTCGGGCGCGAGCGTTGCGGTCATGTAACGATCTTACGCGTCGACCGGCGTACCGGCCTCGAGGAAACGGTCATATCCTTCTTCTTCGAGACGGTCGGCGAGCTCGGGGCCGCCCTCCTCGACGATCCGGCCCTTGACGACCACGTGCACGAAGTCCGGACGGATGTAGCGGAGGATGCGCGTGTAGTGCGTGATGAGCAGCACGCCGAGGTCGGTCTGCTCCTTGGCGCGGTTGACGCCCTCCGAGACGATCTTGAGCGCGTCGACGTCGAGGCCGGAGTCGGTCTCGTCGAGCACGGCGATCTTGGGCTTCAGCAGCTCGAGCTGGAGGATCTCGTGGCGCTTCTTCTCGCCGCCGGAGAACCCCTCGTTGACGTTGCGTGCGGCGAACGTCGGGTCCATGCGCAGGTTCGACATGGCTCCCTTGACGTCCTTGGTCCAGCTGCGGATGGCCGGAGCCTCGCCGTCGATGGCCGTCTTGGCGGTGCGCAGGAAGTTGGTGACCGTGACACCCGGGATCTCGACCGGGTACTGCATGGCGAGGAAGAGACCGGCGCGAGCGCGCTCGTCGACGGTCATCTCGAGCACGTCTTCGCCGTCGAGCGTGATGGAGCCGCTCGTCACGGTGTACTTGGGGTGACCGGCGATCGTGTACGCCAGGGTCGACTTGCCGGAGCCGTTGGGACCCATGATGGCGTGGGTCTCACCGGTGCGGAGCGTCAGCGTGACGCCGTTGAGGATCGGGGTCGTACCGTTCTCCGTCTCGACCGTCACGTGGAGGTCGCGGATCTCGAGGACAGGCATGGGGTTCCTTACGTAAGTCTGGGGTCGTGGGCGCGGCTCAGGCCGTCGCCTTGGTGACGGAAGGATCGATGAGCACGTCGTCTCCGTCGATCACGACCTCGTACACGGGCACCGGCTCGAAGGCCGGGAGGTTCAGGGGGCGTCCGGTCTTCAGCGAGAAGGCCGAGCCGTGCGCCCAGCACTCCAGCGTCTCGCCCTCGACGAAGCCGTCCGACAGCGAGATGTCGCCGTGGGTGCAGACGTCGCCGATCGCGTGCACCTCGCCGTTGCCGTCGAGGACGACCGCGATCGCGGTGCCGTCGATCTCGACGCGGTGCGCTTCGTCTTGCACGAGGTCGCTCAACGCGCAGGCGCGCGAGGCGCTCACGCGGCGGCTCCCTCGGCCAGCTCGCGCTCGATCGCCTCGGTCAGCTCGGTCTCGAGCTCGGGGATGCCGATCCGCTGCACGATCTCGCTGAGGAAGCCGAGCACGACCAGCCGTCGCGCCTCGTCCTCGGCGATACCGCGGGCCTGGAGGTAGAACAGCTGCTCGTCGTCGAAACGACCCGTGGCGCTGGCGTGGCCCGCACCCCGGATGTCGCCGGTCTCGATCTCGAGGTTCGGGATCGAGTCGGCGCGTGCGCCGTCGGTGAGTACGAGGTTGCGGTTCGCCTCGTAGGAGTCGGTGCCCGTGGCATCCGGTCCGATGAGCACGTCGCCGATCCAGACGCTCCGGGCACCCTGGCCCTGAAGGGCTCCCTTGTAGAGCACGTCGCCGACGGTCTGCGCGCCCTTGTGGTGCAGGTACACCTGCGACTCGAGGTGCTGGCCGGCATCGGCGAACGACAGACCGTACAGGCGACCCTCGGATCCCGCCCCGGAGAGCTCCACCGACGGGTTCACGCGCACGACCCCGCCGCCGAAGCTCACCACGACGTGGGTGAGCTTGGCGTCGCGGTCGACGCGCGCCTGGTGGGCCGAGGCGTGGATCGCGTCGTCGTCCCACTTCTGCACCGACACGACCGTGAGGTCGGCACCGTCGCGCACGAGGATCTCGACGTTCTGGGCATGCTGGGCGGTGCCCTCGTGCCGCAGGACGACGGTGCCACGTGAGTTCGGCTGCGCCTCGATCACGACGTGGGCGTGCGCCAGGCCACCGGTGCCGGTCAGGCGCACCATCACGGGCTCGTCGAGCTCGACGTTCGCCGGGATCCGCAGCAGCGGCGCCTCGGACTCGTGGGTCCAGGCGAGGGCGGCGATCAGGTCTTCGGGACGGAAGTGCTCGCCGCGCGGCGCGTCACCGGCCGCGAGACGCAGATGCTCGACCTCGGCCGGAGCGTCGACCTCGACGTGCATGACGCCCGTCGGGCCGGCCTCGTCGACGAAGAGAGGCGCGAGCCGGTCGACGGGGCTGAGCTTCCAGTTGACCTCGCGGCCCGTCGGCGTGCCGAAGTCGGCCGGATCGAACGAGGTCGCCCGCTCCGAGCGCGTCTGCACCGGAACGATGGATGCCACGAGGGCGGCCGGGTCGATGTGCCCCCCGGCGGCGGCGGTGCCGTGTTCCGCGGGGGTCGTGGTCGCAGTGGTCACTGAGCTGATACTCCGTTCGGCGCGAGAGGGGAGAACACGGGAGACGCGGGTGTCGCCGAAGAGATCATCCGACACTGCCCTCCATGCCCATCTCGATGAGCTTGTTCAGTTCGAGGGCGTACTCCATGGGGAGCTCGCGCGCGATGGGCTCGATGAACCCGCGCACGATCATGGCCATGGCCTCGTCTTCGGGCATGCCGCGCGACTGCAGGTAGAAGAGCTGCTCCTCGCTGACCTTCGAGACGGTCGCCTCGTGCCCGAGCTGCACGTCGTCGACGCGGATGTCGATCGCGGGGTAGGTGTCGCTGCGCGAGATGGTGTCGACCAGCAGCGCGTCGCACCGCACGGTGTTCGCGGAGTGGTGCGCGTTGGCATCCACTCGCACTTCACCGCGGTAGCCCGCGCGACCGCCGCCGCGAGCGATGGACTTCGACACGATCGACGACTGCGTGTACGGCGCCATGTGCACCATCTTGGCGCCGGCGTCCTGGTGCTGACCGGGACCGGCGAAGGCCACCGAGAGGGTCTCGCCCTTGGCGTGCTCGCCCATCAAGTAGATGGAGGGGTACTTCATCGTCACCTTGGAGCCGATGTTGCCGTCGACCCATTCCATGGTCGCGCCCTCGTGGGCGACGGCACGCTTGGTGACGAGGTTGTAGACGTTGTTCGACCAGTTCTGGATCGTCGTGTATCGAACGCGCGCGTTCTTCTTCACGATGATCTCGACCACGGCCGAGTGCAGCGAGTCGCTCTTGTAGATCGGCGCCGTGCAGCCCTCGATGTAGTGCACGTAGCTGTCTTCGTCGGCGATGATCAGCGTCCGCTCGAACTGACCCATGTTCTCGGTGTTGATGCGGAAGTACGCCTGCAGCGGGATCTCGACGTGCACGCCCTTGGGGACGTAGACGAACGAGCCGCCCGACCACACCGCCGTGTTGAGAGCGGCGAACTTGTTGTCGCCCGCGGGGATGACGGTGCCGAAGTACTCCTCGAAGAACTCCGGGTGCTCGCGCAGCGCGGTATCGGTGTCCATGAAGATGACACCCTGCTGCTCGAGGTCTTCGCGGATCTGGTGGTAGACCACCTCGGACTCGTACTGCGCGGCGACGCCGGCGACGAGGCGCTGGCGCTCGGCCTCGGGGATTCCGAGCTTCTCGTAGGTGTTGCGGATCTCTTCCGGGAGGTCTTCCCAGGACTGGGCCTGCTTCTCGGTCGAGCGCACGAAGTATTTGATGTTGTCGAAGTCGATCTCGCTGAGATCGGCACCCCAGGTGGGCATGGGCTTGCGGCCGAAGAGCTGGTAGCCCTTGAGGCGCGTCTTGAGCATCCACTCCGGCTCGGACTTCAGGGAGGAGATGCCGCGAACGACGTCCTCGTTGATCCCGCGCTGCGCGAGCGCACCGGCGGCATCGGTGTCGTGCCAGCCGAACTCGTATTGCCCCAGGCTTTCGAGCTCGGGTCGGTCGATGAGTACATCGGACATGGTGATCACTCTCCTTCTCGGGCCTCAACGGTGTCATCCGCCCCGGCATTCCGGACTCCGGTCGAAGTCCCAGGAATGTCGCTGGTGGGCCCGTTCGAAGGCGCTGGCTGCGCGCCTAGACTGTCTCTGGTGCGGATCGCGTGAGCGACGCACCCGGACCCTTCGATTCTACAGGCACCCGCTCCCGGAACGGCAGCACCGCTCCCCCGCACACCGGGACCGCCGGGGCCGCCTCGACGCCAGGAAGCCGTACGCATGCCCTCCGCTTCGTCCCCCACGTCACCGACCCGCGTTCCCGCGCCCCTGCGACGCTTCGTCGCCTGGTTGCCCGTCGACGTCGACCGGCGGGTGCGGGTGTTCGCGTGGTTGTCGTTCGTCGCGGAGGTGCTGATCATCGGCACGGGCGGGGCCGTTCGACTCACCGGGTCGGGGCTCGGCTGCCCGACCTGGCCGCGGTGCACACCCGACTCCCTGATCAACACGCCCGAGATGGGCATCCACGGCGTCATCGAGTTCGGCAACCGCACGCTGACCGGGCTCGTCGGCATCCTGGCCATCGCCGTCGTCGTGCTCGTGTGGCGCATGCGTCACGAGCGTCGGGTGCTCTTCGCGCTCTCCCTCATCGTGCTGGTGGGCATCGTCGCGCAGGCGATCGTGGGCGGCATCACGGTGCTGACGGGCCTGAACCCCTTCATCGTCGGCTTCCACTACGTCGCGTCGGTCTCGCTCGTCGCCGTGTGCGCGGCCTTCCTGGTGCGGATGTACCAGCCGGCCGGCGCCCGCACGCTCGCCGCCCCGCGCTGGTTCGCAGGACTCGTGCACGCCACCACAGCGATCCTCGCGCTGACCATCGTCTTCGGCGTGCTCACCACGGGTGCGGGTCCCCACTCGGGTGACGAGGCCTCCATTCGCAACGGGTTCGACGCCGAAGTGCTCGAGCACGTGCACGCGTGGCCCGGGTACGCACTGTTCGCCCTCACCCTCGTGGTCGTCGTGATCGCGTGGCGGCTCCGCCTCCCGGTACGTCGTTGGGCGACCGCCCTGCTGGCCGTCGAACTCGTGCAGATCGCCGTCGGCCTCTACCAGGCGCGCAACGGGCTGCCCGAGCTCGCCGTCGGCACCCACATGGTGCTCGCCGCTCTGGCCGCGGCGACCATGACCGTCGTCGTTCTGCGCCTGAAGCAGCCGACCGTCGCCGACGAGCCGGCCAGGCGCCGCGAGACCGCGTCCGCGCGCCGCTGAGCACCCGCCGGCCGGTGCGGTCGGGGCGAGACGGCGCTCTTATACGCTCATAGGGCATTCATCGGCGACCCCTAACGCCGACACCGCCGGGTGAGACAGTGTTGTTCCCCGGGTGCCCCGCGCCCGTGATCCATCCGATGCCACCGCGTCGGATGACGCTTTCCGGCTCCCCCGGGTCGGAACGACAAGGAGTTCATCCCATGCACACTCGTCCCCGTCTGCTGACCAGCATCCCCTTCTGGGTGCTCGTCGCCGGATCCCTGGCCGCCATCATCGGCGGACTCGCGATCGTCCTGAACGGGATCACCGCGATGGAGGAGGTCCTCAACGACCCCAACGCCACCGTCGTGCAGGTCTACGTCGGTCAGTCATGGGTCGTCGTCGGCGCCGCGGTGCTCGGAGCCGGTGCCGTGGGCATCGTGGCTGTGCTCGCGCTGGGCGCAGCCGCCGCCCTGACCCGCCGCCCCGACGTGGCGGTCGAGAGCATCGACTGGTCCAGCGACGACGAGACGGTCGCCGACCCCGCCGTCGCGGCGTACACGCCCGCCACGACCGCCGCCCCCATCTCGGTGGAGGACGCCGACGTCGAAACGCCGTCGTCGGCTCCCGCTCCGGCCCGCGCCACGGCCGAGGCCGGTCACGGCGCCCCCCAGCTCGACGC
>NZ_CAUQWC010000211.1:0-6076 GCF_963521695.1 uncultured Microbacterium sp. | reverse complement strand
CGGGGCTGTGCCGCGCGGGGATCGCGCCGCGATGCTCGGGCGCGGCGTTCCGTAGCGCGATGACCGCTCCGCGGTGGACGGGCGCCTCGCCGTGGTCGACCGCGCCGCCCTGGTCGGGCGCTCCGCGGTGCTCAGGAGTGCCCCCCTGTTGAGTGTCCAGAACATGCCGCAGCGCCGCCGTACGGACGGCGTGTTCTGGACACTCGACGGGGTGAGGGTCCGCTCGAACGCCGAGCCCGCGTGCGCCCTCGACGGGAGCGCCGACGCGAGCGCGCGAACCCGCCGCCGCGCGAGGGGCGCGACGGCGGCGGGGGACGCGACGGGAGCCATGTCAGCGATTCTCGTCTCTCAGCGCGCGTCGAGGGCGCGGTTGAGCTCGAGCACGTTCACCCGCGGGTCGCCGAGAAAACCCAGATCGCGCGGCTGGGTGTGCTCCGCCACGAGCGCCGACACGTCGGAGACCGGGATGCCACGAGCCTCGGCGACCCGCACGACCTGGCGTTCGGCGGTGGCAACGGAGATGTCGGGGTCGAGGCCCGAGCCCGAGGCGGTGACGGCATCGGCCGGGATCGCGCCGGAGCCGTTCAGGGCGTCGAAGGCGGCTTTGCGCTCCTCGATCGCAGCGATGAGGTCGTCGTTCTCGGGTCCCCAGTTCGATCCGCTCGAGGCGGCGGAGTCGTAGGCGTCGCCGGCGGACGAGGGACGCGATTGGAAGTACTGCGGCAGGGCGTTGCCGTCGGCGTCCGCGAAGGACTGTCCCAGCAGCTGGGAGCCGACGACCTGGTCATCGGCCGAGCGGACCAGCGATCCGTTGGCCTGGAAGGGCAGGGCGACCTGCCCGACCGCGGTGATCAACAGCATGTAGCCGACACCGAGCAGGGCGGTGAAGAGGAGCATCGCGCGGGCGGCGACGCCGGCGGTACGCAGGGTGGTGCGCATGACGGGGCCTTTCAGAAGCTGGGGAGGAGGCCCACGACGAGGTCGATGAGCTTGATGCCGATGAAGGGGACGATGACGCCGCCGAGCCCGTAGACGAGCAGATTGCGACTCAGGATGCTCGACGCGCTGGCTGCGCGGTACTTCACTCCGCGCAACGCCAGCGGGATCAGCACGATGATCACGATCGCGTTGAAGATGATCGCGCTGAGCACCGCCGACGCGGGCGACGACAGCTGCATGATGTTCAGCACCGCCAAGCCCGGGAACACCCCCATGAACATGGCAGGAATTATCGCGAAGTACTTCGCGATGTCGTTGGCGAGCGAGAACGTCGTGAGCGCGCCGCGCGTGATCAGCAGCTGCTTGCCGATGCGAACGATGTCGATGAGCTTCGTCGGGTCGGAGTCGAGGTCGACCATGTTGCCGGCCTCCTTCGCGGCCGAGGTGCCCGTGTTCATCGCCACTCCCACATCGGCCTGCGCCAGCGCCGGGGCGTCGTTCGTGCCGTCCCCGGTCATCGCGACGAGGTTGCCGCCCTCCTGCTCGCGTTGGATGAGCGCGAGCTTGTCCTCGGGGGTGGCCTCGGCGAGGAAGTCGTCGACGCCCGCCTCCGCGGCGATCGCCTTCGCGGTCAGGGGGTTGTCGCCCGTGACCATCACGGTGCGGATACCCATCGCCCGCAGCTCCCCGAAGCGCTCACGGAGGCCGTCTTTGACGATGTCCTTGAGATGGATGACGCCGAGCACGCGGCCGGTTCCGTCGTCAGTGGTCGCTGAGCCCGTCGAAGCGCCCGCGGCAGTTCCGGTCCCTTCGACAGGCTCAGGGACCTGAGTGCGGACAGAGGTGGCTGAGCTTGTCGAAGTCACCGGGACCTGCGGGGTGCCGGTCCCTTCGGCAGGCCCAGGGACCCGCGCCGCGGGGGTCCACGTCGCGACGACCAGCGGCGTGCCGCCCGACTGCGCGATGGCATCCGTCTCGCTCCGCAGCTGCGCGCGCAGCGCCTCGGGAACGGGGGATCCGGATGCCGCGAGCCACGCCACCACGGCGGACGCCGCGCCCTTTCGCACCTGGGTGCCGTCGACGAGGTCGAGGCCGCTCATGCGGGTCTGCGCGGTGAAGGGCACCGATTCCGCGCCGCGGGGCATCTCGGCGACGATGCCCTGCGATGCCGCGAGCTCGACCACCGAGACGCCCTCGGGCGTGGGGTCGGCCTGCGACGACAGCGAGGCGAACTCGGCCAGTTCGGGAGCGCCGACGCCCTTCATGGGCACGAAGGCCGACGCGCGGCGGTTGCCGTAGGTGATCGTGCCGGTCTTGTCGAGCAGCAGGGTGGTCACGTCTCCCGCGGCCTCGACCGCGCGGCCCGACATGGCGAGGACGTTCCGCTGCACGAGGCGGTCCATTCCGGCGATGCCGATGGCGCTGAGCAGGGCGCCGATGGTCGTGGGGATGAGGCACACGAGCAGGGCGACCAGCACCGGGATCGACACCGGCGACGCCGCGTACGAGGCGATGGGGTTCAGCACCAGCACGACGATCACGAACACGATCGACAGGCTCGCCAGCAGGATGTTCAGCGCGATCTCGTTCGGCGTGCGCTGGCGCGAGGCGCCCTCGACGAGCGCGATCATGCGGTCGACGAAGGTCTCGCCGGGCTTCGAGGTGACCTTCACCACGATGCGGTCGCTCAGCACGCGCGTTCCGCCGGTGACGGCGCTGCGGTCGCCACCGGACTCACGAACGACCGGCGCCGACTCGCCCGTGATGGCCGATTCGTCGACGGTGGCGATGCCGTTGACGATGTCGCCGTCTCCGGGGATGAGCTCGCCCGTCTCGACCAGCACGACGTCGCCGACGCGCAGGTCGCCCGAGGGCACATCCTCGGTCGCGGCACGGGATGCCGAGGGGTCGTCGGGGGAGTACGAGACGACGCGGCGGGCCGAGGTGGTCGTGCGGGTCTTGCGCAGGGTCGCCGCCTGCGCCTTGCCACGGCCCTCGGCGACGGCCTCTGCGATGTTCGCGAAGAACACCGTGAGCCACAGCCAGATCGCGATGGCCCAGGTGAAGCCGAACGGCAGGGTCTCGGACGCTGAGCCGCCAGGGGACGCTGAGCCTGTCGAAGCGTCCCCGAGGAACGGCTCGGCGATCGCGATGAGCGTGGTCAGGGCTGCGCCCACCCACACCAGGAACATCACGGGGTTGCGCCACTGGGCGGCGGGATTGAGCTTCTTCGCGGCGCCCGGGAGGGCGGCGACGATCTGCGCGGCGCTGAACGCGCGGCGCGGGGAGGGGGCATCGCACCCTTCGACGGGCTCAGGGGCCGACTGGTGGGGAGCGTGCGTGAGCGTGGACATCAGCGGGTAAGTCCTTCGGCGAGGGGTCCGAGAGTGAGGACCGGGAAGTAGGTGAGCGCCGTGACGATCACGGCGACGCCGGCGAGCAGACCCGCGAACTGCGGGCGGTGGGTCGGCAGGGTTCCGGCGGTGGAGGGCACGGCATCCTGTGCCGCGAGGGCACCGGCCAGCGCCAGCACGAACACGATCGGCAGGAACCGGCCGAGCAGCATCGCCACGCCGAGCGCGGTGTTGAACCACGGGGTGTTGGCCGTCAGCCCCGCGAAGGCGGAGCCGTTGTTGTTGGCCGCCGAGGTGAAGGCGTAGAGCACCTCGCTCAGACCGTGCACCCCGGGGTTCCAGATCGAGGTGCCCTCGACGTCTTGCCGGATGCCGGGGATCGCGAAGCTCAGAGCGGTTCCGGCCAGCACCAGCGTGGGCGTCACGAGGATGTAGAGGCTCGCGAGCTTGATCTCGCGCGGCCCGATCTTCTTGCCGAGGTACTCGGGGGTGCGACCGATGAGCAGGCCGCCGACGAACACCGCGATCACCGCGAGGATCAGCATGCCGTACAGCCCCGAGCCGACGCCGCCGGGGGCGACCTCGCCCAGCATCATGTTGATCATCGGCATCATGCCGCCGAGCGCCGTGAAGCTGTCGTGCATCGAATTGACGGCGCCGGTGGAGGTCAGCGTGCTGGTCGAGCCGAACAGCGTCGAGCCGAAGATGCCGAAACGCACCTCCTTGCCCTCCATCGCCCCGCCCGCGAGCATCGGGGCGGTCCCGTTGCCGGCGAGCTCCGCCCAGGTGAGAAGGGCGGTGGATGCCGCGAAGATCGCGGCCATGACACCCAGGATCGTGTAGCCCTGGCGGTCGTCGCCGACGATGCGACCGAAGGCGCGAGGGAGCGAGAACGGGATGACGAGCATCAGGAAGATCGAGAACAGGCTCGTCCACGGCGTCGGGTTCTCGAACGGGTGGGCGGAGTTGGTGTTGAAGAACCCGCCGCCGTTGGTGCCGAGGAGCTTGATCGCCTCTTGCGAGGCCACCGGCCCACCCGGGATCGACTGGGCGGCTCCCGCGAGGGTCGTGGCATCCGTGAACCCGGTGAGGTTCTGGATGACGCCTCCCGCCAGCAGCACGATCGCCGCGACGATCGCGAACGGCAGGAGCAGGCGGTAGGTGCCGCGCACGAGGTCGACCCAGAAGTTGCCGATCACGCCGCTGCGGCGATGGGCGAACCCGCGGACGAGGGCCATGGCGATGGCGATGCCGACCGCGGCGCTGACGAAGTTCTGCACCGTGAGGGCGGCGAACTGCACGGTGTAACCGAGGGCGGTCTCACCCGAGTACGACTGCCAGTTGGTGTTCGTGACGAACGAGACGGCGGTGTTGAACGACAGCGCCTCGCCGGGGGCTGCGAGGCCGAGCGAGAACGGCAGCACCGCCTGCAGGCGCATGATCGCGTAGACGAACACGACGCCGACGAACGAGAACAGCAGCACCGAGCGCAGATACGCCTGCCAGGTCTGGGCGCTCCGCGCGTCGACGCCGATCAGGCGGTAGGTGACGCGCTCGACGGCGAGGTCGCGCTCGCCGGTGTAGATGCGGGCGATGTAGTCGCCGAGCGGGCGGTAGGCCAGGCCCAGCGCGACGATGAGGGTGAGGCTGGTCAGCAAGATGGACCAGATCATTCCGGCATCCACGTCAGAACTTCTCGGGGCGGACGAGGGCGACCACGAGGTAGACGACGGCGGCGACCGCGAGGACCGCGGCGAGGATCGAGAAGAAGATCATGAGCGCTCGCCCCCGTTCCGGCGTGCCGCGGGGGCGGACGGGCCGGTGGTGCGGGCGGACGAGGGGCGGGCTTCGGGACCCAGCTTCTCGACCCCCTTCGCGACGAGGGCGACCAGCGCGAAGAGCGCGACGGTCGCGGCGAGGAAGACGGCATCGAGCACGACGACTCCAGGATCGGAACAGAACCGCGGCGGACCGCGGGCGCCGCGGGGCGGCACGTGTGTCGATACAACTCCGCCGGGTCTCGGCATCCGGGCGTCCTTACGGTTTCCCTACGGGGCGCTGACGGACGCATACGCAGTGCTTACGCCGCGGCGCTCCGGCGGGGCGGTGCGGCACGGAGCCGCGGCAGGGCGGTGCGGCACAGCTCCGGCAGGATGCGCTCGCGGTGGCCCTCACGGTCCCGGTGGTCGGGATTCGCAGGAGTTGTGCGCGAGCGGCGCCGGGTCGGTGGTTGGCGCGGGGCCGACGGGGCTTGCCGGCCGACGGCACAGCTCTTGCGGAGCGCGCTCGCCGTGGCCCTTACGGTCCTGGTGGTCGGGATGTGCAGGAGTTGTGCGCAAGCCGACGGCTCACGCCGCGTCGACGTGCGGCGCGAGTCGTCGCACGCGACCGCGCGTGGGCGCATCATGGAGGCATGCTCTCTTCCGACGGCCCCGGCGTGCGGGTCGCCGCGCACCTGGTCATCCCGGAGTCCGAGCTGTCGTGGCGGTTCTCGCGCTCGTCGGGTCCGGGCGGGCAGGGCGTGAACACCGCGGACTCGCGCGTGGAACTGATGTGGGATGCCGCGGGCTCGGCGGTGCTGTCGCGCACGCAGCGCGAGAGGCTCGTCGACAAGCTCGGCGCCCGCCTCGTCGATGGCGTGCTGACGATCGCCGCGTCGGAGCATCGCGCGCAACTGCGCAACCGCGACGCCGCCCGCGAGAGACTCGCCACGATCGTCGGCGGCGCCCTGCGTCCACCCGCGCCGGCCCGCCGCGCCACGAAGCCCACGCGCGGCTCGAAGG
>NZ_CAUQWC010000210.1:0-6169 GCF_963521695.1 uncultured Microbacterium sp. | reverse complement strand
CGACCGAACCGCTGGTCGCCCGCAAGGGGCGCGCGAGCTACCTGGGCGAGCGCAGTGCCGGGCACCTCGATCCGGGGGCGGCCTCGTCGACGCTACTTCTCGAGGCCCTGCGCGACACGCTGGCGGGCGCCGAGTGATCGGCATCGTCGCCGTCTCGCACAGCCGCGCCCTGGCCGAGGCGGCGGTCGAGCTCGCCCTCCAGATGGGCGGCGCAGAGCCGCCGGTGGTGCGGGTGGCCGCGGGCGGACCCGACGGCGGTCTCGGGACGGATGCCGTGGCCATCGCCACCGCCGTCGACGAGGCCGACACGGGCGACGGCGTGCTCGTGCTCATGGACCTGGGCTCGGCGATCCTCAGTGCCGAGACGGCGCTGGAATTCGTCGGCGCTCCCGAACGCGTGCGGTTGAGTTCGGCGCCGTTCGTGGAGGGGCTCGTGGCCGCTGTGGTCACCGCGGCCGGCGGTGCCGACCTCGCGGCGGTGGCGACGGAGGTGTCCGGGGCGGGCGAGGCGAAGAGACGTCAACTCGGTGACGCGGCCGACGAGCAGGACGACGGGCGCGACGCGGGCGACGGAGTCGCGGCATCCGGAGGCGGGTCGCCGGACGCGGAATCGTTCGAGGCGGTCGTCACGAATCCGTCGGGTCTGCACGCACGGCCCGCCGCGACCTTCGTCAAAGCCGCGTCGCGGTACGACGCCGACATCCGCATCGTCGACCTCGACGCGGGCGGCGAAGAGGTGTCGGCGCGCAGCCTGCTGGCGCTCATGGCGCTCGGGGTGCGCCGCGGATCGCGCGTCCGCGTGAGCGCGACGGGCCCGCAGGCCCACCCCGCGCTCGTCGAGCTCCGCGCACTCATCGACGACGGTTTCGGCGAACGCTGACCCGCGATCCGGCGGTCGGGGAGTGATCAGCGGGTAACACTGAGCAGGCGGCGAGCGAGCGCCTCCTCGACGACGAGTTCGGTCATCAGTCCCGCGGCGAGCGCTCCGCGCAGACCGTCGAGCTTCGACAGGCTCGACACGACGCAGAACCGCCGGGGGATGCGGCGGACGGTGTCGAGGTCGGGTCCGCTGGAGCGGGCGTTCAGCTCGGGGATGTCGCTCGACCCGTCCGCACGGTAGAACACCGTCGCGCAGTCGCCGACGACTCCCTCGCGCTCGATCACCGCACGGTCGCGCTCATCGAAGTAGTCGCCGCTGTAGACGTGCGAGGGGACGTCGGCGTGGGGCGAGCCGAGACCGAACACGAACAGCCCCACCCGCTGCTGGATCTCCAGCACCGACCGCACCGAGCGCTCGCGCCACATGGCGTGCTTGGTGCGCGGGTCGTCGAACAGCGCCGGCACCGGGAATTGGTGCACCGACGACGACCAGGCCGCACCGAACCTCGACAGGATCTCCCCCGCATACGGGATGCCGGAGGTACGGACGTTCGCGGCTCCGTTCATCTGCACGATGTGGGTGTCGTGCACGTCTTTGAGCGGCACATGGCGGGCCACCGCCGACAGCGTCGACCCCCAGGCCACCCCGACGGTCATGGACGACTCGACGCGCTCGGCCAGGATGCGCGCCGCGGTCAGGGCCGTCCGCTCGAGGCGCTCCGCCTCGGAGGTCCGTGCGGGCGTCGGCACGACATGCGCGGTGATGCCGAATCGGTCGGCGATGCGCTGCGCCATCTGCCCGCGCGCGTCGTCGGGTGGGCTGATCGAGATGGTGACGAGTCCCACGTCGCGGGCATGCTGCAGCAGACGCGAGACCGATGAGCGCGAGACGCGCATCTCGTGCGCGATGGCATCCATCGTGAGGTCCTGCATGTAGTACAGCTGCGCGGCGCGCAGCGCGTCGCGGGAGCGCTCCTCGGCTTGCGTCGTCACGGTCTGTTCGCCTTCACGGAGCCCATTCTGCACGTTTGTTCAAGGGGCTTGCAACAACGTGCACACAGGCGCATCCTCATCGGGTACCCCAAGGAAAGGTCGCAGTCGACATGTCGTCCCCCGCAACTCCGCTTCGCGCCGATGTTCAGGCGCTCCGTGACGCCGAAGGCCTCGACGTCCTGATCATCGGCGGGGGCATCAACGGCCTCGCCACTCTCCGCGACCTCGCCCTGCAGGGTGTGCGGGTCGCGCTCGTCGAACGCGGCGACTTCGTCTCGGGAGCGTCGTCGGCGTCGAGCCACATGGTGCACGGCGGCATCCGCTACCTCGAGAACGGCGAGTTCCGTCTCGTGAAGGAGGCGGTGACCGAGCGCAACGACCTGCTCAAGACCGCTCCCCACTACGTCAAGCCGCTCGAGACGACGATCCCGATCTATAAGACGTTCTCCGGCATCCTCTCGGCCCCCTTCCGCCTGCTCGTCACGCACGGCCGCGGCAAGCCCAACGAACGCGGCGCTCTGCTGATCAAGGTCGGCCTGATCATGTACGACACCTTCTCGCGCGACGGCGGCTCGGTCCCCCGGCACAAGTTCCTGGGTAAGAAGAAGTCGCTCGCCGAGCTTCCCCAGCTCAACTCCGACCTCGCCTACACCGCGACCTACTTCGACGCGTCCATGCACGACCCGGAGCGCATCGCCCTCGACGTGCTGCGCGACGGCATCGAGGCCGGTGGCGGTCGCACGCAGGCGGTCAACTACGTCTCGGCCGTCGGTGCCGACGCCGACGGCGTCCGCGTCCGCGACGAGGTCTCGGGCGAGGAGTTCAGCGTCAAGGCCAAGGTCGTGCTGAACACGGCGGGCCCCTGGACCGATCTCGCCAACGCGGCGATGGGGCTCACCACGACGTTCATGGGCGGCACAAAGGGCTCGCACATCGTCCTCGACAACCCCGAGCTGCTCGCAGCCACCGGTGGACGCGAGATCTTCTTCGAGCACTCCGACGGCCGCATCGTGCTCATCTACCCCCTCAAGGGCCGCGTGCTCGTCGGCACCACCGACATCGACGCCGATCCGTCGAAGCCGGTCGTGTGCACCGACGACGAGATCGCCTATTTCTTCGACCTCATCGGACATGTCTTCCCGAAGGTCGGGGTGGATCGCTCGCAGATCGTCTACACGTTCTCCGGCATCCGTCCGCTCCCCCGCCACGACGACACCGCCCCCGGCTTCGTGTCGCGCGACTACCGGATCGTCGAGGACGAGATCGCCGGAGTCCCGGCCCTGAGTCTCGTCGGCGGTAAGTGGACGACTTTCCGCGCCCTCGCCGAGCACATGAGCATGAAGACGCTGCAGAAGCTGCGTCGTCCGCACCGGGTCAGCACGCAGGGGCTGTCCATCGGCGGCGGCGCCGGATACCCCGCCACCCCCGAGCAGCGGCGTCGTTGGGTCTCGGCGCGCACGAATGCGCACAGCGCCGACCTCGTCGAGGCGATGCTCGAGCGCTACGGCACCCGCGCGGACGCGATCCTCGCCGCCCTTCCCTCGGAGCCGACCCCTGTCTCCGACGCTCCCGGCTACTACCGGGAGGAGCTGACCTGGATCGCCGAGAACGAGCAGGTCGTGCACCTGATCGACGTGCTGCTGCGGCGCACGCACCTCGCTTTCGTCGGCGGGATGACCGACCGCACCCTGCGCGAAGTCGCCGAGACGATCGCCGCTCCGTTGGGCTGGGATGCCGATCGGGTCGACGAGGAGGTCTCCCGCACGACGGAGATCCTGCGCGCCTCCCACCGTGTGGACCTCGCTCAGGCCGGAGTCGCTCGAATCTGAGAGAACGTGCGGGCGCGCCGTCTATTGCGCGCCCGCACACCGGTCGTAGGTTCAGAGCACTGAGCCGCATAACATCACCCGCGCCGAAGTTGTCCGGGTGACCGAAGAAAGGTCGATGACGACATGCTAGAAGTCAACTTGGGGCTGTACTTCCTCTCGGAGGTGGTCGGCACCGCGATGCTCATCCTGTTGGGTTGCGGCGTCGTGGCGAACGTGGCCCTGGCCAAGACCAAGGGCAACGCCGGCGGAACCCTGATGGTCAACTGGGGATGGGGGCTGGCGGTCTTCGCCGGTGTCATCGTCTCCGCGTATTCGGGCGCACAACTGAACCCCGCGGTCTCGATCGGCCTGCTGGTGGCCGGCAAGATCGCCTTCGTCCAGTTCCTCGTGGCCGTCGCAGCGCAAATGGTGGGTGCCATCATCGGTGCCGTGCTCGCCTGGGCGTCCTACAAGCAACACTTCGACGACGAGCCCGACCCCGCCGCCAAGCTCGGCGTCTTCTCCACCGGTCCCGCCATCCGCTCTTACGGCTTCAACTTCCTCACCGAGGTCATCGCCACCTTCGTCCTGGTGTTCGTGATCTTCGGCTTCAGCGACTACGGCGTGGCCGACATCGGCGTCCCGGGTGGCATCGGCGGCCTCGCAGCCGTTCCCGTGGCCCTGCTCGTGGTCGGTATCGGCGCCTCGCTGGGTGGCCCGACCGGCTACGCGATCAACCCCGCCCGTGACCTCGGACCCCGCATCGCCCACGCGATCCTCCCCATCAAGGGCAAGGGCGGCAGCGACTGGGGCTACGCCTGGGTCCCCGTGGCCGGCCCCCTCGTCGGTGGTCTGCTCGCGGGCCTGCTGGCTCCCGTGCTCCTCGGCCTCGGCTCCTGACCCCCCGGGACGCCGTCGGCGCCCGACCCGCTTTCCCACCTCTTCCACTGAAACAAGACAAAGGAGTCCCTCCATGGCCGACTACGTCCTCGCCATCGACCAGGGCACGACCTCGACGCGCGCGATGATCTTCGACAAGTCCGGGAGCGTCGTCTCCGTCGGGCAGAAGGAGCACGAGCAGATCTTCCCCCGCGCGGGATGGGTCGAGCACGACCCGCTCGAGATCTGGCGCAACACCCAGGAGGTGATCGGCCTGGCCCTCAGCCGCGCCGACATCACCCGTCACGACATCGCCGCGGTGGGTATCACCAACCAGCGCGAGACCGCGGTGGTCTGGGACAAGAACACCGGCAAGCCCGTCTACAACGCCATCGTCTGGCAGGACACGCGCACGCAGTCGATCGTCGACCGCCTCGCCGACGGCGACCCCGAGCGCTACAAGAGCATCGTGGGGCTGCCGCTGGCGACCTACTTCTCGGGCACCAAGATCGTCTGGATCCTCGAGAACGTCGACGGCGCACGCGGCAAGGCCGAGGCCGGCGACCTCATCTTCGGCACCACCGACACCTGGGTGCTGTGGAACCTCACGGGCGGCACCGACGGTGGCGTGCACGCCACCGACGTCACCAACGCCAGCCGCACGCTGTTCATGGACCTCGAGACCCTGGAGTGGCGCGACGACATCCTGTCGGACTTCGGTGTTCCCCGCTCGATGATGCCCGAGATCCGCTCCTCCTCCGAGGTGTACGGCGCCGTCGAGTCCTCGTCTCTGCTGCGCGAGACCCCGATCGCCGGCATCCTGGGCGACCAGCAGGCCGCGACCTTCGGTCAGGCCGCCTACGACCCGGGCGAGAGCAAGAACACCTACGGCACCGGAAACTTCCTCATCTTCCAGACAGGTGAAGAGATCGTCCGCTCGAAGAACGGTCTGCTGACCACCCTCGGATACAAGCTCGGCGACCAGCCCGCGCACTACGCACTCGAGGGATCCATCGCCGTCACCGGCTCGCTCATCCAGTGGCTGCGCGATCAGCTCGGCATCATCTCCTCGGCTCCCGAGGTGGAAGCCCTGGCCCGCTCCGTCGACGACAACGGCGGGGTGTACTTCGTCCCGGCGTTCTCGGGGCTGTTCGCGCCCTACTGGCGCCCCGACGCCCGTGGCGCGATCGTCGGCATGACCCGCTTCGTCAACAAGGGCCACATCGCCCGCGCCGCCCTCGAGGCCACGGCCTTCCAGACCCGCGAGGTGCTCGAGGCCGTCAACGCCGACTCGGGCGTGGACCTGACCGAGCTCAAGGTCGACGGCGGCATGACCGCCAACGACGAGCTCATGCAGTTCCAGGCCGACATCCTCGGCGTGCCGGTCGTGCGTCCCGTCGTCGCCGAGACCACCGCCCTCGGTGCCGCCTACGCCGCGGGTCTCGCCGTGGGCTTCTGGGACAACCTCGACGACCTCCGCGCCAACTGGCAGGAGGACAAGCGCTGGGAGCCCGACATGGACCCCGCCGAGCGCGACCGCGAGCTGCGCCTGTGGAAGAAGGCCGTCACGAAGTCGATGGACTGGGTCGACGACGACGTGCGCTGAGCAC
>NZ_CAUQWC010000209.1:0-6177 GCF_963521695.1 uncultured Microbacterium sp. | reverse complement strand
CCCGCCGTCAGCTCCCCGGCCGCAGCGACGCGATGAAGTCGAGCTTGTCGAGCACCGGATCCGGGATGACGAAGGGGTACAGGTCTGCCTTGCCCATCGACCGGTTGACCATGTTGAGCGCGGTCGACAGCGGTATCCACGTGTCCGTCACGAATGCGCGGAAGGAGGGGGAGTCCTGGATGCCGCCCGTGCGCGCCAGACCGTAGATGTGGGCGGTCTCGACTGTGTCGGTCATGTGCAGGAAGTGCGCCCACGTCTCGGCGAAGTCCTCGTAGGGGTGCATGGTGGCGTAGGTGGAGATGTAGCGTTCCCACCAGTTCGCCGGCGGCCCCTGAGAGTAGTGACGGTCGATCTCGGCCTGATAGTCGGCGGTCTCATCGCCGAACAGGCGGCGCGCCTCGCCGATGCGGGCGGTGCCCTCGACCAGGCGCCACTCCATGTAGTGACCGACTTCGTGACGGAAGTGGCCGAGCATGGTGCGGTACGGCTCACCGAGCTGTTCCTGCACACGCACGCGGTAGGCGTCGTCGCTCTCGGCGAGATCCATCGTGATCACCCCGTCGGCGTGGCCGATCGTGACGTTCTCGGCCACGCTCGACAGCAGGTCGAAGCACAGGCCGTACGTCAGGTCCTCGCCCTTTCCGACCACCGGGAAGCCGAGCCGGTCGAGGTCGACGAGCAACCAGCGCTTCGCGCGCTCGGCCACCGGGAACTGCGACAGCCCCTTGGCATCGGCGTCGTTCGGACGCACCCGCGTCAGATCGCAGGCCGAGCACTGACCGCCCTGGAATCGCGCGAGCCAGGTGCACCCCGACAGGTTCAGGTTCCGGCACACGTGCCAGACGAGCCCCGCGGCATCCACGTACCGTCCGTAGCCGTCGACCGGAACGATGTCCGCCTCGTCGCGCGAGTAGCCGAGACCCGTCCCGCACGACAGGCAGACGGAGTTCTCAAAGTACAGGTCGTTGCCGCACACTCGGCATCGGAAAGCTTTCACTTATCGAGAGTGTCAGAGTGGAGCCCGCGTCACCCGGCGGTTGCGTCGTGTCACCTCATCCGGGTGGGGATCTTATGGGCTCATCGCGGCGGGGGATCGTTCAGCAGCGAGACCTCGCGCACGTCGAACAATCCGCGCCGAGCACGCACCATCGACACGCCTTTGCGGCGCAGGGCGTCGGCGAGATCGGCGGTCAACGCGCCCTCCGACGACTTCTGCCAGCCACCCTGCAGCGTGTAGGTGTGCGTCACCGTTCGGGGTCGGGACATGAGCACCTCCGGTCCGAAATCTAGCCAAAAGAATGGCGATCGCCGCCGAATTTTCCCCAAGCGTCACGCAGCGTGTGTTCTGCCGTAACGCAGCTGTCCGCGGCCCCGTCACGTGGGTCGGTGAACCGCGCGCCGCGTGCGTCTCGGGCAGCCCCCCTCGCCGCATAATGGCGGAATGACCACGGCCCGCATCGTCATCCTGTTCGCGCTCGCCGCCGTTGCGGAGATCGGCGGCGCGTGGTTGATCTGGCAGGCCGTGCGCGGGAACCGCGGGTGGTGGCTGGCGCTGCTCGGCATCCTGGCCCTCGGTGCCTACGGGTTCATCGCCGCTCTGCAGCCCGACGCGCACTTCGGGCGCGTACTCGCCGCGTACGGGGGCGTCTTCGTCGCGGGATCGCTGGCGTGGGGGATCGTGGTCGACGGTTTCCGTCCCACGATGTGGGATTACATCGGGTCGGCGGTCGCCCTCGTGGGCGCGGGGATCATCATGCTCGCCCCGTCAACACCTGGGGCCGAATGAACCGCGAGCGTACGCTGGCGAACATGACCAACGAGCCCGGAGACGTGAACCGGCTGCGTGCCGTGATCGCGAAGATCGACGCCGACAACCCGCTCAAGGTGCCCTTCAGTTTCAATCAGGGGCACATCAGTCCTCGCCTGGACCGGCTCGAGGCCAAGCTGTCGTACATGGCGGACTACATCGCGTATCTCGAGCAGCGCATCGAAAGCCTAGAGGCCCAAGTAGTTAGCTAGACGAGATATTAGGCAGTGTCAAGACCCGAGTTCGTCGACGGTCCCTGCGCGACACTCGGAGAATGACGAACGAGAATGCGCCTTACGCGGGCATCGCCGACGATTTCGCCGCCATCGACACCGAGCGTCCCTTCGGGTCGTACCTTTCGGTGATCAACGGGGGAGCGTAATCGCCCCGAACCTCCGTGCGAGGTTCACCACGACAGGGTCGGATGCCGAAAGGCTCCGGCCCTTCGTCGTGCCGGGGGAGACCCCACGCGAGCGGGCGCGTGCGGTCCCCGACGTCGGCACCGCGTCTGCGGCATCTCGTTCACCACGGCGCCCGCCGTAGCATGAGAGACCCGCCCGTGCGACGAGATGAGACCCATGCCCGAGCTCAGCAAAGACACCACCCTCTGCATCTCGCTGTCGGGCCGCCCGTCGAATATCGGCACGCGCTTCCACAACTTCCTCTACGCGGAGCTCGGCATCGACTTCGTCTACAAGGCGTTCACTACCACCGACATCGCGGCGGCGATCAGCGGCGTGCGTGCCCTCGGCATCCGGGGCTGCTCGGTGTCGATGCCGTTCAAAGAGGCCGTGATTCCCCTCGTCGATCACATCGAGGCCTCGGCCGCAGCGATCGGCTCGATCAACACGATTGTGAATGACAGCGGAGTGCTCACCGCCTCGAACACCGACTACGAGGCCATCGCGAGCCTCATCGAAAGCCACCGGCTCGACCCGGCGGCATCCGTGCTCGTGCGAGGATCGGGCGGCATGGCCAAAGCCGTCGTCGCCGCCTTCCACGGCGCGGGGTTCACCGACCTGACGGTGGTGGCTCGAAACGACGAGGCCGGGCCCGCGCTCGCCGAGGCGTACGGCGCCCGATGGGTGGCCGACGACCCGGCACCCGGCGCCGCGATCATCGTCAACGTCACCCCGCTCGGGATGGACGGAGCGGATGCCGACGCGCTCGCCTTCTCGCCGGAGCACATCGCGGCGGCCGAGACGGTGTTCGACGTCGTGGCGTTCCCGGCGGAGACGCCGCTCATTCGCGCCGCCCGCACGGCGGGCACGGCGGTGATCACGGGAGCCGAGGTGATCGCCCTGCAGGCCGCCGGCCAGTTCGCGCGGTACACGGGCGTCACCCCGACCCCCGATCAGGTGCAGCGCGCGTCAGCGCACTCGCGCGCCTGACGGTCGGGCGTACCTACTGCGAGCGAGGCCCGGTAGCGGATACACGCGCCTTGCGGAGCCGCGACGCACCCCGGCCGCCCGCGCGCCGTCACGACGGATGCCGCGCCGGGCGTCACTCCACCGTCTTGTCGAGGCCGCGGGCGCGGATTTCCTCGAGGTCGAGGCCCGCGAGGATCTTCCTCGCGACGAGGTCGTCGATGGTGCCCTCGCGGCGCAGACGCAGCAGCACCTCGCGTTTGCGGTCGAGAACCGCCAGACGCAACCGTTGCGCCTCCTTGTGGCGCAGGAGCGGGGAGCGCTGGGTGAGATCGATGTCGTCGCTGACGGCGAGCATCTCGAAGGGCCCCGTCAACGGCCTCGCGGAACCCGCATCGGCGCCTCCCGCGGGATCGGTCACCGGGCGCACGCCCGAGAGCGACACCGCACCCGGCGACGGTGCACGATCGTCGTCGTCATCGTCGTGGGCACCCGGCGGGATCGGCCCCGTGGCCGATGGCGCATCGTCGCCGAGCGACGCATCGAGCTCGGCGAGCTCGCGTTCCTCCGCCGCGCGTTGGCGTGCGACGGCCCGCGCGTTCGCCAGTTCGAGTCGCTCGTAGCCCTCGCGACGTGCGCGGTCGCGCACCCGGTCGCTCACCCCGTGCTCGACGGCCAGCTCGTCGAGGGCGGCCAGCGCGGCGCCCGAGATGGCGCGTTCAGCCAGCTCGTACTCTTCGATCGCCGCGTCATCGCTCGGCAGCTTCGCCCACCGGATCACGACGGGCAGCAGAGGTCCCTGCACCAGCAGCGTCAGGACGATGACGCCCGCGGTGACGAAGACGATGGCATCCCGGCCCGGAACGGGTTCGCCGGCGGCCGTCACGGTCGGTACCGAGAGCGCGATGGCGAGCGACACGGCGCCGCGGAAGCCCGAGACCGTGCTCACCACCCGGGAGCGGTGCCGGAGCGAGCGCGACGCCGACGCCGGTGGGCGCGAGAAGGGGGAGAACAGCCACTGGAAGAGGTAGCGCACGACGAACAGTGCGACCCACGCCGCAACCGTGATGAGGAGAAGGATGCCGATCTCGGACGGCGAGATCTCGTGCAGCACGAGCTGCACCTCCAGCCCGATCAGCACGAAGAGCGCGCCGTTCAGCAGGTAGACGCCGAAGGGCCACGTGGCATCCGCTGCTCTGCGCGAGATCGCGGTCGTGATGCGCGGCGACACCCACGCGACGATGAGACCGGCGAAGACGACGGCGAGCACCCCCGACGCCTCGATGATCTCGGCGATGAGGAATGCCAGGAACGGCACCAGTACCAGGGTGAGGTTGATGGTGAGCGTGGACTGCATGCGGCGGAGCGCGAAGAAGGCGAGAACGGCGACGGCGATGCCGGCGGCGGCGCCCCCGAGGTACGACAGCAGCACCATGCCCGTGATCTGCAGCGGCGTGATCTGGTCGCCCAGCAGCAGCGCCACGGCGATGGCGTAGAGCACCAGAGCCGTGCCGTCGTTGGTGAGGCTCTCGGCCTTCAGCTTCATGAAGGTCTTGGCCGGGAGCAGTCGGCCGAGGGCGGCGACTGCGGTCGCGTCGGGCGGGGCGACGGCGGCGCCCAGCACGAGAGCGGCTTCCCACGGCACCCCCATCCAGGTGGCGACGCCGGCGACGGCGAAGGCGGATGCCACGACGAGCAGCGTGCTCATCGGAATGATGTAGCGAAGGGATCGGCGCACCGAGCGCAGCGACGTCGTCCACGCCTCGCGGAACAACATGACCGGGAGGAACAGCAGCAGCACCGTCTCGGGAGGAAGCTCGATCTGTCGCAGCTCAGGGATGAACCCGAGGGCGAGGCCGATGACGAGCAGCACCAGCGGCGTCGCCACCCGCAGCCGCGGCGCCAGCACCGTGCCCACGAGCATGGCGAGGCCCAACAGAACCGTGATCTCGAGTCCCTGCATGCGTCCCGCCTTTCGCCGTGCCCCTGACCTCAGCGTAGAGAGGCCGGCGGACATTCCCGAGGCTCAGCGGGAACCTCGACGCGTCATCGTCAGCGCGAGGAGCCCCGCCACCACGTAGAGCGCCCCCTGCACCTGCAGGGAGGCCGCGAACGCCGGCCCCGACCCCACGAACCCCCCGAGCAGCGTGCCCACCGCCTGCAGTGCCGTCAGCGCCGCGAAGAGCAGGCTCGTCACCCGTCCGCGATGGCTCGCGGGCGTCTCGCGGTCGACGATCGTGAGCATCGCCGTCATCGCGACCAGCCCCGGCGCGCCGACCAGCGCGAACAGCACGACGTACACCGGAAACCACGTCGTCACGGCGGGGAGGTTCCAGATCGCGAGCGTCAACACCCCGAATCCGAGGATGGACGCCGCGGCCAGCCGCCACGGCGCGACGCGTCCGACGACGCCCATCAGGCCCAGTCCGGCGATCAGCGCCCCCACGGCCTGGATGCCGCGGAGGATGCCCACCTCGGTGTCGCCGCCACCGAGCGAGCGCTGTACGAAGAGCACGAAAAGGATCGTGAAGAGCCCCTGCGCGAGCGACATGAGCATCGCCACCACCATCAGCCGGCGAAGGACGCGGTCGGCGACGACGATGGCCAGGCCCGATCCGAGTTCGGCGAAGAACGTGGTGCGCGGCGGCGCGCCGGTGGCATCCCTCTCCATCGTCTGCGGGGGCGCGAGGTCGGCGGGCGGGGGAGTCGCGGCATCCCGTCGCTTCGCCGCGCGGATGAAGAGCACCGCGGATGCCACCGCATAGGCCCCGGCGGTCGCCACGACCAGCGCATTCACGCCGCCGAGACCGAGCACCAGCCCGCCGATGGGGGCGCCGACGAGACGGGCGAGGCCCGATCCGACGCCGAGCAGTTGGTTTACCGGGGCGACGTGCGCGGGGGGTACGAGGGCCGCGGCCACGCTCGGGCGGGCCGGCTCGATGATCGCGCCGAGAACGGACTGCACGATCGCGACGAGGTAGACGATCCACAGGTCGTCGACGG
>NZ_CAUQWC010000208.1:0-6259 GCF_963521695.1 uncultured Microbacterium sp. | reverse complement strand
GCTGGCCGCCCTGCTGCGCGTTGTCACGCTGCGACGCGCCCTGCTGGCCGCCCTCGCGCTGGCCACCCTGCGTGGGCGCGTCGGCGTCGTCAGAGCCGGCTTCGGGCTTCTCTGCGGCGGCGTCGGGCTTGTTGCGGTTGCGGTTGCGCGAGCGGCTTCGGCCACGACCACGAGCGGGGGTCTCATCGTTCTGCTCGGCGTTGTCGGAGGCGGCGTTCTCGCCGTCGTTCGCATCGGCCTCCGCCGCATCGGGGGCACCGGATTCTTCGATGGCGACGTCCGCGATCGGTGCGTCGGCGCTCGGTGCGTCGGTCGCCTCGGCGACGACCGGCGTCTCCTCGAAGGACGCTGCGTCCTCGGCGACGTCGGCCGCGGTCGTGACGGGGGTGGTCGACGTCTCGTCCGACGCGGCGTCGGCCGGAGCCTCGACGTCGGTGCCGGCCTCAGCGGCAGCGGCCTCGGCGGCAGCGGCCTCGGCGGCGGCGGCTTCAGCGGCCGCCTTCTCCTTGGCGGTGGCGGTCGTCGCACGACGGGGGGCACGCTTGCGCGGGGCGCGTGCGGGCTTCTCCGCCGGGGCGGCCTCCTCGAGTGCAGACTCGGCAGCGGGCTCGGCAGTCGGCTCCACCGCGGGCGCGGCGTCGGCGGATGCCGTCTCGTCTGCCGGAGTCACCGCGTCGTCGGCCGCAGCGTCGGCTTCTGCAGCAGGGGCGTCGGCGACGAGAGTGTCGTCGGCGAACAACGCCTCGGGCTGCGCATCGGCGGCCGCGGTGTCCGGGGCGTCCGTGCCCTCGGTCGTCGCGGTGTCGACCGTGCTCGGCTCGGTGTCGGCGTCCGGCGTGGCGGTACCCTGCGCGTCAGCCGTGGGCTGCTCTTCGGCGGGGATCTCGGCGCCCTCGGGCGCGTCGACGGAATGGGTCTCGGAGATGGACTCCACGAGTGCTCCTCAGAATGAAACGTGTCAGATCGCGCTTCGCCGTGCAGATCGCAGACGAAGAGACACCAGCGGTTCGGGAGATTGCAGCCGATACCGGGTTCGCGATGTGTTGCGGATTTCGCAGGTGGTGCAGAGGCTCAGATTCGCGAAGTTACGCGGAACCCTCTGCGTTTTTCACTGTACCACCCTTGACGTCGACGGCGAGCATGAGCGCCTGCCACGGGGTGTCGACCACGGATGCCATGAGATCAGCGGCCTCGAGTCGCTGTCCGGGTCCGTCGGCGAGGACCAGAACGCTGGGACCCGCCCCCGAGACCACGGCCGCGTATCCCTCGGCGCGGAGCGCTCGCACGAGCCGGTCGGTCTCGGGCATCGCCTGCGCGCGGTAGTTCTGGTGCAGCTTGTCTTCGGTGGCCGCCATGAGCAGTTCGGGGCTCTGCGTCATCGCGGCGATGAGCAGGGCCGAGCGCGAGACGTTGAACACCGCGTCCTCGCGCGGGACCTGCAGGGGCTGCAGGCTCCGCGCGACGGCCGTCGACATCGTGAAGCCGGGCACGAACACCAGCGGCGACACGCCCCGGTGGACGATCAGCTGCTTGTGCTGCGGGCCGACGGCATCCATCCACGCGATCGTCAGACCGCCGAAGAGGCCCGGTGCGACGTTGTCGGGGTGCCCCTCCAGCTCGGTGGCCAGGCGCAGCAGGTCCACGTCGCTGAAGGCGACCTCGCCCTCCAGCAGACCCTTCGCGGCGAGGATCCCGGCGACCACGGCGGCTCCCGATGAGCCCATGCCGCGCCCGTGCGGGATGACGTTGTGCGCGGTCAGCCGCAGCCCCGGGAGGGTGCGGCCGACCGACGCGTACGTGTGCGCCATCGCGCGCACCACGAGGTGCGACGCGTCGCGCGGCACGTCAGCCGTGCCCTCGCCCGCGACCTCGATCTCGAGTCCGTCGCCCTCGATCTGCTCGACGGTGAGATCGTCGTACACGCTCAGCGCCAAGCCGAGGGTGTCGAAGCCGGGCCCGAGATTCGCGCTCGTGGCGGGAACGCGGACCGCGACTCGGCGACCGGGGCCTGAGCTCACGCGGTCACCGGCTGCAGGTCGAGCACCGAGGCGACCTCCGAGGTGGTCGCGTCGACGACGGTGGGCTTCACGTCGGTGCCGTCGGCCCTGCGAAGCGCCCACTGCGGGTCCTTGAGACCGTGACCGGTGACGGTCAGCACGACCTTCGCGCCGGCCGGGACGATCCCCGCCTCCGCGCGGTCGAGCAGGCCCGCGACGCTGATCGCCGAAGCGGGCTCGACGAAGACGCCGACCTCGCCCGCGAGGATCTTCTGCGCCTCGAGGATGCCGTCGTCGTCGATCGCGCCGAACCAGCCTTCGGTGGCGTCGCGCGCCTCGAGCGCGAGGTCCCACGACGCGGGGTTGCCGATGCGGATGGCACTGGCGATCGTCTCGGGGTTCTTCACGACCTCGCCGCGCACGAGCGGCGCGGAACCTGCGGCCTGGAAGCCGAACATGCGGGGCACGCGGGTGGCGACGCCGCGGGCGGCCTCTTCCCGGTAGCCGCGCGAGTACGCGGTGTAGTTGCCGGCGTTGCCCACGGGGATGAAGTGGAAGTCGGGTGCGTCGCCCAGCTGCTCGACGACCTCGTACGCGGCGGTCTTCTGCCCCTCGATGCGGTCGGGGTTGACCGAGTTGACCAGGTGCACCGGGTAGTGGTCGGCGAGCTCGCGCGCGATCTCGAGGCAGTCGTCGAAGTTGCCGCGGATCTGGATCAGACGGCCGTTGTGGGCGACCGCCTGGCTCAGCTTGCCCATCGCGATCTTACCCTCGGGCACGAGCACGGCGGCGGTGATGCCGGCGTGGGCGGCGTAGGCCGCGGCCGAGGCCGAGGTGTTGCCGGTCGAGGCGCAGATGACGGCCTTCGCGCCGTGCTCGACGGCGCGGGAGAGTGCCACCGTCATGCCGCGGTCCTTGAAGGAGCCCGTCGGGTTCATGCCCTCGAACTTCACCCACACGTCGGCGCCGGTACGACGCGACAGGGCCGGGGCCGGGATGAGCGGCGTGCCGCCCTCGCCGAGGGTGACGACGGTGGAGGCGTCGGTGACGCCCAGACGGTCGGCGTATTCGCGGAGGACTCCGCGCCAGAGATGAGCCATGTTCAGTTCCCTTCCACGCGCAGCACGGAGACCACGCGCTCGACGACGCCGCTCGCGGCGAGACGCTCGACGGTCTCACTCAGGTCCTGCTCGCGGGCCTTGTGTGTTCCGATGACCAGACGGGCCGAGCCCGCCGCGGTCGATGAGCCTGTCGCAGCGCCCGGGTCTCCGGCATCCGAAGACGCCTCGATCACGGTCTGCTCGACGGTCGCGATCGACACGCGCCCCTCGCTGAGGATGCCGGCGACCGTCGCGAGCACGCCCGGCTTGTCGTCGACCTCGAGGGTGATCTGGTACCGCGTGATGACGCGCCCGATGGGCACGGCGGGGAGGTTCGCTCGGGTCGACTCCCCCACGCCCACGCCACCCGCGATGTGCCGACGCGCCGCCGAGACGACGTCGCCGAGGACGGCGGAAGCCGTCTGCACGCCGCCGGCGCCGGCGCCGTAGAACATCAGGTCGCCCGCGGCCTCGGCCTGCACGAACACGGCGTTGTTCGCGCCGTGGACGCTCGCGAGCGGGTGCGCGCGGTCGACGAGGGCCGGGTACACGCGCACCGAGATCGACTCGGTGCCACCGTCTTCGGCGGCGAGGCGCTCGCACACGGCGAGGAGCTTGATGACGTAGCCGGCGTGACGAGCGGACTCGATCATCGCGGCGTCGACCGAGGTGATTCCCTCGCGATGCACGGCATCCAGGGGAACCGCGGTGTGGAACGCGAGGCTCGCGAGGATCGCCGCCTTCTGCGCGGCGTCGTAACCCTCGACGTCGGCGGTCGGGTCGGCTTCGGCGTAGCCGAGCGCCTGCGCCTGGGCCAGCACGTCGGCGAAGTCGGCGCCCTCGGTGTCCATGCGATCGAGGATGTAGTTGGTGGTGCCGTTGACGATGCCCATGATCCGCACGACGCGGTCGCCGGCGAGGGAGTCGCGCAGGGGCCGGATGATGGGGATGGCGCCGGCGGCGGCGGCCTCGTAATAGACCTCGGCCCCGACCTGGTCGGCGGCCTCGAAGACCTCGGAGCCGTGCGTGGCGAGCAGCGCCTTGTTCGCGGTGACGACGTCGGCGCCCGAGGCGATCGCGTGCAGCACCTGCGTCCGCGCGGGCTCGATGCCGCCCATCAGCTCGATGACGATGTCGCTGCCGACGATGAGCGTCTCGGCATCCGTGGTGAACAGTTCGCGGGGCAACTCGACGTCGCGCTTCGCGTCGAGGTTTCGCACGGCGATGCCGGCGAGCTCGAGCTTCGCGCCCGCGCGGTCGGCGAGTTCGTCGCCGTGTCTGAGCAGCAGGTCGGCGACCTGGGAGCCGACGGCGCCGGCGCCGAGGAGCGCCACGCGCAACGTGCGGTAGTCGGTCATGCGGTTTCTCCGTGGGGTGTGTCGGTAGCGGATGCCGGGAGTCCGGCGTCGCGGGCGAGCAGATCGTCGACGGTCTCGCCGCGGACGATCACGCGCGCCTCGCCCCCTCGCACCGCCACGACGGGCGGGCGCGGGGTGTAGTTGTAGTTGCTCGCGAGCGAGAAGCAGTAGGCGCCGGTCGCGGGCACTCCCAGCAGATCGCCGGGCGTGACGTCGGCGGGAAGGTATTCGGCATCCACCACGATGTCTCCCGACTCGCAGTGCCGACCGACGACCCGCGACAGCGCCGGCGCGACGCGACTCGTGCGCGAGACGATGCGCGCCGAGAAGTCGGCCCCGTAGAGCGCCGGTCGGGCGTTGTCGCTCATGCCGCCGTCGACGCTGACGTACGTGCGATCGAGACCCTCGGCCGCCGTGACGGTCTTGACGGTGCCCACCTCGTACAGCGTCACGCCGGCCTGGGCGACGATGATGCGTCCGGGTTCTGTGGCGATGTCGGGCATCGGGATGCCGCGCACCGCGCACTCGTCGGCGATGGCATCCAGGATGCCGTCGGCGATCTCTTCGATGGGTCGGGGGTCGTCGACCGAGGTGTAGGAGATGCCGAACCCGCCGCCGACGTTGAGCACCGGGATCTCGCCCCCGGCGAGCAGGTCGGCGTGCAGGTCGACCAGACGAGCCGCCGACTCGCGGAACCCGGAGGAGTCGAAGATCTGCGACCCGATGTGCGCGTGCAGGCCCACGAAGCGCAGGCTCGGCAGCTCGCGGATGCGGGCGACGGCCTCGGCCGCCCCCTCGAGCGAGAAGCCGAACTTCTGATCCTCATGCGCGGTGGCCAGGAACGCGTGGGTCTCGGCGTGGACGCCGGTGCGCACCCGCACGAGCACGGGCTGCACCACACCGCGGCGGTCGGAGATGGCGGCGAGCCGCTCGATCTCGATGGGGCTGTCGAGCACCACCGAACCGATGCCGACCTCGACCGCGCGCTCGAGTTCGCCCACGCTCTTGTTGTTGCCGTGGAAGCCGAGGCGTCCGGGATCGGCACCGCCGGCCAGGGCCACCTCGAGCTCACCGCGGGTGCAGACGTCAACGGCGAGACCCTCATCGACGACCCACCTCACGACCTCCGTCGAGAGGAACGCCTTGCCCGCGTAATACACGCGGGCCCGGATGCCGTGGCGGGCGGCCGCGGACTCGAACGCCGCGCGGGCGCGACGCGCGTGGGCGCGCACCTCGTCCTCGTCGAGGACGTAGAGCGGGGTGCCGAAGCGATCGCGGAGGTCGAATACCGAGACCCCGCCGATCTCGACGGAACCGTCATCGATACGGCGCGCGGACGACGGCCAGACAGGGGCGACGAGCTCATTCGCTTCGGCCGGGGCGACAAGCCACTCGGGCACGAGCGCGGAGTGCGAGGCGGACACAGGGGGACCAATCGGGTTTGCGGCGACGCGACGGCCGCGGATCACGGCTCCACCCCCGCGGAGAGTCACGCGAGGGTGTTGCTTGCAGTCTAGGGCACGGCATATGCCCCTCCCCTCCCGTGCGGCGTCCGCGGCGGCGCCCGTGCCCGGCGACCTCCCCGACGAGTCGTCGGTGCGCGGGACCACGCTCGGTGGACGAGGGCGCCGGGGGTTCCGTCGCGGCTACGGGCGCCGCCCCCCCCTCCGAACGGGTGAGGGCGACTGCCTCGACGGATGACGAATCGGGTGATGGCGGGGCGGACCGCGGCGCGTGACGCTCAACGCTGGCCGTCGAGTGCGCGGCCGCACCATACGGTGTCGACGTGACGTCGCCCCTCTCC
>NZ_CAUQWC010000207.1:0-6287 GCF_963521695.1 uncultured Microbacterium sp. | reverse complement strand
CGCCCCGCCCGTTCGAGCGGTGGGGCGGTCGGCCGCCGTGCCGGGGGCCGTCGTGCGCCCGCGGGGGCTGTTCCGCGTCCTCACCGGACGCGAGTCGACCCATGAGTGCCCGCCGTCCGCGATGACCCGCGTGTCATCGCCCGGGCGGCGCGGTCCCGGTGCTGCCCTCGGGGCGACCGGATGACGGGTGCCCCGCACCTGGAAAGCGATCTCGCAGATGCCTCCTCTGTTCCTCATCCCGGCGGTCCTCCCGTGACCGCGACCGACTCTTCGTCCACGGGTGCCGCCGTCGCGCCCGACCGCACCCGCCCGGGGTGGTTCCTGCCGCTCCTGCGCCGCCTGCACTTCTTCGCCGGGCTCTTCGTCGGGCCGTTCATCCTCGTCGCCGCTCTCAGCGGGGCGCTGTACGCGCTCACGCCGACCCTCGAGAGGGCGATGTACGCGCACGAGCTCACGGCGTCGTCGACGCGGGACGGCATGGCCCTGGCCGACCAGATCGCCGCCGCCGAGGCGTACGTCGGAGGCGGGACGCCCGTGGCTGTACGACCGGCGCCGGCACCCGGCGACACCACCCGCGTGATGTTCGCCGACAATGACCTGCCCGAGAGCACGACGCGGGCGGTCTTCGTCGACCCCGCGACCACGGAGATCCGCGGCGACCTCCCCGCCTACGGCACGAGTGGCGCGCTGCCGCTGCGGCACTGGATCAGCGACCTGCACCGTTTTCTGCACCTGGGCGAGGTCGGCCGCTGGTACAGCGAGCTCGCGGCATCCTGGCTCGGCATCGTCGCGCTCGCCGGGCTCGGCCTGTGGATCGGGCGGTTCGTCCGGTCGCGCCGGGGTCGACGCGACCTGCTGCGTCCGAACCGCCGCCACACGGGCTACCGGCGGCTGTCGGGATGGCACTCGGCGGTCGGGATCTGGGTGGTGCTCGGGGCGCTGTTCCTCTCTGCCACGGGCATCACGTGGTCGACCTTCGCGGGAGCGAACGTGAGCGATCTGCGCGCAGCGATCGGCGGCGGTACCCCCGCGCTGACCACCACGCTCGACGGGTCGGCCGCGAAGAGGGGCGATCATGCGCATCATGGGGGTGCCGCGACGACGTCGACCGCGCGGGCCGACGCCGCCACCTTCGACGCCGTGCTCGCGATCTCGCAGCGACTGAACGTCGACAGCGGCGACGTCGAGATCCGCCCGCCGTCCGCCGCGGGCGAAGCGTGGGTCGTGCAGGAGATCCATCGCAGCTATCCCACCGAGGTGGATGCCGTGGCCGTCGACGGCTCGAGCATGCAGGTGATCGACCGGGTCGACTTCGCCGACTACCCGCTCCTGGCCAAGCTGTCGCGTTGGGGCGTCGACCTGCACATGGGCACCATGTTCGGCCTCGTCAACCAACTCGGGCTGTTCGCGCTCGCCATCGGCATCGCCTCGCTCGTCGTGCTCGGCTACGCGATGTGGTGGAAGCGTCGACCGACCCGGTGGCTCGCGTCCGCGCCCGCGCGGGGTGTGCTCCGCCACGCACCGTGGTGGGGTGTCGCCGCAGTCCTCGTCGCCGCGGTGGCGATCGGGCTGGTGCTGCCGTTCGTCGGCTACACGCTCGCAGTGTTCGTGCTGATCGACCTGCTGCTCGGGTGGTGGGCGAGACGCGTGTCGCCGTCGGAGCGGAGTGAGGTCACGTCGCGCTGAGCCGGCGCCGGCTCGCGCCGCCGCGAGACGGCATCTCGCTGACATGTCGGTGACACGTTGCACACTCGGTGTCGGCGGGATGCCGTTTCGCGGGGCATGAGCACCCCCGCAGATCTTCGCGTCCGCTCGCGCGATGCGGCCCCGCCGGCGGGTCAGGCGAGCAGCATGTGCATCGTGACGGAGCCGTTGGCCGGCTGCTCGAAACCCAGGCTCCGGTACAGCGCCTGACCCGGCGGATCGGCCAGCAGCGTCACGTACGCCCCCTCGGGGGCCTTCGCGCGGATCTCCGCGAGAAGGTCCTCGAGGATGCGGCGCCCGAATCCACGCCGCTGGTACTCGGGCAGCGTCGCCATGTCGGCGACGAGGAAGTACCAGCCGCCGTCGCCCACGACGCGGCCCATCGCGACGGATCGGCCCGTGGCATCCACGATGCGGCGCCAGGCCCAGCTGTTCGCCAGAGCCGGCGCCCCCTGCTCAGGGCGCTTGGGCGTCAGGCCCGAGGCGCGGCGCAGCTCGAGGTAGTCGTCGAGCGTGGGCGGGAGCGATTCGAGGCGGAGGTCGTCCATGCTTTCAGCCTGGCGCATCTCCGTCTCGCGAGGGAGGTCGGGCCGCCGGCCTCTCCGTAGCGTGGGACGTCCCCCCTCCGGAAGGATCCCCGTGACTCTCGCCCGTCGCCTGGCCGCCGCCCTCTCGTTCGTCGCCGTCGCCGCCCTCACCGCGTGCACGAGCGCCGCCCCCGACACCCCCGCCTCCACGGCGGCATCCATGGAGGTGCCGGCGACCCCGGTGGGGGAGCGCCTCACCTGGATCATCGACGTGCTCGAGGCCGAGGCCGACACGACGCCGGGAGAGTGGGCACGAGTGCTGCACGACCACTTCCAGTCGCAGGTGTCGGCCGAGGATGTCGCCGATCTGCTCAACCGGCAGATCCGTCCGGCGGCTCCGTTCACCGTCAGGGCCTATCAGGGCACCGAGACGCAGGCCGTGGCGACGCTCGCCGGCTCGGTCGGCGACCCCTTCGACCTCTCGCTCTCGATCGATGGGAGCGACCGCATCACCGGCATGGTGTTCGGCCCCGTCGCCGCGCCGTGGGAGCCCTCGACGTCGTGGGAGGAGTTGGACCAGCGTCTTCGCGAACTCCCCGGCGAGGTGAGCGCGCTCGTGCGGCGCGGGGACGACGACGTGGTCGCGATCGACCCCGACCGGTCGGCGCCGCTAGCCTCGGTGTTCAAGCTGTACGTGCTGCTGGCGGTGGCGTATGCCGTGGCCTCCGGCGACCTGGCCTGGGACGAGACGCTCGTGCTCGGCGACACCGATCGGAGCCTGCCCTCGGGTGAGCTGCAGGACGCCCCGACCGGCACCGAGGTGTCGGTGCTCGAGGCGGCGTCGGCGATGATCCGCATCAGCGACAACACCGCCACCGACCTGCTCATCGGTCGTCTCGGGCGCGAACGCGTCGAGGCGGCGGTCGCGCGCAGCGGCCACGCGGACCCGTCGGCGCTCGCGCCGTTCCTCTCGACGAAGGAGCTGTTCACGCTCGGCTACGGCGACGCCGCCGTGCGCACCGAGTGGGAGGCGGCCGACGACGCGGGCAGGCGCGCGCTCCTCGACCGCATCGACGCCGCACCGCTCGCGGTCGCGGTGCCCGACGTGACGACCCCGGTGTGGCAGCAGGGCTTCGACTGGTTCGCCTCCGCCGCCGACGTCGTCGCCGTGCACCGCGTGCTCCAGGAGACCCAGGATGCCGAGGTGCTCGGCATCCTGAGCGAGAACCCCGGTCAAGGACTGGACGTCGGATCCTGGCCGTACGTGGCGTTCAAGGGCGGGTCCAGCCGCGGCGTGGTCACCGGCAGCTGGTTCGTGCGCGACGGGGCGAGCGAGGCGACGGTGGTGCTGATGATGTCGGACGCCGACGCAGCGGCCGTTTCGGCGGCGATGCCGGCGTTCTTCCACCTCGCGGAGGACGCGTTGCGCCTGGCGCGATAGGTCAAGCGATGGGGGCACGGGACCCCGCTCGCAGGACGCCTCGGCGTCACGGCCCCACTCCCGCGCGAGGACGTGCTCGCCCCGCGCCGAATTAGGCGTCGTCGGGGTCGGGGAGGCTCTGCGCGATGCGGCTGGAAGCGGCGGAATCGCGGCCGACGCCGGGCTGGAACTTCGCGATCGGGTCGTCCTCGTCGACATGGGGTTCGCTGCCGTCGGCCGGCGGGGGAGACGCGGGGGTGCGGTTGTCGGTCTCCCCCGCGGCGTCCTCGGGGCGACCGGTGTCCTCGGTGTGGCGCGAGGTGGAGCCGCCGTCGCCATCATCGGTGCCGCGTTCGGTCAGGCCGTCAGCCGACCGCGTCCCGACGCCGGGCAGGTCGTTCTGGCTCGAGATGTTCTGGATGCGCGCCTCGTCGTCGGCGTCGATCTCGGCGGCGCCGACGGCCCCCGTGTCGGCTCCCGCGGCCCCCGCGGGAACGTCGGCTGCGAGCCCCTCGGACTCGGGGATGATGTTCTCTTCGTCGGCTCCGGGGAGTCGGTCGGCGGGAGTGTCCATGGTGATCCTCCTGATCGGTGTGCGGCCACGCTAGGCGCCGCGAATGCGGGGCGGGCCGGGGTTGCGCTCGCCGGGTCTCGGCATCCACCGCCCTGGACCCCGGTGTCGGCGGGGCTGGCTAGGCTCGAAGGACGCTTCGAAAGGAAACCGCAATGCAGCAGCGCCCTCTCTCCCGTACCGGCCGCGAGGTCTCGGCGATCGGTCTCGGCACCTGGCAGCTCGGACCCGACTGGGGCGGGGTCGGTGAAGACGAGGCTCTCGCGGTTCTCGGCACCGCTGCCGACGCCGGGGTCACGCTCTTCGACACCGCCGACGTCTACGGCGACGGCCGCTCGGAAGAGATCATCGGAAAGTTCTTGAAGGGCACGGATGCCGCGGGCATCACGGTCGCGACGAAGATGGGGCGTCGCGAAGACCAGGTGCCCGAGAACTACGTCCTGGAGAACTTCCGCGGCTGGCTCGACCGCTCGCGCCGCCTGCTCGGGCAGGACACGCTCGACCTCGTGCAGTTGCACTGCCCGCCGTCGGCCGTGATCGACGACGACGCCACGTGGGACGCCCTCGACCAGCTCGTCTCCGAGGGCGTCATCGCCGCGTACGGGGCGTCGGTCGAGACGATGGACCAGGCGCTGTCGGCGCTTCGTCGACCGAACCTGACCAACCTGCAGATCATCTTCAACCCGTTCCGCCTCAAGCCCCTCGACGAGGTGCTGCCGCTGGCCGCCGAGAGAAACGTCGCCGTGCTCGCTCGCGTGCCGCTCGCGAGCGGTCTGCTGTCGGGCAAATACACGCACGACACCACGTTCGACAAGGACGACCATCGCACGTACAACCGCAACGGCGAGGCCTTCGACAAGGGCGAGACGTTCTCGGGGGTGCCGTTCGACGAGGGCGTGGCGGCAGCCGACGAGCTGAAGGCGTCGCTGCCCGAGGGCGTGACGCTGCCGGCGGCGACGCTCGCGTGGATCGCGTCCCGCCCGGGGGTCACCTCGGTCATCCCGGGCGCACGCTCTGTCGCCCAGGCGGCGTCGAATACCGCGGCGGGCGACCTCCTCGACGGCGGCTTCGACCTGGCCGCGTTCGACGCGCTCGTGCGCGAGGTGTACGACCGGCGCCTGCGGGCGGAGATCCACCCCCAGTGGTGATCCCCGCATGACGGAAGCCGGGCCCATCCTTCACGGACGGGCCCGGCTTCTGAGCTTCTCGGTGGAGTGACGTCAGCTGACGTCACCGCGCCAGGCGCCCGACTCGGCGCCGCGCGACTCGATGTACTCCTTGAAGTTGTCGAGGTCCTTCTTGACCGAGTGGTCGTCGGCGCCGAACACGGCACCGAGCTTCTCGAGGACTCCGGTGGGCTCCCAGTCGATCTGCACGGTGACGCGCGTCTCGTCATCCGACAGGCGGTGGAAGGTCACGACGCCGGCGTGGTTCTCGTCGCCGCCGACGCTGTTCCAGGCGACGCGCTCGTCGGGGTGCTGCTCGGTGATCTCGGCGTCGAACTCGCGCTCGGCTCCGCCGATCTTCACCTTCCAGTGGGTGAGCGTCTCGGTCTTCTGCGTGATCGACTCGACGAAGCTCATGAAGTGCGGGAACTCCTCGAACTGCGTCCACTGGTTGTAGGCGACGCGGACGGGAACGTTGACGTCGATGGTTTCGATGACCTGTGCCATGGTGTCCTCTTTCGTATGGGTTCCGGGGCTGCCCCTAGTCTTCGCGCGGTGCGGCGGACGCGCCCCCGGGTTGAGTGATCGGCGTTCGTGCCCTATACGCGCGCCGCCCCTGCGGGAGCGGCGGTGGGCCGTCCCGACGGGAGCGGCGGTGTCGCCGTGATCGCCCGCGTAAACACGATCTGCGCGTGGAAACGCGGTGTGAGCGTGTTTATGGACGCGAATCGTGTTTATGCGTGGCAGTGGCGGGGCCCCCTCGGCGGGAGCGGCGGTGGGGTGCCCTCGGCGCGAGCGGCGGTGAGGCGCGCGCGGCGGGAGCGGCGGGGTCGCCGTAGTCGCACGCATAAACGCGATCTGCGCGTGGAAACGCGGTGTGCGAGTGTTTATGGACGCGA
>NZ_CAUQWC010000206.1:0-6287 GCF_963521695.1 uncultured Microbacterium sp. | reverse complement strand
CACGCGGCCCGCGTGCTGGTGACGAGCTTCTCCGACGGACGTCGCCACGCGGCCCTCCGGGCGGCCGCCGCGGCGGGAGCCGCCCTGCCACCGGCGACCTCCCCCGGCTCGTCCACCGTGGCGAGGCTGGTGGCCGCTCGGGCGCTGCGTCAGAAGACCCGGGTCCGCCGGCTGCTCGCCGACCTCGACGCCCTCCAGATCCCCGAACGCCAGGGCCGCGTCCGCGTCGTGACGGAAGGACTGATCCGCGACGCGCACGCCGCCGGCGTCGAGGTGCACGTGTGGACGATCAACCCCGAAGTCGACATGCGGCGCCTGCTGGACCTCGGTGTGGACGGGCTCGTCACCGATCGCGCCGACGTCGCGATCGCGATGGTGAACGGGCGGGGAACGACGGCTGTCTGAGCATCGTCTGTGAAAGCCTCGCCGTCGCCCGGGGTTCGAATAAAGCGCACAGGTGCAAGCGTTATACATGGTGACCGACGAGAGGACCACACAATGGCAGACCGCAGTCTCCGCGGCATCCGACTCGGCGCCCAGAGCCTCCAAAGCGAAGATGGCGTCGTGTTTCACGACCGTGCTCAGCACACCTACAACTGCAGCACCTGTGGACGTGACACCGTCCTGACGTTCGCCGCCGACGCCGAGGTTCCCGACGCCTGGGAGTGCCGCACGTGCGGCGCCGAGGCGCTGCTGCGCATCGGTGACGGCATCGCGACCGTCGACCACAGCGCCGACAAGGCCGCACGTACCCACTGGGACATGCTGCTCGAGCGTCGCACCCTCCCCGAGCTGGAAGAGCTGCTCGAGGAGCGCCTCGCCTTCGTCCGCGCGCGTCGCGGAGCGGGTGGCGAGAAGCTCAGCGCCTGACGCTGACCGACGAGTTCAGACGCCGGCCCCCTCGGGGGTCGGCGTCTTTCTCGTGCGACGGGCGCGCACGAGCACGAGACCACCGGCGACGACCAGTCCGGCGAGACTCCCCCATCCCAGGACGATCTTCACCGCGGGCCCGACGATCACCGCGGGGGTGAGTCCGGTGCGCAGCGGCACGTCGGTGAGCATGTGCCCCGCCGTGTCGATCGGCAGCTCGTCGAGGGTCGACCCGTCGGGTGCGATGACCTGGCTCGTGCCGACCGTCGACAGGTTGACCACCGACCGCCCGGTCTCGATCGCGCGCATGCGTGCGAAGGCGAGCTGCTGGAGGTTCTCATCGGTCCCGCGGAAGTCGGCGTTGTTCGTCTGGAACATGTACACCTGGGCCCCCTCGGCGGCGCCGTCCCAGACGACGTCGTCGTAGATGACGTCGAAGCAGATCGCCAGCCCCACGCCGATGCCGTTCACATCGATCAGCGGCGCCGCGGTACCCGGGGTGTACTCCCGGCCGATGAGTCCGATGAGGTCGGGGGCGAACGGCTCCCAGAAGGCGCGATCGGGCACGTACTCCCCGAACGGCACCGGATTGCGCTTGTCGTAGGTCGCTCCGACCTGGCCCTCGGGCGTCCACAGCAACGAGGAGTTGAACAGCTCCGCCCCCCGCTCGGTCACCGCCGAGATGAGCAGCGGCGCATCGACCCGCCGGGACAGCTGCTGCAGCACCGCCGCCGTCGACGTGTTCGAGGTGGGATCGGAGTCCACACCGCCCTCCGGCCAGAGCAGCACATCCATGTCTTGACCGAGAAGAGGGGCGGATGCCGCGAGCTGCGCGTCCAAGACGGCGCCGGGCGCCCGCTTATCGAAGTAGCCCGCGGGCCCGTTGCCCTGCACGGCGCCCACGCGCATCGACCCCGCCGCCGTCGTCGGGAACGCCGGCAGGGCGACGAGCACCACCAGGACGACGCCCGCGGGCACGACGCGCGCGAGACGGCGAAGGCCCCCCACCCGGACGAGCTCCACCCCCATCGCGCACAGCAGCACGACCAGGAACGACAGTCCCGACATGCCCACCCACGAGGCGACCTCGGCGAAGGGGCCGTTCACCTGCGAGACGCCGATCCGCCCCCAGGGGAAGCCGCTGTACGGCCACGAGCCGACGATCTGCTCCCGCAGCGTCCACAGGCCCGCGACGAGTGCCGGGAGCAGCACGAGGCGCCCGAGCGTGCCCGGGGCGATCTTCGGCATCCATCGGTAGGCGAGCGCGATCGGCACGGCGAACACCGCCGTCAACAGCGACTCGAGAACCGACAGGGCGATCCAGGGCACGGGGCCGAGGTAGCGAGCCGTGAAGAGCAGGTTGACCGAGAAGAACGCGGCGCCGAAGAGCAACCCGACCAGCACCGCGGACCAGAATCGACGACCGATGAGCGTGAGGAGCGCCACGATCACCGCGGGCACCGCCATCGGCCACCACGCCAGCGCGGGATAAGCCGTCACCAGCAGCAGCCCCGCCACCACCGACAGCGGAGCGGCATACGCCAGCCGCAGCAGGGGCGCGGTACGGTCGGCCCGGTCAGCGGGCGTCAGGGGATCGGCGCTCATGCCGACGTGTACGCCACGATGCCCCGACGCACGGAATCCAACGCCGTACGCGCGGTCTTCGCCAACTGCGGGTCGGCGACGAGCGAGATCTGATCGAGCAGGTCGATCGTCTGCTTGGCCCAGCGCACGAAGTCGCCCGCCGCCATGTCGGCCAGGGTCAGCACGCTGTCGAGCGGGAGCCCCTTTGCCCAGGCGTGCATCGCGGGAGCGAGGCCCGACGCGGGCGACTCCGACCCGGGGAGACGGTGGTCGCGCTCGAGGTCGTCGAGCTCTTGCCACAGGGTCTGCGTGGCATCCAGGGCTGCACGGAAGGCACCGCGCGGCAGCCCACGCTCCCCCGGCCCCGCCTCGTCGCGCCGGGGCTCGTACACGAGGCAGCACGCCAGGGCGGCGAGTGAGGGCGCGTCGAGCCCCTCCCACAGCCGCTGTCGCAGCGATTCGGCGACGAGCAGGTCGCGCTCGCCGTAGATGCGACGCATCGTGCGGCCCGCGGGGGTCAGGACGGTCGCGCCGTCCTCCTCGACACGGACGTACTCCAGCGCCGCGAGCACCTCGACCACGCGGTCGAACACGCGCGCGACGGTGCCGGTTCGCTGGTCGATCTGCTGACGGGTCTTGTCGGTGGACCGCTTGAGCTTCCAGTACCGCTCCGCCCAGCGCGCGTGCGCCTCGCGGTCGGGGCACGACTGGCAGGGATGCCGCTGCATGCGCTTCCGCAGCGACTGGATCTGCTGCTGCCGCTCGTCACGCAGCCGACGGGGCGCGGTGGCATCCCGCCGGTTCGTCTTCTCGAGGTCGCTGAGTTCGCGGCGGATCGTGGAGTACTCGCGGAAGTCGCCGCGGTCGCAGGTCATCGCCTGCTCGTAACCGGCGAGGGACTCCTCGGCGTCCTTGACCTGGCGGGCGAGGCCCACGACCGAGCGGTCGGCCTGGAACTGCGCGAAAGACGACTCGAGCACCTCGCGGGCGCGGGCGCGCCCGAACTGGTCGATGAGGTTGACGGCCATGTTGTAGGTCGGCCGGAAGCTGGAGTTCAGGGGGTAGGTACGACGAGACGCGAGAGCGGCGACCGACTGCGGGTCGAGCCCCTCGGTGAACTGCACGACCGCGTGGCCCTCGACGTCGATGCCGCGGCGACCGGCACGGCCGGTGAGCTGGGTGTACTCCCCCGAGGTGATCGCGACGCGCGCCTCGCCGTTGAACTTCTCGAGCTTCTCGAGCACGACGGTGCGCGCGGGCATGTTGATGCCGAGCGCGAGGGTCTCGGTGGCGAAGACGACCTTGACGAGCTTGCGGCGGAAGAGCTCTTCGACGACCTCTTTGAAGGCCGGGAGGAGACCGGCGTGGTGGGCGGCCATGCCGCGCTCGAGGTTGTCGCGCCACTCCCAGAAGTGCAGGACCGCGAGATCCTCGTCTTTCAGGGAGAAGGTCAGCTCGTCGACGATCTGGCGGATCTCGACGCGCTCCTCGGCCGAGGTCAGTCGCACGTTCGCGCGGCGCAGTTGCTGCACGGCGGCATCGCACCCGGCACGGCTGAAGATGAAGAAGATGGCGGGCAGCAGGTGATTGCGCTGCAGCAGCTCGACGACTTCGGGACGGTCGATGCGCTCGATGCGCGGGCCCTGCGAGGCGCGGATCAGCTTGTGCCCCCCGCGTCGCTGGTGCGCGTGGCGGGGACCGCCGGCGTGACGCGCGGAGCGGAACTCCTGCGCGCGGCGGTTGTTCTCGTACCCTCCGGCGTTGCCGCCGCGGATGCGCAGGAGTTCTTGGTTGACCTGGGCCGTGGCGACCCCGGCGCGGTCGTCGAACAGTGGCAGCAGATCGCCGCGCACGAGCACGTGCTGCTCGAGGGGCACGGGCCGTGTCTCGGACACGATCACCTCGGTGTCGCCCCGGACGGTGTCGAGCCAATCGCCGAACTCCTCGGCGTTCGACACGGTCGCCGACAGCGACACGAGCTTCACCGACGGCGGGAGGTGGATGATCACTTCTTCCCACACCGCGCCGCGGAAGCGGTCGGCGAGGTAGTGCACCTCGTCCATCACGACGAACCGGAGTCCTCGCAGCGCCGGCGAGTCGGCGTACAGCATGTTGCGCAGGACTTCGGTGGTCATCACCACGATGCGCGCGGACGCGTTGATGTTGGTGTCACCGGTGAGCAGGCCGACCTCGTCGTCGCCGTACACCTCTTGCAGCTCGTGGAACTTCTGGTTCGACAGCGCCTTGATGGGCGTCGTGTAGAACGCCTTGTCGCCGGGCTCGAGCATGGCCAGGTGGATGGCGAACTCGCCGACGATAGTCTTGCCCGCACCGGTGGGGGCGGCCACCAGCACGCTCCGCCCGTCTTCGAGGGCGTGGCATCCGGCGATCTGGAAATCGTCGAGTTCGAAGCGCTGCATCTCGGCGAAGTCCGCCGTGTGCGGGTGCGTCGAGCGGGCGCTGGCACGAGCGAAGCGCTCGGCCGGACTGGGCGCGCTCACGCGGTGGGCCCCGACGCCATCTCCGTTGCGGCGACCCGGCGTGCCTTGCGGCGATCGAACAGCATCGACAGGCCCGCGGCGGCGAAGAACAGCACGACCAGGATGCCGGCGAGCATCAGCATGCTCACCACGTCGGCGGCGGGGGTGGCGAGGGCCGAGAAGATCGTGGCGATGAGGATGGCGACGCGCCACCCTTTCAGGATCGCCTTGCCGCTCATCACCCCCGCCACGTTCAGCGCGACCAGGAACACCGGCAGCACGAAGGAGACGCCCACCACGATCAGGAGCTTGAAGACGAAGTCGTAGTAGTCGACGGCGTTGTAGAAGTTGACGCCGCCCTCGGGGGTGAAGCCCCACATCAGCTCGATCACGTGCGGCACGATCAGCAGGCCGACCCAGCAGCCGATGAAGAACAACGGCACAGCGGATGCTACGAACCCGACCGTGTAGCGGATCTCTTTACGGGTGAGACCGGGCATGATGAACGCCCAGATCTGCCACAGCCAGATCGGCGCCGACAGGAAGATGCCGATCGAGAACGCGATGCGCATGCGCAGATCGAACGCCGAGGTGACCGAGGTGAAATTCAGGGCCGAGAAGTCGTCGCCGCGGCGCTCCGCGATGACGCGGATCGGCTCGGTGATCAGGTGGATGATCGGATCGGTGATGACGAAGGCGACCACCATGCCGACCACGAGCGCCGCAGCAGCCCACATGAGTCGCTTGCGCAGCTCGACCAGGTGCGCCCCGATCGACATGCGCTTGTCTCGCCGCGGCCCCTCGGGCACGTCGATCCGCGGCGGTCCTGCCGTCGCCACCGGTTAGACGGTGGGGTCGTTCGACCTGCGCGGCTCCGGGGCCGCGGTCGGGGTCGTGCCGGCATCGGTGGCGCGCGGAGCCTCGGCGGTCGACGTCGAGATCTCGTCGTCGCGCTTCATCTCTTTCATCTCGCTCTTGAACACACGAGCGGACTGGCCCATGCTCTTCGCGAGTGCGGGGAGCTTGGCGGCGCCGAACAGAAGCAGGATGACGGCTAGGACCACCAGCAGGTGCCATCCGGTCAAACCCTGGAACATGGTGACTCCTCGTCGTCGTCGGGCGTAGACCTCAGTCTAACCCGCACACCTGTCTCTGGGCCGGGAGACGCGGACGAGGGCGGAGGATCACTCGCGATCCGGACCGGGACCGTGCGGCATCGACCCACGCGCGGCCCACCGTCGAGCGGTCACGGGCTGAGAGGCTCGCCGCCGGAGATGCGCGGGGCCGTTCGCAACGGAGCCGTCAGGGCTGTGCCGGGGCGTACTGCGCGAGACCCGCCGCCGCCCACTCCGC
>NZ_CAUQWC010000205.1:0-6327 GCF_963521695.1 uncultured Microbacterium sp. | reverse complement strand
GTGCTCGCGGGTGCGTCGCGCGACGCGACGACAGTGGTCCCCGTGCTGCGCGCCGGTGTGGTGTCCGCAGGCTGAACGCCGCGGCATCCTCGAGGGTGCGAGTCGTCGCTCCGCGCTCCACGCCGTGCGGAGACCGTGATCAGCACGTGCGGCCGCGGCCCGAGCGCCATGGCATCCGGGACCGATGGCGAGCGCCATGGCATCCGGGACCGATGGCGAGCGCATCGACGCCCCGTCAGCGTGGTGTCGCGGCCGCGAGCCTCACGGATGGGCTGATATCGCGACGCACCCACGACAGCGCGAACCGCGGGTCGAAGGTCGGCGCGCACTTCGCGCACGACGTCGGGCGCGTGGCCCGACGGTGCCGGTAGGCCACGTGGCCCGCGGGGCAGGTGCCCACCCACGGGGCGAGCTCGTTCGCCGTCTCGCCGGCGTGGGTCGTGCCTCCGACGTAGCCGAGGTCGCGCGCCGTGCGCTTCCACGTCGCTCCGTGACCGGCGGACGCCCCGGCGATCGCGTGCGCGACCTCGTGCAGGAGCGTCTGGTGGTTGGTGTCGTCGTCGTAGCGGGCGGCGAGGTAGCGCGAGACGCTGATGCGCTTGCGTCCGTAGTCGCACAGGCCGGCGCGACGCTTGGCGTTGTCGAACGCGAAGGACCACGACGCATCGAGGTGCAGGGCGATCAACGCCTCAGCCCAGGTGCGCACGCGCTGCAAGTCGGACATGTCGGGAAGACTAAACGGGGCCTACGACATTCAGCTCGCGACGACCTCGCGCGCACGTCGGCGTTCGGCCGCGTCGATGGCGAGCAGCGTCGACTCGAGTTGTGCGTCGGTGGCGCCGGCGTTCTGCCGCAGGAACAGCGCCTGCTTGAAGTCGCGACGCGCGGACTCGTAGTCGGCCTCGTCGTAGTGCACCTTGCCGCGGTGCTGAAGCGCGAAGGCGGCGATGCTCGCCCAGCCCTGTCCGTCGGCCTCTTCGGCGCACATCGTCAGTTCCTGCTCGGCGGCGGCGTAGGCCCCTCGGCACTGCATGATCGTGGCGTGCAGGATGCGGGCGCGCAGCAGGTCGCGACGGGTCCCGGCCATCCGGGCGACGCGCACCGACTGGTCGGAGATGTCCAACGCCTCATCGAAGCGGTCGAGCACCTTCAGCAGCCACACCCGTTCGAGCAGGGCGTGCAGACTCCGCTGCGAACCGATCTCCTCGAGACGCTCCGCGCACTCGCGAGAGTCGGTGATCTCGCGCAACGTGTCGGGGTCGTACCCGTGGATATAGCTCACCGTCGGTCCTCTCGGTCGGGCAGGACTTCCAGTGTGCGTGGCGTGCGCGCCCAGAGCGACACCGCCACGCGGTCGGTCGGCGAACATGAAGGCGTCATCGTTCGAAAATGGATGCCGAGGGCTTCGGCGAGGGCGTCGCGTCCGCATCCGTCGCCGCGCGTGCCCCGCGTGTGAACTCGGTGATCTCGACGCCCTGCGCGACCTTGGCGGGGTGGGGTCCGGCCGCCATGAGCCGCGGGAGCCACTCGACGGGGAGGGGGGCCGCGGAGGCCGCGACGACGAGGTTGCCGAAGCGACGCCCCTTGAGCACCTGCACCTCGGCGAGCACGATGACCTGCGGGAGCACCTCGCTGATGGTCGCGACCTGCCGACGGGCGAAGGCGAGGCCCGGCCCGTCGGAGACGTTGACCAGCAGCACCCCATCGGGAGCGAGCAGCCGGGCGGCGTCGCGGTAGAACTCCACGGTCGTCAGGTGCGCGGGCGTCTGTGCCCCCGAGTAGACGTCGCTGATGAGCAGGTCGACCGCGCCGGTCAGGCCGGCGGGAAGGCGCGAGAGCCCCGCCCGCGCGTCGCCGATCCGCACGCGCATCGAGGCACCGCGGGGGAGGGGGAGGTTCTCGCGCACGAGGTCCCAGAGCGCCGGCTCCAACTCGATCACCTGCTGGCGCGAGCCGGGTCGGGTCGCCTCGACGTAGCGCGGGAGGGTGAGCGCCCCGGCGCCGAGGTGCACAGCGGTGAGGGGCTGTCCCGGCATCCGGAGTCGATCGATCACGGCGCCCATGCGCGCCACGTACTCGAAGTGCAGGTGCGTGGGATCGTCGAGATCCACGTGCGATTGAGGGGTGCCGTCGACGACGAGCTCGAAGCCCGACACGAACCCCGAGGGGGTGACGCGCGCGGTCGTGCCGTCCGACAGGCGCGCCGTCGGGGCGTCGTCGGGTTCGATGCGCATGCGGGCCATGTGTCAACGCTAGTCCGGCCGCAGCGCGGCATCCGCCCGTCGGCCGAAGGGCGCGTCATCGTCACCCCGCGCAGGGTGCTGAGTCCACGCGACGAAGTGCGCGCGGATTGCGCCATTCGTCCTCCCGAGAGCGATCAGGATGCCGGGATGCCGAAACACGATCGATACAAAGGTGCAATGGGCAGCGCGCCACCCGCCCTGTACGGTCGTCAGAACACAGCAAATGGAGCGCGGCACGACGATGTGACAGCGCCGTCGTCCTCCTCCTTTTCCCCCCGGAAGGTGCATCGAACAATGCTCAGTACTCTTCGACGACGTCTGCTCGTCGGCGGCGCCACCATCGCCATCGGCGCCCTCGCTCTCTCGGGCTGCTCGAGCCAGCGCGATGACAACGACGGAGGCAGCGGCGACGCCGGCGGCGACGTCGACTCGACCTTCGTCTTCGGCGCGTCGGGTGACCCGTCGAGCCTCGACCCCGCCTTCGCCAGCGACGGCGAGTCGTTCCGCGTCTCGCGGCAGATCTTCGAGGGCCTCGTGGGCGTTCAGCCCGGTACGGCCGACCCCGCCCCGCTGCTCGCCGAGAGCTGGGAGCAGTCCGAGGACGGCCTGACGTACACCTTCCAGCTCAAAGAGGGCGTCACCTTCCACGACGGCAGCGAGTTCAACGCCGAGGCCGTCTGCTTCAACTTCGACCGCCAGAACAACTTCACCGGTATCGCCCAGTCCGAGAGCCTGTCGTACTACTGGGGCAAGCTCATGCGCGGGTACGCCGACACCGGCACCTCCATCTACGGCGGGTGCGAGGCGGTCAGCCCCACCGAGGCGACGATCTCCCTCACCGAGCCGTTCGCCGGGTTCATCCCCGCGCTCTCGCTGCCGGCCTTCGCCATCCAGAGCCCCACCGCTCTGCAGGAGTACGGCGCCGACGACGTGGGAGGCACGTCCGAGGCCCCCACGCTCAGCGAGTACGCACAGGCGCACCCCACGGGCACCGGCCCCTTCGCCTTCGAGTCCTCGGAGCCCGGCGCGCAGACGACCGTCGCCGCATACGACGGCTACTGGGGCGAGCAGGGTCAGGTGCAGCAGGTCATCTTCCGCGTGATCGGCGACACCACCGCCCGCCGCCAGGCGCTGGAGTCCGGCTCGATCGACGGATACGACCTCGTCGCCCCGGCCGACCTCGGTGCCCTCGAGGGCGCGGGATACACCCTCATCAACCGCGACCCGTTCAACATCCTCTACCTCGGTATGAACCAGGCCAACCCGGCGCTCGCCGACATCCGCGTGCGTCAGGCCATCACCCAGGCCATCGACAAGGAGCAGCTGGTCACCCAGGTGCTGCCCGAGGGCACCACCGTGGCGTCGCAGTTCATGCCCGACAGCGTGATCGGCTTCAACTCCGGCGTGACGACCTACGACTTCGATCAGGATGCCGCCCGGGCACTGCTCGCGGAAGCCGGTTTCTCCGAGGCGAACCCGCTGACCATCACGTTCAACTACCCCGTGAACATCTCGCGCCCGTACATGCCGAACCCGGAGCAGATCTTCACCAACCTGCAGTCGCAGCTGCAGGCCGTCGGCATCGTCGTCAACCCGGTGTCCAACGAGTGGGGCGAGTACCTCGACCTCATCCAGGGCGGGGCCGACCACGGCATCCACCTGCTCGGCTGGACCGGCGACTACAACGACCCCGACAACTTCGTGGGCACGTTCTTCGGCGGCACCTCGAACGAGTGGGGCTTCGACAACGGTGAGCTGTTCTCGGCGCTCACCTCCGCTCGGGGGCTCGCGACCGAGACCGAGCAGGACTCGGCGTACCAGGCGGTCAACGAACAGATCGCGACGTTCCTGCCCGGTGTTCCGCTCGCGAACCCCGTGCCGACGCTCGCCTTCGCGTCGCGCGTGAAGTCGTACCCCGCCAGCCCCGTGCAGGACGAGGTCTACAACCAGATCGAACTCACCGAGTGATCCGGATGCCGCGGACTCCCCGCCCACGAGGCGCCGGGGTCCGCGGCATCCTGGTGCCGGGGGTTCCGCTCCGCTCGCGCGGTGGTGGAACCCCCGGCATCCCGCGTCCCCCCGCTCCCGACTCCCTGTGAGAACCCGTGCTCCGCACCATCGGCAGGCGCCTGCTCCTGCTCATCCCGACCCTGTTCGGTCTCTCGATCCTGCTCTTCGCCTGGGTGCGCGCGCTGCCCGGAGGCCCGGCGGTCGCGCTCCTCGGTGAGCGCGCGACCCCCGAGGCCGTGGAGCGCATTAACGAGCTCTACGGCTTCAACGAGCCGCTGTACGTGCAGTACTTCACCTGGCTCGGGCGACTCGTCAGCGGCGACTTCGGCTCATCGATCCAGACCGGCCGGCCCGTGCTGGAAGAATTCGTCCGCCGCTTCCCGGCCACCCTCGAGCTGTCCATCGCCGCCCTCATCGTGGCCGTGGGCATCGGCATCCCGCTCGGCTACTGGGCCGCTCGCCGCCACGGCAAGATCTGGGACCACGGCGCGGTCGTGCTGAGCCTCATCGGCATCACGATCCCGGTGTTCTTTCTGGCGTTCATCCTCAAGTACGTCTTCGCCGTGCAGCTGGGCTGGCTGCCGTCGGACGGTCGGCAGAACCCGCGCATCGACGCGACGCATTATACGAACCTGTACGTGTTCGACGGGCTCATCACGGGCGAGTTCGACGCGTCGTGGGATGCCATCCTGCACCTGATCCTGCCGGCGATCGCGCTGGGTACGATCCCGCTCGCGATCATCGTGCGCATCACCCGCGCCTCGGTCCTCGAGGTGCAGAACGCCGACTACGTGCGCACCGGGCGCGCGAAGGGCATCGGCACCGGGACGCTGCGCAACCGATTCATCCTGCGCAACGCCATGCTCCCCGTCATCACCACGGTGGGTCTTCAGGCCGGGCTCCTCATCTCGGGTGCGGTGCTCACCGAGACGGTCTTCGCCTTCCCGGGCATCGGGCAATTCCTCGCGCGGGCGATCTTCACGCGCGACTTCCCGGTGCTGCAGGGATTCATCATCTTCATCGCGATCGTGTACGCGCTCATCAACCTGCTCGTCGACCTGTCGTACAGCGTCATCGACCCGAGAGTGAGAGTCCAGTGAGCTCCGGCATCCTTCCTCCCGCTCCCAGCGGCGGTCCCGTCGACGACAACGCGATCGTCGACGGCCAGCTCCTCGCCGCCCAGGCCCGCGGGGGCGGCTTCTGGCAGGACGTGTTCCAGCGCCTGCGCCGGAGTCCCGTGGCGTGGATCGGCGCGATCATCGTGCTGGCGTTCCTGCTCGTCGCGGCCCTCGCGCCGCTGCTGGCGCCGTACCCGGCCGAGTCCCTCCCCGGGCAGCGCTTCATCACGCCCACCGACATCCCCGGGCCGGGCGAGATGGCCGAATTCCCCCTCGGTCTCGACCGCTTCGGCGGCGACGTGCTGTCCAAGCTCATCTGGGGAGCGCAGGCGTCGCTGCAGATCGGCGTGATCTCGACCGCTCTCGGCCTCCTCGGCGGCATGGCCCTGGGCCTGCTCGCGGGCATGTTCGGCGGGTGGGTCGACGCGGTCGTCATGCGCTTCGTCGACATCCTGCTCTCTGTGCCGAACCTGCTGCTCGCCGTCTCGATCGCGGCCGTCCTCGGACAGAGCCAGCTCGCCATCATGATCGCCATCGGAGCGTCGCAGGTGCCCGTGTTCGCGCGCCTGCTGCGCGCCTCGATGCTGCAGCAGCGCGGAGCCGACTACGTGCTGTCGGCCCAGACGCTGGGCCTCAGTCGGCGCTCGATCACCATGACGCACGTTCTTCCGAACAGCGTCGGACCCGTCATCGTGCAGGGCACCCTGACGCTCGCCACCGCCGTCATCGACGCGGCGGCACTGTCGTTCCTGGGACTGGGCGGCGGCCTGCCGCAGACCGCCGAGTGGGGTCGCATGCTCACCTACGCGCAGGCCGAGCTGGCGATCGCGCCGTGGCTGGCGTTCCTGCCGGGCATCTGCATCGCGGTGACCGCTCTGGGCTTCACGCTGCTGGGCGAGTCCCTCCGCGAGGCGATGGACCCCCGCACCCGCGCGCGGTAGTCCACCGCCCTGTTC
>NZ_CAUQWC010000204.1:0-6336 GCF_963521695.1 uncultured Microbacterium sp. | reverse complement strand
GCGGTGTCACGGGCCGAGACGATCTCGACGTGGACGTTCTTGGCATCCACTCCGATGATGTCGGCGGCGGCGCGTTCAGCCGTCTTCTGCAGTACGCGGTCCGCGATGTTCACGCGGCCGGCGGGGAGGCCGGGGCCGGCAACCGTGCGGTTGCCGACCCCGGGGGAAGCGGTGACGGTGGTCACGATGTGCTCCGACCCTTGAAGGCATTGACGATGTTGCCGAAGTCGATCTCACCCGCCGTGATGCGGGCGACGACGACGCCGATCGCCATGAAGAGGGCGACGAGGACGAATCCCCAGAAGCCGAAGATCAAGGCGCTCAGGGCCAGAACGAGCCCGGCGAGGGCACCCTTGGTGGAGGCGCTCACTGGACGCGCTTTTCGTTGCTGTCGTCGTCGTTGTTGTCGTCGCCCGGGATGTGGACGTCGTTGACGTCGACGTTGACTTCGACGACCTCGAGACCCACGAGACGGTTGATGGCACCGGCGACGCGGCCGCGCACCTGGTCGGCCACTTCCTGGATGGGGGCGCCGTACTCCACGACGATGGTGATGTCGGCGGCGGCCTGGGTCTCGCCGACCTCGACCTTGACGCCCTGCGTCAGGTCGGTGGCGTTGATCGCGTCGCGGATCGCGCCGAGGGCACGGGCACCGCCGCCACCCAGCGCGTAGACACCGGCGACCTCACGGGCCGCGATACCGGCGACCTTCGCGACGACGCCCTCGGCGATCGTGGTCTTGCCCTCGGCGTGGGCGTCCTGACCGCGGCCGTTCAGCGGGCGGTTCACACGCGACGCCGCCTGGGGGACGTTCTGGGCGGCGGGGGTGGTGTTCTCAGCCATGTCGATGCCTTTCAGAGTTCGTGACCCGGATGCTCCGGGGTAGGTGTTTCGACCCACATGACTAAGACGTACCGGGTCAGGTAAACGTCACGCCGGACTTGAAAAAACTTCCGCGATCTGTATTCAGGCGAATGGTCCGCTCTCCCCGCTCCTCGCCGAGATCACACGATCCGCCCGAGATCACCCGCACCTGCCGCGTAACGACGCGTCATCTCGCAACGATCGTGTGATCTCGCGCTGGCAGGGCGGCAGCCGCACCGCACCCGTCACGCCTCGCGCCGGAGACGCCGAGGGTGGCCGACGTCCCGGTGTCGGCGGCCCGGCGTACGCTTCCCCCATGCCCCTCTTCCCTCCCCGCGGGCGCGACTGACATGGGTCGCCTCACCACCTCGCGGCGCGTCACGCGCATCACGCTCGAGGGCGTGAACCGCGAACGACCGGATGCCATCGCGGTCGAGGAACCCCTCGAGATCCGCGTCGCGGGCTCGCCGTTGTCGGTGACCATGCGCACGCCCGGTCACGACGTGGAACTGGCCGCCGGCTTCCTCGTGTCGGTGGGCGTTCTCAGTCGCGGCGACCAGTTCGCCCGCGCGATCCACTGCGGGGGCCCCGGCACGGGCGGCGCCGACGGCAACACCTACAACGTGCTCGACCTCACGCTCGCACCGGGGGTCGCCCTTCCCTCCACCGACATCGCCCGGTCCTTCTACACGACGAGCTCGTGCGGGGTGTGCGGCACGGCATCCATCGACGCTGTGGAGAAGGTGTCCTCCTACGACGTGGCCTCCGACGACATCCGGGTGTCGGCGCACGAGGTCGCGTCCTACCCCGATCGCCTGCGCGAACAGCAGAAGACCTTCGACAAGACCGGCGGACTGCACGGCGCCGCCCTCTTCGACGTCGCGACCGGGGAGCTGCTCGTCGCCCGCGAAGACGTGGGCCGCCACAACGCCGTCGACAAAGTGGTCGGCTGGGCGCTGCTGAACGACCGACTCCCGCTGCGGGGAACCGTGCTGCAGGTCTCGGGCCGCGTGAGCTTCGAGCTCGTGCAGAAGGCCGTGATGGCCGGCATCCCGATGCTCTCCGCCGTGTCGGCGCCGTCGTCGCTGGCGATCGAGCTCGCCGAACGGGCGGGCCTGACGCTGGCCGCCTTCGTCCGCGGCACGAGCATGAATCTGTACACACGGGCGGATCGCATTGCAGCGCCCTCCACAACCCCCGCGGAGCACGAGCCCGCGAGCGTACGCTGACGACCGGATGCCACGAGCCGGCGCCATGACCACCGGAGGGTCGACATGGGTGAGTCCTTTGGACTGATGACCGAGAAGCCACGTCAGGGAGGCCTCGGGCCGCAGGTAGACGGGGACTGGTCGAGCACGGGTGCGTACGAGCACCCCGCCGCCGGCTGGGGCGCCGCCATGACCGTGGGAAAGGTGCTGCTCGAACAGCGGCAACCCGTCGCCGGTACCAAGGCGATGTTCACGATGAACCATCCGAAGAGCGGGTTCGACTGCCCCGGGTGCGCGTGGCCCGACGACAAGGGCGTCGCCCTCGACATCTGCGAGAACGGCATCAAGCACGTCACGTGGGAGATGACGCACAAGCGGGTCGGCAAGGAGTTCTTCGCCGAGCACTCGGTGACGGAGCTGTCGCAGTGGAGCGATTTCGAGCTCGAGGACGCCGGGCGCCTCGTCGGTCCGATGGCGTACGACGCCGAGACCGACCACTACGTGCCGATCTCGTGGAACGACGCCTTCCGCATGATCGCGCGCCATCTGACGGCGCTCGATTCGCCCGATCAGGCGGCGTTCTACACCTCCGGTCGCCTGAGCAACGAGGCGTCGTTCCTGTACCAGCTGTTCGCCCGCGAACTCGGCACGAACAACCTGCCCGACTGCTCGAACATGTGCCACGAGGGATCGGGCCGTGGGCTCACGGCATCCCTCGCCACGGGTAAGGGCACCGCCGACCTCGAGGACTGGGAGGCGTGCGACGCGCTGTTCGTCCTCGGTGTGAACGCGGCCTCGAACGCCCCGCGCATGCTCACCAGCCTCGCCGAGGCCATCGATCGCGGCGCGCAGGTCGTGCACGTCAACCCGCTGCGGGAGGTCGCGGGCACCCGCACGATCGTGCCGCACGAGATCCTCGACATGGCGACGTTCCACAGCACCCCGACCAGCACGATGAACCTGCAGGTGCGCCCGGGCGGCGACCTCGCGCTCGTCCGCGGCATGGCGAAGGTCGTCTTCGAGGCGTCGGACACCGATCCGACCGCCCTCGACCGGGCGTTCCTCGACGAGTACACGACGGGGCTCGACGAGTACCGCACCCTGGTCGAGGCGACCCCGTGGTCGAAGCTGGTCGAGCAGGCCGGCCTGACCGAGGCCGAGATCCGCGGAGCCGCCGCCGTGTACCTCGCCTCCGAGCGGTGCGTCATCAGTTGGTGCCTCGGCGTCAGCCAGCACCAGCACGGGGTCGACACCGTGCGCGAGATCGTCAATCTGCTGCTGCTGCGCGGCAACGTGGGGCGCAAGGGCACCGGCCCCTCGCCCGTCCGCGGCCACAGCAACGTGCAGGGCAACCGCACGTGCGGCATCAACCACAAGCCCACCGAGAAATGGCTCGCGAAGCTCGACGAGGTCTGCGGCATCACCTCTCCCCGCGAGCCCGGGCTCGACACCGTGCACACGGTGGCGGCGCTGCACCGCGGCGACCTCAAGGTCTTCCTCGGCATGGGCGGCAACTTTGTGCGCGCCGCTCCCGACACCACGCTGACCGCCGAGGGCATGGGCCGCTGCGAGCTCACCGCGCACGTCAGCACCAAGCTGAACCGCAGCCACCTCACCCACGGAAAAGACGCGCTGATCCTCCCGTGCCTGGGGCGCACCGAACGCGACGTGCAAGAAGCGGGGCCGCAGTCGATCTCGACCGAGGACGCGATGAGCTCGGTCATGCTCTCGCTCGGCTCACGACGCCCGGCATCGCCCCACCTGCTCAGCGAGCCCGAGATCATCGCCCGCCTCGCCCGCGCGACGATGCCCGAGTCCGCGACGCCGTGGGAGTGGTACGTCGGCGACTACGACCGCATCCGCGACACCATGGCGAAGGTCCTGCCCGGTTTCGAGGGCTTCAACGAACTCGTGCGCCAGCACTACGGCTTCCGCGTCCCCCAGCCCGCCCGCGAGCGCGACTTCCAGACGCCGTCGGGCAGAGCGGAATTCTCGGATGCCGAGCTGCCGAACGTCATCCCCGAAGAGGCCGACGTGCTGGTGCTGCAGACCATGCGCTCCCACGACCAGTGGAACACCACGATCTACTCGGCCGATGACCGCTACCGGGGTGTGCGCAACATCCGCGAGCTGGTGTTCATGAACCGGCGCGACATGAAGGAGCGCGGCATCGCCGAGGGCGATCCGGTCGACATCGTCGCCACCTCGCGCGACGGCTCCGTCCGCAGCGTCACGGCGTTCCGCGCCCTGCAGTACGACACGCCGCGCGGCAGTGCCGCCGGCTACTTCCCCGAGATGAACGTGCTGCTCGGCCCCGACGACTACAGCCGCCAGAGCGACCAGCCACTGATGAAGGACATCCGGGTGCGCATCGCGAAGACCGCCTGACCCGCCGCGGGCGGTGCCGTGGCGCACGGGTGCGGGCCGGTGCGGGCCGGTGCGGGCCCATGCGCGCGGCGGGATCCTCGCAGAATCGGCTGATCCTCGCAGGTTCCGGCCGCTGATCTGCGAGTTTCGCGCGATCCTGCGATCTCGCGAGACCGGTCCGCGCACGCCGGAGCAGCGCTCGATCCCCGCACGCGGCATGGGCCCGGCAGGTCGCGGCGTCGCCGCACTGGCCGGGGACGACGGCGGGACGCTACGGTGATCCCGAGCAGAGGTCTGCGATGAGCGCACCCCGCCATTGCGGCCTCGGCGTCCGTTGTCGACGAGCACCCCGATCGATGCCGGCGCGCTCGGCACCCGGACCGTCACGGCCGATCCCGGAGAGTCGAGCACCGACCGATCGAAGGGACACGAACATGGCCGCTTGGCGTATCCGCGACTACCACGACGACGACGTCGACGACATCCTCCGCCTCTGGGAGGCGGTCACCGCCGACGGCACCGAACCGGTGTACAGCCTCTCCGAGGTGCTCGCCTCGTGCGCGAAAGACGTCGCTGTCGTCGCGGTGTCGGGCGAGCGGGTGGTGGGGGCGGCGGTGGGCCGCGCCGCGCACGCCCAGGGCTGGGTGGTGTTCCTCGCCACGGCCGACCACCAGCGCGCGGGCGGGCTGGGCGCGGCCCTGCTCGGTGCGCTCGAGGTGCGCATGGCGCCGCACGGCATCAGCAAGCTCTCGGCCCTTGTGCCCACGGGAGACACCCCCGTCGACGCTCTCCTCTCGCAGGGCTTCACCCCCCAGCACGATCTGCGCTACTTCGAGCGCCATATCCCGGTGCAGCGCGAGGAGTTGAAGCTTCTCGCCGAGCTCGGTGGCCGCGTGCTCCCGCGGGGCCTGTGGGATGCCGTCGGAGGGATGACCGCCGAGAAAGACCTGCTCGAGCGGCGCGTCGTCATGCCCCTGGCCCACACCGAGCTCGCGGACCGCTTCGGGGTGGTGCCACCACGCGCCATCGTGCTGTTCGGCCCGCCCGGAACCGGCAAGACGACGTTCGCGAAGGCGATCGCATCGCGTCTGGAGTGGTCGTTCGTCGAGGTGTTCCCCTCGCGTCTCGCGGGTGCGCCCGAGGGGTTGGCCGGGGCCCTGCGGTCCACGTTCGCCGCGATCGCCGAGCTCGAGCACGCCGTCGTCTTCATCGACGAGGTGGAGGAGATCGCCTCGCATCGACAGGGCGAGCCTCCGTCGCCGACGCAGGGCGTCACCAACGAGCTGCTGAAGATCATCCCGGCCTTCCGAGAGCAACCCGGCCGCATCCTCATCTGCGCGACCAACTTCATCCGCTCCCTGGATGCCGCGTTCCTGCGTCACGGCCGGTTCGACTACGTCATCCCGATCGGTCTGCCCGACGAGCAGGCGCGCACGGCGATCTGGCAGCGCTACGTGCCCGAGAGTGCGGTCGACATCGACATCGCCGACCTCGTGGCGATGAGTGAGGGCTTCTCCCCCGCGGACGTCGAGTTCGCGGCCCGACAGGCCTCGCAGTCGGCCCTGGAGTCGGCGGTGGATGCCGGTGCGCCCGACCCCGCGGGGCCGTACATGTCCGATTACACCGCCGCGATCGCACGCACGCGGGCGACGGTGTCGCCCGAGGCGGTCGCGGAGTTCCTGGAGGACATCACCACCGTCGGGAGGGTGTGAGGCCGCCTCGCCCCTGGCGCGCGCGATTCTCGGAGGAGCGCGCGATTCTCGGACCTCTCGACGGAGAATCTCCGAGGATCGTGCGCATCCCCGAGGATCTGATCCGTCCCGCTCGCTCAGCGTCGCGCCCACCTCGGCGCGCGCTCGGGCCGCGGGCCGATCCCGATCGGCGCGCCGGCCGCGGG
>NZ_CAUQWC010000203.1:0-6367 GCF_963521695.1 uncultured Microbacterium sp. | reverse complement strand
GATGGGAACGGGGTGCCCGGCCGATCCGGCCCAGGGGAGCACGCTCGCACGCGGTGGGAGGGCGGCGAGGACGGCTCGAACGACACGCGCCGGGAGATCGTCGGCGACCTGCACGGCGATCGGCGTACCTCGCCGGTGGGAGGCGATTGCCGGCCCCACCGCGTCGAGCAGCGCGTCGCCGTCGCCCTCGGCCGCGCCGTGCACGCGCGCGAGACCTCGCACTTCTGCCCGCGTCGTGCCGGCCACGAGAGCCGCGACCACGACGTCGACCCACGGACCGGCGAACGGGGTGTGAGCGAGCGCGGGCTCACCGAACTGCACACGGCCGTCATCGCGCCAGAGGGGGAGAGCGGAGGGATCGAGTCGGATCATGGATCGATCCTGACCCGCCCGTCGCCCCCGGATGCCGCTGTCCCCACCCGCGGGCACACTTCTGCGCGTGGGGAGGAGGCGTGAAACCGCCAGCGTGGTGCCGCTGTCGCCCGGGCAGCGACCACCGCCGCCTCGCCCACGGCCGTGCGCCGGCGTGGAGGGACCGCGCAGTACGGGCGTCCCCCGAACGGACGAACGCGCCCGGGGGAGACCGTGGGTCTCCTCACCGGGCGCGTTCGAGGGCGAGAGTCCTACACCGGCCGTTGGTCGCCCGGTGCCGGGTCGTCGTCGGGTCGTTCGTCGCTCGACGACGCAGCGGCCCCCGTGTCTGCGCCGTCCCCTCCGGCGTCGTCGGCTCGGCCGCCCTCGGCCTCTTCGGCCAGCAACTGCGCGAGCGCGTCGTCCATGGCATCCGAGGGTGCCCCTTCGCCCCGGGAGGCAGCCGTCAGGCGCGCGATGAGGGCGGCGGGGTCGTCGATGTCGTCGGCGGTGGGCATGAGGTCGGGGTAGTCCCACAGTGCGTCACGCCCCTCGACGCCGACCGCGTCGGTCACCTGACGCCACATCACCGCGGCTTCGCGCATACGCCGCGGACGCATCTCGAGACCGACGAGCGAGCCGAGCGCCTGCTCGGCGGGGCCGCCGACCGCGCGACGCCGGCGAACGGCCTCGGCGATGCGCGCGGCGGAAGGGAGCCGGGAGGTCGCGTCCTCGGTGACGACGTCGACCCATCCCTCGATCGTGGCGAGCAGGTTTTCGAGGCGCGTGAGGGCCGCGGTCTGCTCCTCGGAGCGCTCGGGCAGCAGCGCTCCGCTCTCTAGCGCACCGCGCAGCTCTTCCGGCTGCGACGGATCGAAGCGCGAGGCGAGTTCTTCGAGGGCGTCGGTGTCGACGCGGATGCCGTGCGCGAAATCGCGCACCTGCGAGATCACGTGCAGCCGCAGCCAGCGCGCGTGACGGAACAGTCGGGCGTGCGCGAGCTCACGCGTCGCAAGGTACAGCGCGAGCTGGTCGTCGGGGATCTCGAGATCACGGCCGAAGTCGGCGAAGTTCTGCGGGAGGATGGCCGCCTCGCCGTCGGGCATGACCGGGATGCCGACATCGCCGCCGCCGACGACCTCGGTCGAGAGCCGCCCGACGACGTGACCGAGCTGCGTGGCGAAGAGCGACCCGCCCACGGTGCGCATGAGGCGCCCCGCTCCGGCGATCATCTCCTGCATGTCGTCGGGTGCCTGCTGACCGAGAGCCGCGGTCAGGGCATCGGCGATGCTCGTGGCGACGGGCTCGGCGAGCTCCTGCCAGACCGGGAGCGTCGCAGTGACCCAGGCGCCACGGGTGACGGCGCGGGGCGGTCGCGGCAGGTCGGCGATGGTCGTCGCCTCGCCCAGCCAGAGGCCCGCGAGCGTGAACGCCTGGTCGAGGTCGGTGCGTTGACCCGTGGTCACGCCCAGTCCGTCCTGGTTGGCGATGTGCAGGGCCTGGCGCTCCGCCAGGCTCCAGTCGACCCCCTCCTGCGTGCCCGCGAAAGCGCCCTGCAGCTGGTTCATGACCTGCTGCAGCATGGCGGGGTCGATCTGCATGCCCGACAGGCGGGAGAGCTGCTCGGGGTCGATCCCGCTGGTGTCGCCCGACATCAGGCGGCGCATCAGCTCCTGGAACTCCTCCTCGGGGCTCCGGTCGTCGGGCCCGCGGTTCTCGTCTGCCATTTCGGCCGCCTTTCAGCCAGGTCTGGGGGAACGAGTCCTACGCTAGTCGCACGCTTCCCCGCATCTGCCGGCCCGGCCTCGCGCCGCTTACGCCGCACGCGAACGACCCGGCAAAGGACCCCCCACCCGTGACCCTGTTCGATGAGAACGTCGCCGTCGTGCCGGCGCCCCGCGAGCGGTGGAGTCGTCGCTCCGTCGTCGGTGTGTGGGCGCTCACCATCGCCTCGCTCGTTCTGCTCACCCTCACGTTCCTGCCCTCGGCGTACGTGATCCAGCAGCCCGGCCCCGTCTTCGACACGTTGGGCACCTCGAAGAACGCCGACGGACAGGACGTCCCGCTCATCTCGGTGCCCGACGAAGACGACACCACCTCCGCCGGGCAGCTCGACCTGCTGACGGTGCAGGTGAGCGGGAATCGCGAGCGCACCCCCTCGTGGCTCGAGCTCGCCGGGGCGTGGTTCGACCGCTCCCGCGCCGTCGTGCCCATCGACCGCATCTTCCCCGCCGGTCAGAGCACCGAGCAGCGCAACACCGAGAACGCCGCCCTCATGACCGACTCGCAGAACGAAGCCAGTGCGGCCGCCCTCCGCGAGCTGGGGTACGACGTTCCGGCGGAGATCACCGTTGCGACCATCGACGACGGCGGAGCGTCGGCGGGTCGATTGCAGCTGAACGACGTGATCACCTCCGTCGACGGCACGGCCGTCACGAGCGTCGAGGGGATCCGGGCGAAGGTCCAGGATGCCGCGGGCGGCCCGGTCACCGTGGGCTTCGAGCGCGATGGCATCCCGGATTCCTCGCAGATCACCCCCCGCGAGACGACGGTGGACGGGCAGACGCAGTACCTCCTGGGCGTCGGCCTCGGCATCTCGTTCGATCTCCCCGTCGACGTCACCATCCAGCTGAACGACGTGGGCGGCCCCAGCGCGGGGATGATGTTCGCGCTCGGCATCATCGACAAGATGTCGCCGGGCGACCTCACCGGTGGCGTGCACTACGCCGGCACCGGGACCATCGACGCCGACGGCAACGTCGGACCGATCGGTGGCATCCGTCAGAAGCTCTACGGGGCGCTGGATGCCGGCGCGACGATGTTCCTGGCTCCCGAGGCGAACTGCAACGAGGTCGTGGGCCACGTGCCCGACGGTCTGCGCGTGTTCTCCACATCGACTCTGGAGCAGTCGCTGACGGTGCTGGAGACGGTGCGCGAGGGGGGCGACCTCGACGCCCTCCCGACGTGTGGCTCGGGATCGTAGCATTCACGGCTTACCCCGAGAAGGCCGCGCCTAGGATGAAGGGGTGACCACGACCTCAGTGCCGAACCAGGCCACGCCCCCGAATCGCTCCCGACGGATCGTCTCCATCACCCTGGCGGTGATCGCCGCGCTCGTCGTGGCATTCTTCGTCTTCGCCAACCTGTATTCCGACTGGCTGTGGTTCGCACAGCTGGGCTTCACCGGCGTGCTCACCACGCAGTGGATCGGTCGCAGCGTGATGTTCGTCGTCGGCTTCCTGGCCATGGCGGTGCCGGTGTGGGGCGTCATCCAACTCGCTTACCGCCTGCGCCCGGTCTACGCGCGCCTGAACTCGCAGCTCGACCGTTACCAGGAGGTTGTGGAGCCGCTCCGCCGCCTCGCCATGTGGGGCATCCCCATCTTCTTCGGCTTCTTCGCCGGCTTCGCCGCATCCGCCCAGTGGGAGACCACCTGGCTGTGGATCAACGGCGTGACGACCTCCGTCACCGACCCGCAGTTCGGCCTCGACACCGGCTTCTACCTCTTCGCGATGCCGTTCTACGCGGCCGCCCTCGGGTTCGCCTCGGCCGTGGTGCTGGTGTGCCTGCTGCTGACGGCCGTCGTGTCGTACCTCTACGGTTCGGTGCGTGTCGGCCAGCGCGAGTTGCGTATCTCCAAGGCCGCTCGCATCCAGCTCGCCATCCTCGCCGGTCTCTACCTGCTCCTGCAGGGTGCGAGCCTGTGGCTCGACCGCTTCCGCACGCTGGTGGAGCCCTCGGAGCGCATCACGGGTCCCGGCTACGTAGGGGCGAACGCCGTCATCCCCGGTCAGACGATCCTCGCCATCGCGGCCGTCATTGTCGCCCTGGCGTTCTTCGTCACCGCGTTCCTCGGCCGCTGGCGCTACCCCCTCATCGGCACGGCGCTGCTCGTCGTCTCGGCCGTCGTCGTGGGCGCGGCCATCCCGTGGGCGGTCACCACCTTCCAGGTGCGCCCGAACGAGCTCACCCTCGAGAGCCAGTACTACCAGCGCAACCTCGACGGAACGAAGGCCGCCTACGGCATCGACAACGTCGAGAAAGAGAACTTCCAGGCCACGACCGAGGCCGAGGCCGGCCAGTTGCGCGACGACGCGGAGTCCACCGCGCAGCTGCGCATCATGGACCCCGCGATCATCGGGCCGACCGTGCGTCAGCTCGAGCAGTACCGCGCGTACTACCAGTTCACGAACCCGCTCGACGTCGACCGCTACACGATCGACGGCGAGACGCAGGACACCGTGGTGTCGCTGCGCGAGCTGAACATCGGCCAGCTCGGCGACGCCGCCTCGTGGCAGAACACCACCCTCGTCTACACCCACGGCTACGGCATGGTGGCGGCCGCCGGTAACGAGCGCACCGCCGACGGCGACCCGGTGTTCCTCGAGCAGGCCATCCCCGGCACGGGCTTCCTCACCGATCTGCAGTACCAGCCGCGCGTCTACTTCGGCGAGCAGTCGCCGACGTACTCGATCGTCGGTGCACCCGAGGGTACCGATCCGATCGAGCTCGACTACCCGCTCGGCGCGGACGGCGGCACCGAGACCCGCACCACGTTCGACGGCGACGGCGGACCCAGCGTGGGCAACGTCTTCAACCGCCTCATCTACGCGCTGAAGTTCCAGTCGGAGCAGATCCTCTTCTCGGACAGCGTCAACGACGCATCGCAGATCCTGTACGACCGCGACCCCAAGACGCGCGTTCAGAAGGCCGCGCCGTACCTGACGCTCGACAGTGACCCGTACCCCACGGTGGTCGACGGTCGTATCAAGTGGGTCATCGACGGCTACACCACGAGCGCGAACTACCCGTACTCGACCGGGGTCTCGCTCTCGCGCGCGATCGCTGACTCGAACAACCCGGCCCCGACCTACGCACTGGATGACATCAACTACATCCGCAACTCGGTCAAGGCCACGGTCGACGCCTACGACGGCTCGGTCGACCTGTACGCGTGGGACGACGAGGATCCGCTGCTGAAGGCGTGGCAGAACATCTACCCGACCTCGCTCCAGCCCTGGAGCGCCATGTCGGCAGATCTCATGAGCCACGTGCGCTACCCGACCGACCTTATGAAGGTGCAGCGCTCCATGCTCGGCGTCTACCACGTCGACGACGCGGTGTCGTTCTACCGTCAGGACAACCGGTGGACCACCCCGAACGACCCGCAGGACCCGGCGACCTTCCAGCCGCCGTACTACCTGACGATGAAGATGCCCAGCCAGGACGACCCGTCGTACTCGATGTTCACGAGCTTCATCCCGGCATCCCAGGGTGGACAGGCACGAAACGTGCTGACGGGCTACCTGGCGGTGGATTCCAACGCCGGGGATCAGGCGGGGGCCAAACGCGACGACTACGGACGCCTCAGAATGCTCGTGATCGACGCGGCCACCACGGTGCCCGGACCCGGCCAGGTGCAGAACACGTTCGACTCCGATACCGCCGTCTCGTCGCAGATCAACATCCTGCAGCAGGGGCAGTCGGAGGTGTTGAACGGCAACCTGCTGACCCTCCCGGTCGGTGGTGGTCTGCTCTACGTGCAGCCGGTGTTCGTGCAGTCGTCCGGTGACACGCAGCTGCCGCAGCTGCGGCGCGTGCTGGTGGCGTTCGGTAACGAGATCGCGTTCGAGAACACGCTGAGCGAGGCTCTCGACACCCTGTTCGGCGGTGATTCCGGAGCCAACACAGGCGACGAGGCCGTCACCCCCGTCGACCAGGGCCAGGGCGGAGACACCGGCGGTACCGGTGGCGGCACCACCGTCCCGGCCGGCGATTACGCCGCGGCGCTGCAGGAGGCGGGCGACGCGCTCACCGCCCGACAGGCCGCGCTGACCAGCGGTGACCTGGCCGCGTTCGCCACGCAGGATGCGCGGCTCACGGCAGCGGTGCAGCGCCTGCTCGCCCTCGAGGCGGAGGGTCAGGGTGGCGAGACCACTCAGACCCCGACCCCCGAGGCCACGCCCGCGGGCTGATCACCCTCACCACGACGCCGGCGCTCCGCATCCGCGGGGCG
>NZ_CAUQWC010000202.1:0-6373 GCF_963521695.1 uncultured Microbacterium sp. | reverse complement strand
CCTGCGCCGACGCCGACACATGCGCCGCCGCCGCCCTGCTTGCGCTTGCGCCTGCGGCCACCGGCCCGACCCGCGCGGAACGCGCGCGCGTCCACCCCGGGTAGTCTGTTGCGGTGGCTTCCGCTCCCCACGAAAACCCCTATTCCGCCGCCGGCGTCGACACTGCCGCCGGAGACCTCGCCGTCGAACTGATGAAGTCGGCCGTGCGTCGCACCCACGGCCCCGAAGTGCTCGGTGGTGTCGGTGGCTTCGCCGGCCTCTTCGATGCCTCGGCGCTGCGCGACTACGCCAAGCCGCTGCTCGCGACCAGCACCGACGGCGTCGGCACGAAGGTCGCCATCGCGCAGGCCATCGACAAGCACGACACCATCGGCGAAGACCTCGTCGGCATGGTCGTCGACGACATCGTCGTGGTCGGTGCCCGCCCGCTCTTCATGACCGACTACATCGCGTGCGGCAAGGTGGTGCCGCAACGCATCGCCGACATCGTCGCGGGAATCGCGCGCGGCTGCTCGATGACCGGCACCGCGCTGGTCGGTGGCGAGACCGCCGAGCACCCCGGCCTGCTCGGCGTCGACGACTACGACGTCGCGGGGGCGGCGACCGGCGTGGTCGAGGCCGACCGCATCCTCGGCGCCGACCGCGTGCGCGGCGGCGACGTCGTGCTCGCCCTCGCCTCCAGCGGCCTGCACTCCAACGGCTACTCACTCGTGCGCCACATCATCACCGGCGCGGGCATCGCCTACGGTGCCGCCTCGGCCGACCTCGGGGGCACCTGGGGAGAGGCGCTCCTCGAGCCCACGCGCCTGTACACCTCGCCGCTGCTGCGCCTGCTCGACGACGAGGCGGTGGGCTCCGGCATCCATTCGCTCAGCCATGTCACCGGGGGCGGCATCGCGGCCAACCTCGCGCGCGTGCTGCCGCAGCAGACCTGGGTCGACGTCGACCGCTCGACGTGGAGCCCGTCGCCGGTGTTCCGCGTGCTCGCCGACATCGGCGGGCTCGAGCTGACCGCGACCGAGGGCACGTGGAACCTCGGCATCGGCTTCCTCGCCGTCGTCGCACCCGAGATCGCGGATGCCGCGACCGCGGCGCTCACGGCCGAGGGCATCGCCACGTGGCAGGTCGGCGTCGTCCGTGGCGACGCGCGCCCCGAAGGCGAGTACGAACAGGGCGCGAAGGGCGTCGACGGAGGCGCAGTGCGCCTGGTCGGGACCTACGCGGATGCCGGACACCCGGCGAACGGAGCGAGCTAACACCTCATGTGCGGCATCGTCGGCATGGCCGGGCAAGGCCCGGTCAACCAGGAGATCTACGACGCGCTCCTCCTCCTCCAGCACCGCGGACAGGACTCCACGGGCATGGCCACCGCCGAGGCGAGCGGTGTCTTCCACATCCACAAGGCCCGCGGCCAGGTGCGCGAGGCGTTCCGCACGCGCGACATGCGGGCGCTCCTCGGCGACATCGGCCTCGGCCATGTGCGCTACGCCACCAAGGGCACCGCGTCGAACGAAGAAGAGGCGCAGCCCTTCTACGTCAACGCCCCGTACGGCATCGTGCTGGTGCACAACGGCAACCTGACGAACACACGCGAGCTCACCCGCGAGCTGTTCAGCAAGGACCGCCGCCACCTCAACACCAGCAGCGACACCGAGCTGCTCGTGAACATCCTGGGTTCCGAGCTGCAGTCCGAGATCACCGGACCCGATCTCGACCCCGCGCAGGTCTTCCGCGCGGTCGCCCGCGTGCACGAGCGCGTCGAGGGCTCCTACGCCTCCATCGCCCTCATCGCCGGCTACGGACTCCTCGCCTTCCGCGACCCGTTCGGCATCCGTCCCCTCATCCTCGGCAAGCGCCCCGCCGCCGACGTGCCGGGCGGCGAGCCGCGCGACGAGTTCATCGTGGCATCCGAGTCGCTCGTGCTCGAGAACGCCGGCTTCGAGGTCGTGCGCGACATCGAGCCCGGCGAGGCGGTGTTCGTCGCCCTCGACGGCACGCTCCACGCCCAGCAGTGCGCGCCGAACGCGACGCTGGCGCCCTGCTCGTTCGAGTACGTCTACCTGGCTCGCCCCGACTCCGTGATGAACGGCGTCTCGGTGTACGAGACGCGCTTGCGCATGGGTGAGCGTCTCGCCGACACGGTCGCGAAGTACACCCCGGCGGGGTCCATCGACGTGGTCATGCCGATCCCCGACTCCGCCCGCCCGGCGGCGATGCAGGTGGCCCGCAAACTCGGCATCGAGTACCGCGAGGGCTTCTACAAGAACCGCTACGTCGGCCGCACCTTCATCATGCCCGGGCAGGCGGTGCGCAAGAAGAGCGTGCGCCAGAAGCTCAACGCGATGTCGACCGAGTTCCAGGGCAAGAACGTGCTGCTCGTCGACGACTCGATCGTCCGCGGTACCACGAGCCGCGAGATCATCCAGATGGCACGGGATGCCGGGGCGCTCAGCGTGACGTTCGCGTCGGCCGCCCCGCCCGTTCGGTACCCGCACGTGTACGGAATCAACATGCCCTCGCGCCACGAGCTCGTCGCGCACGACCGCACGATCCCCGAGATCGCCGCGGAGCTCGGGTGCGACTACCTGGTGTACCAGGAGGTCGACGACCTGAAGGCCGCGATCATGGAGGGCACCGATCTGGTCGACCTCGACATGAGCTGCTTCGACGGCCGCTACGTCACGGGAACCGTGTCGGAGGAGTACCTCGCCTGGGTCGAGGGCAGCCAGGAGTCTTGACCCGCCGCGCGGCGGGAAATGTCGCGCTCGCCGCGGCCGCCGTCGTGCTGCTCGCGTTGACGCTGCGCATCGCGGTGGCGTCGCTGTCACCCCTGCTGACGGTGATCGGCCGCGACTTCGAGGTGCCCGCCGCGGTCGTCGGGCTCATCGGCATGGCGCCGCCCGTCGCGTTCGCCCTGTCGGGCATGGTCACGCCGGCGATCGAGCGACGTCTCGGGCTGGAGCGCACGGTGCTCGTCGCCGCGATCGTCGGCGCCGTGATGCTGGCGCTGCGCGCGGCCGCCGTCGACGCCTGGACGCTGCTGGCGGCCACCGCAGGTGTCTTTGCCGCCGTAGGGGTGGCGAACGTGCTGCTGCCCACCGTGGTGAAGAAGTACTTCCCCGAGCGCATCGGACTCATGACCACCGTGTACTCGACCACGATGGCCGTGGCGACGTTCACGCCGCCGCTCGTGGCCGTGCCCCTCGCTGAGGCGGTCGGCTGGCGGGGGTCGTTCGTGACGTGGGCGGCCGTGGCGGTGGTCGCGGTGGTGCCGTGGATCGCGATGAGCCTGCGCGCCCGTGCCTCGCGCTCCGACATCGTCGCGCAACCCCGGGCGTCGGTGCTGTCGCGCATCGTGCGGGTGCCGCAGACCTGGGCGCTGGTGATCACGTTCGGCGTGAACTCCGCCGTCGCGTACGGGATGTTCGCGTGGCTGCCGCTGATCCTCATCGACGACGCCGGGGTGGATGCCGCCGAGGCGGGCGGTCTGCTCGCCCTGTTCGCGTTCATGGGGCTTCCGGTCTCGCTGCTGGTGCCCGTGCTCGTGGCGCGCCTCGGGCGGACGACCCCGTTCTACGCGGTGGCGATCCTCGGAGGACTGACGGGGATCGTCGGTCTTCTCGTGGCGCCCGCGGCGGCGACCGCACTGTGGGTGGTGCTCATCGGCATCCCGCCCCTCATGTTCCCGCTCGCCCTCGTGCTGTTCGGTCTACGCACGCGCTCGCACAAGACCGCCGTCGCGGTCAGCGCCTTCGTGCAGAGCACGGGCTACGCCTTCGCGGCGCTCATGCCCCTCGCGATCGGGGTGACGCACGAGCTGACCGGCGGATGGACGGCGGGGCTCCTCGTGCTCGGCGCGGCATTGCTGCTCGTCGTTCCCGCCGCGATCGTCATGGCCAGACGGGAGTCGGTCGAGGCGGCGTGGGAGAGGCGCACGGGGCATCGCTGGTGACATCGCTGCCGCCGGGGAGCGGCGAAAGGCGTAGTGCGGGTGGAGCTACCTTCCGCATGCCCCTCGACGTGACGTGAGCGGGCCCACCGGAGTCGGTCGTTCTCTGAACTTGCCCGGCCCGCGCCACATGGAGCCGACGTCCTCACGCTTCACCTTAAGGTGAACACGCCGCGCCCGTTGGTCTTCACCTTAAGGTGAACTCCCGCCTTTGCATCCCCTGTAGCGGGCGACATCGACGTCGAGGGCGCGCGACCCGCAGAAGTGACCGGCTTACAGTGCACAGCGGTTCGTGCACATCTGCGAACCACTGACTTCGGGAGTGTTCATGCCACAGCTCAGCAACCAGAATCCGACCGCATCATCGTCGGGCATTCCTCGACGGGCGGTCCTCGGGGCGTCGGCGGTCGCCGTTCCCGCCATCGTGATGACCGCGTCGTCGCCCGCGGTGGCGGCGTCCGGTCAAAAGATGTCCATCGTGCTGTCTCCCTCGTCGGTGGTGGCTGGAGGCACTTCGTCGGTGGTCGTGACGGTGAAGAGCGCGGCGGGCACTGCAGTGGTCGGACAGGCGGTGACGCTGTCGGCGGCGGCGGGTGTGTCCTTCTCGCCATCGACCGGCGTGACGCAGTCCGACGGCACTTTCCGCTCGACGCTCACGGTCGCCTCGACGCGTGCGGCCGGGACGGTCACCATATCGGCGGTCGTCAGTGGGGCCAATGCGAGCGCGGCCCTGTCGGTCAAGACCGTGGCGGTGGCTGTGGCGGTCTCACCGTCGTCGTCCGTCCGGGGTGATTCTGCGACGGTGACGGCGACGGTGAAGGATTCCAGCGGTGCCGTTCTGGCGGGTCGCGCGGTGACGTTGTCGACCTCGAGGTCCGGCGTGTCGTTCGCGGCGGCGAGTGGGACGACGAACGCGTCGGGACAGTTCTCAACCACGGTGAGGTCGACCACGGCGACCGCGGCGGGAGTGGCGACGCTCACGGCTTCGTCGTCGGGGGCTTCGGGCAACGCGTCGTGGACGATGCTCGGGGTGAAGGTGGCGGTGGCGGTTTCGCCGTCGTCGATCGGCGCGGGCGGGGCTTCCACCGTGACGGCGACGGTGACGGACTCCAACGGTGCCCCGTTGGCGAATCGGACCGTGTCATGGGGGACCACGTACAGCAAAGTGGGTCTCAAAAACGCCAGCGGAACAACGAACGCGGCGGGGCAGGTCCAGACGACGCTGCAGACGCGAGGCAACACGCCGGTCGGCGCAGGAACGGTGTCGGCGTCCAGTCTGGGCGCGTCGGGAAGCGGCGCCTTTACGGTGTCGACACCGACCTTGGCCATTTCCGCACCTCCGGAGATCGGGGCCGGCGGCAACGCCACGATCAGTCTGTCGGGCTGGCCCGGGCGCGATGTCACGGTCACGAACAGCGGATCCGGTATCGGTTACCCCAACGGGCCCACCGCGATCTTCGCCGCCAACGGCTCTGCCAGCGTCGTCGTGAGTGTGAGCAACGCGGCCGTCCCGTCGGTGACCTTCACCGCGACCTCGTGGGGTCTGGTGGCGTCCACCACGGCGCGCGTCGGCCCGGCTGGTTCGGCGGGAGCCGGCGGCACCCGACTCGACCTGGCGACGTTCACTGACGGGATCAAGCCGTCGAGGAACCAGGTCGTCGACGCGCTCCTGTTCGATGTTCTGACCGCCAGCGGGACGATCGTGCCTTCGAACCAATATCAGGTTCTCGTTCCGAACAGCGCACCGAGCGGGTTCGGATGGTTTGCCCTGAATGCCAGAGCCGGTGGAGGTGGGCTCACGGGCGGCTTCCGGGCGGTCTCTGCCGGACAGTGGCTGGTCGGATCCGGGGCGGCCAATGAGTTCTCCGAGACTTTGGCGTTGCGCCGGCTCGACGGCGCAGCCTTCAACAATCGGAGCGTTCCGACCGGATCGGGCTCGGACTACATCACGGCCAAGTCGCGCACGGGGGCAGCCTTCTCGTACAGTCCCGCGATCGGCCTCTTCGCCTTCGCGTCGGGCGGCGCACAGTACGTCCGCTTCGAGTCCCGGGTCGCGTGGGTGTGATGCGCGCGTCCCGCTGAACAACAGGACACCGCTGGCCGCACTCTTCCCGGAAGGGAGAGTGCGACCAGCGGTGTCCTGTCGCTCGCGTGATTGTGCGCACGGCCGCGGGAGTGCCGCAACGGCAAGACAGATCGACTACGCCACAAATGTCGACCGTTGCCGAGGTGCCGGGATGACTCACCGGACACCCCCGCGTCGGTACTCACGTATGAGGAAAGAGAGCTACGCCTTCTTGTCTTCGTACTCGTCGTTGTACTGGTCGGCCCACTTGTCGACGTACGCGTCTTCACCCGGAGCGGGGGCCCCCAGTTCGCGCTCGAGAGCCGAGTAGTTCACCGAATAGGTGTCGTACTTCAGCT
>NZ_CAUQWC010000201.1:0-6440 GCF_963521695.1 uncultured Microbacterium sp. | reverse complement strand
CCGTGCAGCAGGGCGAAGAAGTCGTCGTGCAGGACGCCGTTGGTCGCGAACGACGACCCCGCGTCGAGACGGTCCGAGCCGTCGAAGGCGGTGAACCGGCCACCGGCCTCGCGCACGATCGGTGCGATGGCGGCGATGTCGTACTCCTTCACGTCGAACTCCGCGACGAGTTCCAACCGGCCCTCGGCGAGCCACATGTACGGCAGCGCGTCGCCGTAAGCCCGGTCGCGCCAGACCGCGCGCGCCAGCCGCTCGAGCGCAGGCATCAGCTCGACACCGTCCCACTGCTGGATGCTCTGGAAGCTGATGCTCGAGGCGCCGATCTCACCCACACCCGACACCCGGATGCCACGGGTTTCACCCGATGACGTGGTCGTCCAGGCGCCGTGCCCGACCGCGGCCCACCATCGACGCCCGATGGCGGGCTGGCTTACGACGCCGACCTGGGGGACGCCGTCGACGGAGAGGGCGATCAGCGTCGCCCACACCGGGATCCCGCGCATGTAGTTGTGCGTGCCGTCGATGGGGTCGATGACCCATCGGCGGGCGGTGTCGCCGGAGGAGCCGTACTCCTCACCTAGAACGGCGTCGTCGGGCCTTTCCGCGTCGAGGATGGCGCGGATCGCGCGCTCGGTCGCGAGGTCGGCTTCGGTCACATGCGTGCGGTCGGGTTTGGTGTCGATGCGGAGGTCGGCCGCGTCGAAGCGGCGCATCGATACGGCGTCGGCGGCATCGGCCAGGCGCAGGGCGAGGGCGAGGTCGTCGGTGAGGGTCGGAGGCGTCGCTTCGATCGGGGACACGGCTCAAGGATACGGTCGATCGGCGGTCGATTTTGCGTGCCCGCGTCGCGCCTGGTAACGTAATCCCTCGGTTCGGAACGCGAGTTTCGGCCCGAATGGAACGCACCTCTAGCTCAATCGGCAGAGCAACTGACTCTTAATCAGTGGGTTCTCGGTTCAAGTCCGAGGGGGTGCACCAGCTACGAAGCCCGGCTTCCCATCGCGAGATGAGACGCCGGGCTTCCGTCTTTCCGTGGTGCCCGGCCGGTCTTCCCGCTTACCGTGCGGTCACCGTCGTCAGAAGACCTGGTCCTGCTGCGCGAGGGCGTCGTGCGCATGCGAGCAGTACCCGGGGTGGCCCGCTTCCCGTGCAACCCGCGGGGTGACGATCATCTCGCATCGGGGTTCCGACATCTCGCCCCGGGTCCCGTACTCGCAGAGCGAGGGGCGATCGAGCCTCGCATCCGTCCATCGCAACGGTCGCCCTATCGATGGCTCTCCGATGAGCATCGCCGTCCCCCTCGTTCCGCCGGTGGTAGGGGCCCCCGCCCGACCACGACATCCATCTCCGTCGATGGTGTCCTCCGCGCACGGAGCGGCGACCCGACGATCATGTCTACCGCGCGCGGCGCCGGTCATCCCGCGGTCGCGCTCATGATCCGTAGTGCCCCACTACTGGTTCCGGCACTCCGTAGTCGCTTCGTCGGGGGAGCGGCATCGGTGGTCGATCGGCAGGAGTTTTCGGCACGACCTGAAATAGGCGGTTGGCGCGGCGGAGAGAATGACGTCGTTTGCCGAGGGGATGAACTTCGTAGACCGCGCGGGTGAATTGCTTCGGAAACGTACGTTCGGCGGAACCGCGCTCGCTACGTTGACGCCATTGGTCCTGTCCCACGGTGGGCCGCGCGGTCCATTCTCATCGCGCGTTCCGCGGAAATCGCAGAGGGATCGTCGAATGACGCTCTCGTACTCGCTTTCACGCCCCCAAGGGCCGAGTTACCGCTATCTTCCGGCACTCGACAATGCGGTGTCAATAGCGCGTTCCGCGTCCTGATGCGGGTTGCTCCGCTGTCGAGGCTCGGCCGCCGCCCGGCGCAACCACGTGCTCCCCGCCGGACGGCCCGGTCGTTCCGGCGGTCTTCTCCGTTTGCACGGTCGTTCGACACGTTCGGGAGCTGAAATGAGGGCGCTCCGCGCGGTCCATTCTTAATCCACCCGTAATGGTGCGGGTATAAGGTCGGATTTGCTGCGCCGCAGCGGTCCTGACATTTGCACCCGCCGCGGGGCGTAAAGAAACAATGCGCACCCTGAGCTCGAGCCGAAAGCACAATGCGCCCATGGAACTCAACGCCGCCTCCGGTGTTCCGTCCCGTTCGTCCGCCCGCCACCGACGCACCCTGATCCTCACCACCGTCGCCGTCGCCGCCGCCCTGGTCACTGGCAGTGCGACGCCCAGCGTCGCCGCGGTGACCGGGCCGGTGGGACTCCTCCCCGACAGCGCGCGACCGCAGGTCAACGCGATGCCCGTCCCCGGTCCGCTCGAGGTCGGCTTCACCTTCTCGCCCGCGGAGTCGGGCGCCCTATCGGCCGTGCGGTTCTACCAGAACGCCCCCAACTCGGGTGTGGTGAGCGCGTCGGTCTGGTCGTCCACCGGTGTCCTTCTGGCGCAGGCGCCGGTCAATCCCGTGGCCGCGGTCGGCTGGCGAACCGTCCCGATCGCGCTCGACCTCGACGCGGACGTCTCGTACACCGTGAGTGTGCTCGACAACGACGGCCGCATCCCCGCCATCGAGAACTTCTTCGCCGAGGCGAAGACGACCAACGGCATCGTCACTCCCGCGAAGGCCGGGGTGTACAAGGCTTCCGCCGGCTTCCCCACCGTCGGGCAGACCTCCAGCGGTCTCATCGACATCGCTTTCACCGCCGAACCCGACCTCGAGTCCGGATCCGAGTCGCCGGTCGAGCCGACCGAGCCGGACCCGACCGAGCCCGCACCCACTCCGACTCCGGTCGAGTCGGCGGCGCCCGAGCCCGACCCCGCCGGACCCGTCAGTGCCGTCGGCCCCGACGGCACCCACTGGCCCGCCAACACCCCCCGTGCCGATGAGGCACGCGTGGTGCAGGTGAAGCCGACGTGGGCCGCGATCTCCGCAGCGATCAACGCGGAGGCCAAGACGTCGGACGACGTGGTCATCTGCATCTCGCCGGGAACCATCACGGGCGGCAACGGCTCGGGATCCAGCGCGAAGGGCGTCATCCAGGACGTCGGAAACGCCAACCGCGCTTCGCGCATCCTGGTCGACGCGTGTGACGGTATCGGCACGGTCAAGACCGCCGGAGACAAGGGGATCGCCTTCGTCGGCGTCCGCGGTGTGTCGATCGTCGGCATCGACATGGGTGACACGTCGGTGATGCTGCGCAACGTCGAGTCGTTCGGCTTCGGGTACACCACGGTCGGCACGCTCCTCGTGACCGCCAACGGAGGCCGCGGAGTGCGCGACGCCGACGTGGTCGAGGTGGTGGCGGGCACCGAAGCCGTGGCCGGCGCCGGCTACGACCGCATGGAGGTCAAGTCCGCCGACGGGTACAACATCGACGGTCTGACCTTCTCGGGTCTGTACGCCGCCCCGCACTACAAGGCTCGTGGCTCGAACGCCCACACCGACACGATCCAGTTCGTGACCACTTCGGGCAAGGGGACGATGACCGACATCGTGATCGAGGACTCCGCCGTCTTCGCGTCGTCCAACCAGGGCATCATCGCGGGCAGCAACAACGGCGGCGAGATTCGCAACACCGTCGTCGTCGGCGGCAAGACCAGCCAGCAGCGCTACCCCGTCTACGAGGGGGGTCAGCCTGTGCTCGCGGCGAACTCCCTGCATGGAACGTGGTCGGACCTCGCGATGGACACCTCCACCGTCGCCGGCAGCGTCTCGCCGTCGTACTCGTTCTCCGAGGTCGAGGCGTCAGAGAGCACGAAGGGCGATCGCGGGTTCAGCAAGCTCGAGCCGATGACGCTCGACGACCTCGACGAGATCGCGCCCGTGCCGACAGCCGAACGCCTGGCCGCCATCTGGGGCTGACGCGTGCACGGTGAGGCGCCGGATGCCGCGCCCGATCGGTTCCCGATCGAGTGTCGACATCCGGCACCTCACCACCGGCTCCGCGGCGTCACGCCGCGTCGCCCACCAGCACCGCGGCGCCCTCGTCGGCGGCATCCGGGTGCGCGCCGTCGATGTGGGCGAGCAGCGGGCGTCCGATCAGGATGCAGAGGCTGGCTATCACGACCGACGCGGCCGCCATGATGTACGGAACACCCGCGTTGAAGGCGTGCCACAGCAGGGCGGCGAGCGGCGGAGCGACGGCGCCGCCGAGGAAACGCACGGCGGAGTAAGCCGACGACGCCACCGAACGCGGCAGGTCGGTCGCCTCCATCACCGCCTCGGTGAGCGCGGTGTTGACCACGCCGAGCACGAGTCCGCCGACCACGATGCAGATGACCAGGGCGGCGGCCGACGACACCACGAACGCGGCGGCGACGAGATCGAGGGCGAGAAGCGGTAGGGCGATGAGCAGCACCGTAGTCAGCCGCAGACGCCGCAGCAGCAGCGGTGCAACCCACACGCTGGTGACCGCCAGTCCCAGACCCCACCCGAAGAACGTCAGGCCGATGCCCATCGCGCCGAAGCCGAGGGGGAAGGGCGAGAACGCCAGCAGCGTGAAGAAGCCGGTGTTGTAGAACAATGCGGTCGCGGCGAGGATCGCCAGCGCGGGTCGACCCAGAGCACGGAACGGTGCGCTGAACGCCAGAGGCGTGCGTTCGGGAGTGGGTCCATGCAGGAGCAGCATCACGGCCACGAACGCGATGGCCATCAGTGCGACGACGCCGAAGAACGGTCCGCGCCAGCTGACCTCGCCCAGGATGCCGCCCAGCAACGGTCCCACGGCGATGCCGAGGCCGAGGGCGGCTTCGTACAGGATGATCGCCGCAGAACTACCCCCCGACGCCGCCCCGACGATGGTGGCGAGAGCGGTCGAGATGAACAGCGCGTTGCCGAGTCCCCACCCGGCGCGGAAACCGATGATCGCGTCGACACTGCCGCTTAGGGCGCAGAGGAGCGCGAACACCACGATGAGAGCCAGGCCTACCAGCAGCGTCGCCTTCGCTCCGATCCGGCTCGAGATCCAGCTCGTCACGAGCATCGCAAGGCCGGTGACGACGAGGTAGCTCGTGAACAGCAGCTCCGTTTCGACAGGGCTGGCCTGCAACGACTCGGCGATGGCCGGAAGGATGGGGTCGACGAGCCCGATGCCCATGAACGCCACGACGCACGCGAATGCGACGGCCCACACTTGCGCGGGCTGCTGCCAGATGCGGGGTGCTGCGGTGTCGGCGGTCACCGGACGACCTCGTTCCGTTCGTGGGTGAGAGGCGCGACGGGCACGAGACCCACGCGCAGCGAGAGCGCCGAGGCGGCGACGCCGACGGCATCCCATTCCGTCCCCGACAAATCGGCGACGTGGGGCGCGAGCGCCGCGCGGAACTGTTCGAACCAGCCGGCGAGTGCCGCCAGGCCGGCGTCGGTCGCGCGGACGACGCTGACGCGTGAATCGCTCGGGTGCGCGGCGCGTTCGACGAGCCCCGCCGCATCCATCTGATGCACGAGCCGGGTCATGCCGGGCTGCGTGACGCGACTCAGCGTCGCCAGATCGCCGAGCCGCTGCGGTCCGTGGTCGCGCAGCAGTGTGAGCGTGCGCCACTGCGCCGACGGCGCGTCGTTCTGGGTGTCGATGGCCGCGATGCGCGTGAGGGCGTGCACCGCGAGCAGGAGTCTCTGCAGGTCGTCGTCGCGGGTCATGAGAAAAGCATACCGCAGGTATATACCTGAGGTATCTAAAGCGGAACGCGGTTAGGACCGCGCGGCGATCCGCGTCGACAACTGATGCGCATGAGCCAGCAGAACGCGCCCCAGCTCGGCCAGGCGCTCGCCGCCGAACCGGAACTCGACGCCGGTCAGACTCAGCGCCCACTGCGGGTCGCCCGACCGCGTGAAAACTGCCGCGCCCAGACCCCAGCTGCCCTCGACGATCAGGCCCGGATTCACGGCGTACCCGCGGGCCTTGGTGTCGGCGATGCGCGTGCGCAGGCGCGCGGGGGAGTGCGACGACCCCCACCGTTCCGCCAGCTCCGGATGCCGCTCGAGGTACGCGTCCACATCCTGGGGCGGGAGGAACGCGAGGATCGCAAGTCCGGCCGACGCGACGCCCAGCGGGAACCGCACCCCCTCCGACAGGACGAAGGAGCGGATGGGGAAGCTGCCGTCCTCGCGCACCAGGCAGACCGTCTCGTCGCCGCGCCGCACCGAGAGGAACGCACTCTCCTCCGTCCGTACGGCGAGCGAGCGCACGATGTCGCGCGCGGTGGCGGTGACATCGAATCGGGATGCCGCGACGCTCCCCATGAGATACAGCTCGGGCCCCGGCAACCACCGTCCGGAGGCGTCGTCGCGGTCGACCAATCCCTCCGCGCGCAGCGCGGTGAGCAGGCGGTGCACCGTCGGGCGGGTCAGGGCCGCGTCGTGCGCGAGGTCACCGACGCTCGCGCCGGTGTCGCCCGCGGCGGTGACCAGGCGCAGCAGGTGCGCCGCGCGGGCGATGACC